>NZ_WBOF01000001.1:4267500-4625000 GCF_009569385.1 Streptomyces kaniharaensis
GGTAACTATAACCATCCTAAGGTAGCGAAATTCCTTGTCGGGTAAGTTCCGACCTGCACGAATGGCGTAACGACTTCTCGACTGTCTCAACCATAGGCCCGGTGAAATTGCATTACGAGTAAAGATGCTCGTTTCGCGCAGCAGGACGGAAAGACCCCGGGACCTTTACTATAGCTTGATATTGGTGTTCGGTTCGGCTTGTGTAGGATAGGTGGGAGACTGTGAAGCGGCAACGCCAGTTGTTGTGGAGTCGTCGTTGAAATACCACTCTGGTCGTGCTGGATGTCTAACCTGGGTCCGTGATCCGGATCAGGGACAGTGTCTGGTGGGTAGTTTAACTGGGGCGGTTGCCTCCTAAAGGGTAACGGAGGCGCCCAAAGGTTCCCTCAGCCTGGTTGGCAATCAGGTGTTGAGTGTAAGTGCACAAGGGAGCTTGACTGTGAGACTGACGGGTCGAGCAGGTACGAAAGTAGGGACTAGTGATCCGGCGGTGGCTTGTGGAAGCGCCGTCGCTCAACGGATAAAAGGTACCCCGGGGATAACAGGCTGATCTTCCCCAAGAGTCCATATCGACGGGATGGTTTGGCACCTCGATGTCGGCTCGTCGCATCCTGGGGCTGGAGTAGGTCCCAAGGGTTGGGCTGTTCGCCCATTAAAGCGGTACGCGAGCTGGGTTTAGAACGTCGTGAGACAGTTCGGTCCCTATCCGCTGTGCGCGTAGGAGTGTTGAGAAGGGCTGTCCCTAGTACGAGAGGACCGGGACGGACGAACCTCTGGTGTGCCAGTTGTTCTGCCAAGGGCATGGCTGGTTGGCTACGTTCGGGAGGGATAACCGCTGAAAGCATCTAAGCGGGAAGCCTGCTTCGAGATGAGCACTCCCACCTCCTTGAGAGGGTAAGGCTCCCAGTAGACGACTGGGTTGATAGGCCGGATATGGAAGCCCTGTGAGGGGTGGAGTTG
Organism: Streptomyces kaniharaensis; assembly: GCF_009569385.1. Lineage (NCBI taxonomy): Bacteria > Bacillati > Actinomycetota > Actinomycetes > Kitasatosporales > Streptomycetaceae > Streptomyces > Streptomyces kaniharaensis. The sequence goes on from NZ_WBOF01000001.1 coordinate 4,268,461, forward strand.
ACCGGTACTAATAGGCCGAGGGCTTGTCCTCAGTTGCTCGCGTCCACTGTGTTGTTCTGAAACAACGACTGCCCTGTCGGCGGGTCGGACAGTTTCATAGTGTTTCGGTGGTCATAGCGTGAGGGAAACGCCCGGTTACATTCCGAACCCGGAAGCTAAGCCTTACAGCGCCGATGGTACTGCAGGGGGGACCCTGTGGGAGAGTAGGACGCCGCCGAACAATTATTCCGAAGAACCCCCATCCGATTCCGGATGGGGGTTCTTCGCATTTCCGGGAGGCTTCAGATCGGAAGCTTGAAGCCGTAGTGCGACCGGACGAAGCCGAGCCGCTCGTAGAAGCGGTGGGCGTCGGTGCGGGTGGCGTCCGAGGTGAGCTGGACGAGGTCGGCGCCGAGGTCACGGGAGTGGTCGATCGCCCACTCGATCAGCTGGGTGCCGAGACCGCTGCCGCGTTCGTCGGCGTGGATGCGGACGGCCTCGATGATGGTGCGGATGGAGCCCTTCCGGGAGAGGCCGGGGACGAGGGTCAGCTGCAGGGTGCCGACGGTCCGGCCGGCGCGTTCGGCGACGACCAGGTGCTGGTGCGGGTCGCCGTCGATGCGCGCGAAGGCGGTGCGGTAGGGGGTGAGGTCGTCGGGGCTCTCGCGGGTGGCGCCCAGGGTGTCGTCGGCGAGCATGGCCACTATCGCCGGAAGGTCCTCTTCGGTGGCCCGGCGGATCATCAGATCGGTCATGATCAGAGGATAGGAGGCTCCCTCACCCGCACCACCGCCCGGCCGTGCCCGTAGCACGCCTTCACGGCCCTCCTGAGGGGTGATCCAGGCGGGGTGAGCCGGCGTCACTCGCCGGGCTTGGCGCTGGTGATGACGGCGAAGACGGCGCCGTGCGGGTCGTGCAGCTGGGCGAGCCGGCCCACGCCGTGGACGTCCATGGCGGCGATCCGGACGGTCGCTCCGAGGGTGCTCGCGATGGCGAGGCTCGCGTCGACGTTGGGGACCTCGAAGTAGGGGAGCCAGTGCGAGGTGGTGCCGGCGGCGGTCTGCTCGGGGCCGAGCTGCATGATGCCGCCGTGTGCGTCGTCGGTGCCGCCGCCGGCCGGGGTGAGGACGGTGTAGAGCGCTTCCCCGATCGGGACGTCCTGCTCCTGCCAGCCGAAGACCGCACGGTAGAAGGCCTTGGAGCGCTCGGCGTCGACGCTGTAGCACTCCGTCCAGCAGAGGCTGCCCTCCTCGGTGACCACGTCGAGGCCGGGGGTGTCGTGGGGCTGCCAGACGGCGAACTCGGCGCCGATCGGGTCGGTGTAGCCGGCCATCCGGCCCGCGGTGAAGACGTTGAAGGGGGCGAACCGGACGCGCCCGCCGGCCTGGCGGACGAGTTCGGTGGTGCGGTCGGCGTCGGGGGTGTGGAAGTACAGCGTCCAGGCGGGCAGGGCGTTGTCCTCGGCGAGCGGGCCTAGGGCGGCGACCGTCCGGTCGTCGAGCTGGAAGAAGCCGTAGCCGCCGGCCTCGGGGCCCGCCGAGTCGAAGGTCCAGCCGAACAGGGTGGTGTAGAAGTCCACGGAGGCCCGGGTGTCGGGGCTGCTCAGGTCGAGCCAGACCGGGGAGCCGGGGCGGTAGGCGGTGGTGAGCATGGCACTGCTCCTCGGACGGGGCCCGTACGGGCGCGGGCTCGGTCGGCGACCCCCCGGTCCCTCCCAGCGTGGCACCTGCGCCGGAGGGCCGCACGGCAGACCGGCAGGGGTCGTTGACGGAGGCTGCCGGCACGGGCCCTCGGGAGAGGCCGCTGACAGCGGCTCGGGGCCTGTCCGACCGGGGCGGTACGGTGCGTAGCGGAAAGGTCCGCCCGTACCGGTCGAAGGGGGTCCCGGTGGCCAGGCAGCCGCAGGCGGGACAGCAGCTCGCGCAGCGCCAGCTCGCCCAGGTGGAGGGGGTGCTGGAGCGGATCACCTACGCCAACGAGGAGACCGGGTACACGGTGGCCCGGGTGGACACCGGCCGGGGCAGTAACGACCTGCTGACCGTCGTGGGGGCGCTGCTGGGGGCGCAGGTCGGGGAGTCGCTGCGGCTGCACGGGCGGTGGGGCTCGCACCCGCAGTACGGGCGGCAGTTCGTGGTGGAGAACTACACGACGGTGCTGCCGGCCACCGTGCAGGGGATCCAGCGGTATCTCGGGTCGGGCCTGATCAAGGGGATCGGGCCGCGGTTCGCCGAGCGGATCGTGGAGCGGTTCGGGGCGGACACCCTGGAGGTGATCGAGAACGAGCCCGGTCGGCTGATCGAGGTGCCGGGGCTGGGGCCGAAGCGGACGAAGAAGATCGCGGCGGCCTGGGAGGAGCAGAAGGCCATCAAGGAGGTCATGGTCTTCCTGCAGGGCGTCGGGGTGTCGACCTCGCTGGCCGTGCGCATCTACAAGCAGTACGGAGACGCCTCGATCGGGGTGGTGCGGAAAGAGCCGTACCGGCTGGCCGCGGACGTGTGGGGCATCGGTTTCCTGACGGCGGACCGGATCGCGCAGGCGGTGGGGATTCCGCACGACAGCCCCGAGCGGGTGAAGGCCGGTTTGCAGTACGCGCTGTCGCAGAGCAGCGACCAGGGGCACTGCTATCTGCCGGAGGAGCGGCTGATCGCGGACGGCGTGAAGCTGCTCCAGGTGGACGTGGGGCTGGTGATCGACTGCCTGGCGGAGCTGGTGGCGGCGGAGGGGGTGGTGCGCGAGTCGGTGCCGGGGGAGGGCGGTGAGCCGATCACCGCGGTGTACCTGGTGCCGTTCCACCGCGCGGAGATCTCGCTCGCCAACCAGCTGCTGCGGCTGCTGCGGGCCGACGCGGACAGGATGCCGTGGTTCGGGTCGGTCGACTGGCCGGTGGCGCTGGAGTGGCTGGCGAGGCGCACCGGGGCCGAGCTGGCGCCGGAGCAGGAGCAGGCGGTGCGGTTGGCGCTGACGGAGAAGGTCGCGGTGCTGACGGGTGGTCCGGGCTGCGGCAAGTCGTTCACGGTGAAGTCGATCGTGACGCTGGCACTGGCGAAGCGGGCGAAGGTGGTGCTGGCGGCGCCGACCGGCCGGGCGGCGAAGCGGCTGGCGGAGCTGACCGGGGCGGAGGCCTCGACGGTGCACCGGCTGCTCGAGCTGAAGCCGGGCGGGGACGCGGCGTACGACCGGGACCGGCCGCTGGACGCGGATCTGGTGGTGGTCGACGAGGCCTCGATGCTGGACCTGATCCTGGCGAACAAGCTGGTCAAGGCGGTGCCGCCGGGGGCGCACCTGCTGTTCGTCGGGGACGTGGACCAGCTGCCGTCGGTGGGCGCCGGGGAGGTGCTGCGGGACATGCTGGCGGAGGGCGGGCCGATTCCGTCGGTGCGGCTGACCAGGATCTTCCGGCAGGCGCAGCAGTCGGGTGTGGTGACCAACGCACACCGGATCAACGAGGGGAAGCCGCCGCTGACGGACGGCCTGCCGGACTTCTTCCTGTTCGCGGAGGACGACGCGGAGCTGGCGGCCGGTCTGACGGTGGACGTGGTGGCGCGGCGGATCCCGCAGAAGTTCGGGTTCGACCCGCGCCGGGACGTCCAGGTGCTGGCGCCGATGCACCGGGGGCCGGCCGGGGCGGGGAATCTGAACACGCTGCTGCAAGCGGCGGTGACACCGGCCCGGGAGGGGCTGGCGGAGCGGCGGTTCGGCGGGCGGACGTTCCGGGTGGGGGACAAGGTCACCCAGATCCGCAACAACTACGACAAGGGGCGGAACGGCGTCTTCAACGGCACAGTGGGAGTGGTGACCGCTCTCAGCCTGGACGACCAGCGGCTGACGGTGCTCACCGACGAGGACGAGGAGGTGCCGTACGACTTCGACGAACTCGACGAACTGGCCCACGCGTACGCGGTGACGATCCACCGCTCGCAGGGCAGTGAGTATCCGGTGGTGGTGATTCCGGTCACTATGTCCGCTTGGACGATGCTCCAGCGAAACCTCTTGTACACCGCCGTGACCAGGGCACGGAAACTCGTGGTGCTGGTTGGGTCACGGAAGGCGATCGCGCAGGCTGTGCGAGCCGTCAGTGCAGGTCGGAGGCATGCCGCGCTCGATCACCGACTTGCGACTGGATGATTATCCAACAGGATGGTTGCCTCTAATGTTCTCTTGACGTGAAGAGATTTACGGCAGAGCCTAGGGTGGTGCCGATCTTGTCCGGTTCGTACCGGCTGTGGCGGCAGGTTTTGTAGGGGCGGGCCCTTTCGGGCCACCCCGGGTGCGCGACTGTCCTCCAGATGGGGGAAGGTAGAGACAGTCAGGGCACCTTGGAAGAGGATTCATTTCGTCGGTGAGGAAGACGTGAGCGACAACTCGGTAGTACTGCGGTACCAGGACGGCGAGTACGAGTACCCCGTCGTCGAGAGCACTGCGGGCAACGCCGGCTTCGACATCTCGAAGCTGCTCCCGCAGACCGGCCTGGTCACCCTGGACAACGGCTTCGGTAACACCGCCGCGTACAAGTCCGCGATCACCTTCGTGGACGGTGACGCCGGCATCCTGCGGTACCGCGGCTACCCGATCGAGCAGCTCGCGTCAGAGGGCGGCTTCATCGAGACCGCGTACCTCCTGATCAACGGCGAGCTGCCCAAGGCGGACCAGCTGGCCGAGTTCAACCGCGAGATCACCCAGCACACCCTGCTGCACGAGGACGTCAAGCGGTTCTTCCAGGGCTTCCCGCGGGACGCCCACCCGATGGCGATGCTGTCCTCGGTGGTCGGTGCGCTGTCCACGTTCTACCCGGAGAGCCACAACCCGTTCGACTCGGCCCAGCGCCACCTGTCGACCGTCCGCCTGCTCGCCAAGCTGCCCACGATCGCGGCCTACGCGTACAAGAAGGCGATGGGCCAGCCCTTCGTCTACCCGCGCAACGACCTGAGCTACGTCGAGAACTTCCTCCGGATGACCTTCGCCGTCCCGGCCGAGGACTACGAGCTCAACCCGGTCGTGGTCAACGCCCTCGACAAGCTGCTCATCCTGCACGCGGACCACGAGCAGAACTGCTCGACCTCCACCGTGCGCCTGGTCGGCTCCAGCCACGCCAACCTGTTCGCCTCGATCTCGGCCGGTATCTCCGCGCTCTGGGGCCCGCTGCACGGCGGCGCCAACCAGGCCGTGCTGGAGATGCTGGAGAGCATCCAGAAGGACGGCGGCGACGTCGACGCCTTCATCACGAAGGTCAAGAACCGCGAGGCCGGCGTCAAGCTGATGGGCTTCGGCCACCGCGTCTACAAGGCCTTCGACCCGCGTGCCGCGCAGGTCAAGAAGCTCGCGCACGAGGTGCTCGGCCAGCTCGGCAAGAACGACGAGCTGCTGGACATCGCGCTCAAGCTGGAGGAGCACGCCCTCAAGGACGACTTCTTCGTCTCGCGCAAGCTCTACCCGAACGTGGACTTCTACACCGGCCTGATCTACCGCGCCATGGGCTTCCCGACCAGCATGTTCACCGTGCTGTTCGCCCTCGGCCGGCTGCCGGGCTGGATCGCCCACTGGCACGAGATGATCAACGACCCGACCAGCCGGATCGGCCGTCCGCGCCAGATCTACACGGGCACCGCGATCCGCGACTACGTCGCCCTCGGCGACCGCTGACGCAGAACCCCGAAGGGCCCGGCCGCAGGTGCTTGGGTTCTAGGAGTCGTTGCAACACCCCAGTTCAGGGGATGCATTGGACTTCGAGATCCGCAAGGGCCGGACGGCCCAGGGGCCTGTGAAGCTGCGCCGGGAACGGGAGGCATACTCCCGGCTCATGCAGCAGGGCTACACGAACACCGAGGCGTGCCGGATCGTCGGCATCGCCCGCCGGACCGGCCAGAAGTGGCGTCACGGCCGCGGAGCCGAGCAGCGGCAGAAGGCGGCACCACCGATTCGCATGGTGGTGCCGCCTTCCGGTGTCTCCCGGTATCTGAGCGAGGACGAGCGGATCCACATCGCCGACCGGCTGCGGGAGAAGGCCACCGTGCGGGCCATCGCCGCGGAGCTGGGCCGCAGTCCGTCCACCATCAGCCGGGAGATCCGCCGCAACCGCACCGAGGGCACTCGCGGGCAGTGGCACTACCGTCCGCACGCCGCCCAGGCCAGGGCGGACGCTCGCCGGCCCCGCCCCAAGGCCCGCAAGATCACCGAGAACCCCGAGCTGCACGCCGCCGTCCAGGCGATGCTGGACGAGCAGTGGAGCCCGGAGCAGATCTGCCACGCTCTACGTCGACAGTTCCCCGACCGGCCGGAGATGCACGTGGTCCACGAGACCGTCTACCAGGCGCTCTACGTCCAGGGCCGCGGCGAGCTGCGGCGCGAGCTCGCCGGTGCCCTGCGCTCAGGCCGGGCCCGCCGCAGGCCCCAGCGGCAGGCCAACTGCCGGCGTTCCCGCTTCACCGACCCGATGGTCATGATCAGCGAGCGCCCCGCCGAGGCCGAGGACCGGGCCGTCCCCGGCCACTGGGAGGGCGATCTGATCCTCGGCAAGGAGCACAAGTCCGCGATCGGCACCCTGGTCGAGCGTTCGACCCGCTACGTGATGCTGCTGCACCTGCCCGGCGACCACACCGCCGAGACCGTCCGCGACGCCCTAGTGGCCACCGCCCGGACACTCCCGGTCCAGCTGAAGCGGTCCCTGACCTGGGACCAGGGCAGCGAGATGGCCAGGCACGCGGAGTTCAGCCTGGCCACCGACATCCCGGTCTACTTCTGCGACCCGGCCAGTCCCTGGTAGCGCGGCTCCAACGAGAACACGAACGGCCTGCTGCGGCAGTACTTCCCCAAGGGCACCGACCTGTCGGTCCACACGCCCGAGCACCTGGCCGCCGTCGCCGACCAGCTCAACCGCCGCCCACGCAAAACGCTCGGCTGGGAAACCCCAGCCGAGCGTCTGGCTAAACTCCTCGCGGCCTAGACAACCGACCACGTGTTGCAACGACCACTAGAAACCGCCGGTGTGCGGCCGGGCCCTCGCGTGTTCCCGCGCCGCACATCGTCGCGGGTACTCCCGCACGGGCGCGTGTGCACGGGGACGGAATCGAACGACGCACGACTCCGGGGCCGGCCGCAGCCCAGGACGGCCGCTCAAAGCGTCCCTGACCCGCCACGACCCCGGCGCCGTGCGCGAAGGCCGTCGAGGTCGACGGCCGACCCGGGGCCCGCCGGAGCCCCGTCGGCGACAGCGGAGGCGCGGGGACACGATGCCGTTCGCCGTGTCTCCGGTCCTCGGGAAAACTGCCGCACTACCAACCTAAGACGTACCAGGGCGCGAGAAGTTACGCCCGAGGCATGTGACCTGCCTCTCGCCACGCTCCGTGTGCGCATGGTGCCGCGCTCATATCACACCTTCCCGCGCGCCGGACGTCACCCTCCCCGCAGTCACGGCAACCGAGCGTGATAGGAATCGTGGCATTCCGGTACGGACCGTCCCGCACCCTCGCAGCGCGGCGGCGGAACTGGGGAGGGAGTGCGCAGATGGCCAGGAACGTCGTTGTCACCGGCGGTGGCACGGGAATCGGGTACGAGGTGGCGCGGCGGTTCGCCGAGGCCGGCGAACGGGTCGTGATCGTCGGCCGCCGCCGGGCGGTGCTGGACAAGGCCGCGGCCGACCTCGGGCCGAACGTCACCCCGCTGGTCTGCGACCTCGCCGACCCGGACGCCGTCGAGGCGGCACTCGACGAACTGCCCGAGCGGATCGACGTGCTGGTGAACAACGCCGGCAGCCGGGAGACCGTGATCGGCGGCGGCCCGCACGCGCTGCTGGCCCGCTGGCGCGGCGACTTCGAGCGGAACGTGCTGACCGTGGTGCTGCTCACCGAGTCGATCCGGGACCGGCTCACGCCGGGCTCCGGCCGGGTGGTCACCATCAGCTCGATCGCCGCCCTGCGCGGGGCCGGCTCGTACGGCGCGGCGAAGGCCTCGCTGCACGCCTGGAACCACTTCCTGGCGGCCCAGTTGGGCACTTCGGGGATCACCGCCAACATCGTCGCCCCGGGCACGGTGGCCGGCACCGAGTTCTTCGGCCCGCGGCTGGACGAGGCCGAGGTCTCCCGCCGGGCGGCCCGCACCCTGCTCGGGCGGATCGGGGAGACCGGTGAGGTCGCCGCGGCCGTGTTCTTCCTCGCCTCGCCGGAGGCCGGGTTCATCACCGGCGAGATCCTGCACTGCAACGGCGGCGAGCTGCTCGGCCGTTGAGGCAACGGAAGAGGGCCCGGACCGTATGCGGTCCGGGCCCTTCCGCGTTGTCAGGCGGCCTTGAAGCGGCGCAGCCGGAGGCTGTTGGTGACCACGAAGACCGAGGAGAAGGCCATCGCGGCGCCGGCGATCATCGGGTTGAGCAGTCCGGCCGCGGCCAGCGGGATCGCCGCGACGTTGTAGCCGAAGGCCCAGAACAGGTTGCCCCGGATGGTGCCGAGGGTCCGGCGGGAGAGCCGGATGGCGTCCGCCGCCGAGCGCAGGTCGCCGCGGACCAAGGTGAGGTCGCTCGCCTCGATCGCGGCGTCGGTGCCGGTGCCCATGGCCAGGCCCAGGTCAGCCCGGGCGAGCGCGGCGGCGTCGTTGACGCCGTCGCCGACCATGGCGACCGAGCGGCCCTCGCCCTGGAGGCGTTCGACGGTGGCGACCTTGTCCTCGGGCAGCACCTCGGCGATCACGTCCTCCGGGCCGATGCCGACCTCGGCGGCGACGGCCTCGGCCACCGTCCGGTTGTCCCCGGTCAGCAGGACCGGGCGCAGGCCCAGGGCACGCAGTTCGGCGATCGCCTCCGCGCTCGTCGGCTTGACCGCGTCGGCGACCTCCAGGACGGCCCGCGCCTCGCCGTCCCAGCCGACCGCGATCGCGGTCCGGCCCGCCGCCTCGGCGGTGCGCTTGGCCTCGGCCAGACCCTCCGGCAGGTACTGCGACCAGTCGTTCAGCAGCGCCTCCCGCCCGGCGACGACTGCATGGCCGTCCACGACGCCCTGGACGCCGAGGCCGGGCACGTTCTCGAAGCCCTCGACGGGCGGCAGTTGGCCCGTCCGCTCGGCGGCCGCGGCGGCGATGGCGGCGGCGATCGGGTGCTCGGAGGCGTGCTCCAGGGCGCCCGCGAGGCGCAGCGCCTCGGCTTCGGTGACGCCCTCGGCGGTGTGCACGGCGACCAGTGCCATCCGGCCGGTGGTGACGGTGCCGGTCTTGTCGAGGACGACGGTGTCGACCCTGCGGGTGGTCTCCAGCACCTCGGGGCCCTTGATCAGGATGCCGATCTGGGCGCCGCGGCCGGTGCCGACCATCAAGGCGGTCGGGGTGGCCAGGCCGAGCGCGCACGGGCAGGCGATGATCAGGACGGCGACGGCGGCGGTGAACGCCTCGGTCGGGCTGTCGGAGACCAGCAGCCAGGTGACCAGGGTGGTGAGCGCGATGAGGATGACGACGGGGACGAAGACGGCGGAGATCCGGTCGGCGAGGCGCTGCGCGGCGGCCTTGCCGTTCTGCGCCTCCTCGACCAGCTTGGCCATCCGGGCGAGCTGGGTGTCCGCGCCGATCCGGGTGGCCTCGACCACCAGGCGCCCGCCGGCGTTGACGGTCGCGCCGGTGACGGCGTCGCCGACGGTGACCTCGACGGGGACGGACTCGCCGGTGAGCATCGAGGCGTCCACCGCGGAGGTGCCCTCGACGACCATGCCGTCGGTGGCGATCTTCTCGCCGGGGCGGACCACGAACCGCATGCCGACGGCGAGTCGGGCCACCGGCAGGCGCATCTCCCGGCCTCCCTGGAGCACCGACACGTCCTTGGCGCCGAGGTCCAGCAGGGCGTGCAGGGCGGCGCCGGCCCGGCGCTTGGAGCGGGCCTCCAGGTAGCGGCCGAGCAGGATCAGCACGGTGACGGCGGCGGCCGTCTCCAGGTACAGGGTGGACGAGGCGTCGGTGTCGCCGATCGACAGCGAGAACTCGTGCCGCATCCCGGGCATCCCGGCGTGGCCCCAGAACAGCGCCCAGACCGACCAGCCGAAGGCGGCCAGGGTGCCGAGCGAGACGAGGGTGTCCATGGTCGCGGCGCCGTGCTTGAGGTTGGTCCAGGCGGCGCGGTGGAACGGCAACCCGCCGTGGACGACGACCGGACCGGTGAGCGCGAAGGCCAGCCACTGCCAGTTGGTGAACTGCAGGGCCGGGATCATCGACAGCATGACCACCGGGACGCTGAGGACGGTGCTGACCAGCAGCCGGTCGAGCAGGGGGTCGGCGGCGGGCTGTTCGGGCCGCGTGGTCCGTTCGGGCGCGGGGGCGGTGACGTCCGGGGGCGGTGGCGGCTCGGCGGTGTAGCCGGTGCGCTCCACGGTGGCGATCAGGTCCTCGACCGTCACGCCGGGCCCGTAGTCCACCCGGGCCTTCTCGGTGGCGAAGTTGACCGTGGCCTGCACGCCGTCCATCCGGTTGAGCTTCTTCTCGATCCGGGCCGCGCAGGAGGCGCAGGTCATCCCGCCGATCGACAGCTCGACCCGGTCCCGTGTCTCGACGGCGGCGGAGCCCTGGACATCGGGGGCGGTGGCACTCATGCGGATCAGCTCCTTGGTGGGGGCGTACGGCGGGGCCCGCTGCCCGGGCCCCGCCGTGGCGGGTGGGCTCAGGCGTTCCGGCCGACCAGCTCGTAGCCGGCCTCGTCGACGGCGGCGCGGACCTGCGCGTCGTCCAACGGGGCGGAGGAGGAGACCGTCACGGTACCGGTCTTGGCGTCGGCGGCGACCTCGGTGACACCGGCGAGGGCGGAGAGCTCCTCGCTGATCGCGTTCTCGCAGTGGCCGCAGGTCATGCCGGTCACGGTGTAGGTGATGGTGCTGGACATCAGGGCCTCCGGGAGGTCGGTAGCGGTCGGTACGGTCCCGGGTGTCGGCCCGGGTTCTGACTCGAACAGCACAATACCCCTCCAGGGTATTCCCTGAAGGGGTGGGGTGGTCGGAGGTGCGTCAGCCCGCGGCGACCTCGGCGAGGGTGCGGAAGAGGAGGGCGGTCGAGGTCGCGCCCGGGTCCTGGTGGCCGATGCTGCGTTCGCCCAGGTAGGAGGCGCGGCCCTTGCGGGCCCGGAGCGGGATGGTGTCGCGGGCGCCCTGCTCGGCGGCGTCGGCGGCCGCGCCCGCTGCCTCGGGGAGGGCGGCGCCCGCGGCGGCGCAGGCACGGAAGGCGGCCACGGCCGGGGTGTAGGCGTCGACGATCGTCTTGTCGCCGGGCTCGGCCCTGCCGAGGGTGCGGACAGCGTCCAGGCCGGCCGCCAGTGCGTCGGCGAGGTCGGCCGGGCCGGCCGGGCCGGGCAGGGCGGCGCCGATCGCGCGGAAGGCCTTGCCGTAGAGCGGGCCGGACGCGCCGCCGACCTTGGAGATCAGGGTGGTGCCGGCCTTGCTGAGCACCGCGCCGGGGCCGGCCGGCCGGAGGCCGTCGAGGGCGGTCAGGGCGGCGGCGAAGCCGCGTCGGAGGTTGCTGCCGTGGTCGCCGTCGCCGATCGCGGAGTCCAGTTCGGTCAGCCGGCCCTCCTCCTTCTCGACGGCCGCGGCGATCGCGCGGACCCAGGCCTCGGCCAGCGGGGTGTCGAACAGCGGGGTGTCGAAGTCCATGGCGCCTCCTCCGGCTCAGGCCCGCTTGAGGGCGGGGGTGTCGACCGGGGCGTCCCAGAGCTCCAGCAGCTGCGCGTCGGCCTTGGTGAGGGTGAGCGAGAAGCCGGCCATGTCGAGGCTGGTCACGTAGTTGCCGACCAGGCTGCGGGCCACCGTGATGCCGTGCTGGGCGAGCCGGGCGGCCACCTCGCCGTAGGCGATGTACAGCTCCATCAGGGGCGTGCCGCCGAGGCCGTTGAGCAGGGCGATCACCTCGTCGCCCGGGGTGAGGTGGTGGTCGGCGAGGATCGTCTCGACCACCTCGGCGGCGAGTTCGCGGGCCGGGCGCAGCTTCTCGCGGCGGCGGCCGGGCTCGCCATGGATGCCGACGCCGACCTCGATCTCGTCCTCGGGCAGGTCGAAGCCGGGCCTGCCGACGGCCGGGACGGTCGCCGCGGTGAGCGCGATCGCGAAGGAGCGGGAGGCGGCGTTGACCCGCTCGCCCAGGGCGGCGACCTCGTCGAGCGGGGCGCCGCGTTCGGCCAGGGCGCCGGCCGTCTTCTCGACCAGGACGGTCGCGCCGGTGCCGCGGCGGCCGGCGGTCCAGGTCGAATCCTCGACCGCGACGTCGTCGTTGACCAGGACGGTGCGGACCTCGACGCCCTCCTCGGCGGCGAGTTCGGCGGCGAGTTCGAAGTTCATGACGTCGCCGGTGTAGTTCTTCACGACGAAGACGACGCCCGCGCCCGAGTCCACGGCCTTGGCGGCGGCCAGCATCTGGTCGGGCACCGGGGAGGTGAACACCTCGCCGGGGCAGGCGGCGTCCAGCATGCCGCGCCCGACGAAGCCGCCGTGCAGCGGCTCGTGGCCGGAGCCGCCGCCGGAGATCAGCGCGACCTTGGGCGCGTCGGGGCGGACGGTCCGGGTGATCACCCGGTTGGGGATGTCCACCGTCAACTCGGGGTGGGCGGCGGCGACTCCGGCCAGCGCGTCCTCCAGGACGCTCTCCGGGGTGTTGATCAGCTTCTTCAACGCTCTTCGCTCCCTTGGTGAGGATGCTGCGGCGGACCGTGGGCCGTGGACGCCGCCGTCCCGACGCTACGCCAGACGGGGGTGGCGGGCACGGGCTGCGACACGCGGGTCCCGTTCACTCTCCCGGAGCAGTGGACGGGTCGTAGGGTCGGGGGCATGAGCGGAAACGTGGGTGTCGTCCTGGTCTCGCACAGTGCTCAACTGGCCGCCGGGCTGCGGGAGCTGCTCGGTGAGCTGGCCCCGGACAAGGTGCGGGTGGCGGTCGCGGCCGGGACGGCGGACGGCGGGCTCGGCACCAGCTACGACCTGATCGCCCGGGCGATCGCGGAGGCGGACGGCGGGGCGGGCGTCGTGGTGCTGCCCGACCTGGGCAGCTCGGTGCTGACCGCCGTCACGGTGCTGGAGGACGAGCCGCGGCCGGGTGTGCGGCTGGTGGACGCGCCGTTCGTGGAGGGCGCGGTGGCGGCGGCCGTGACCGCCTCGACCGGGGCGGCGCTGGCCGAGGTGGTCGCGGCGGCCGAGGAGGCCCGCGCCTTCCGCAAGCTGTGAGCCGCTACTTGGCGTCGGCGTAGCAGTCCACGACGGCGGTGGTCAGCGGGAAGCGGACCGGGGTGTCGCCGAACACCAGCAGCCGGGCCTCGTCGGCGGCCTCGGCGACGGCGGCGGCGACCTCGTCGGCGAGGTTGGCGGGAGTGTGCACGACGACCTCGTCGTGCTGGAAGAACACCAGGTGCGGGCGGTCGGCCGGGACGGTCGCGGGCAGGGCGTTCAGCCGCCGTCGCAGCGCGGCGAGCAGGACGAGCGCCCAGTCGGCGGCGCTGGCCTGGATGACGAAGTTGCGGGTGAACCGGCCGCGGGCGCGGGCCGTCCGGCCGCCGGCCTCGCCCGCGGTCTCGGGCGCCTCGGTGAGGTCGAGGAAGGCGGCGGAGGCCGGCGGGCAGACCCGGCCGAGCCGGGAGGCGACCACGCCGCCGTCCTCGCCGGTGCGGGCGGCGGCCTCGACGTAGCCCATCGCGGCGGGGTAGCGGTGGCGCAGGGTGTTCAGCAGCGGGCCGATGTCGCCGCTGGTCTGCCCGTACATGGCGCCGAGCAGGCCGAGCTTGGCCTTGTCGCGGTCGCCGTGGAAGGCGCTCGCGGCGAGGGCCTCGTAGAGGTCGCCGCCGGCGGCGGTGCGGGCCAGGCCGGCGTCCTGGGAGAGCGCGGCGAGCACCCGCGGCTCCAGTTGGGCGGCGTCGGCGACGACCAGCAGCCAGCCCGGGTCGGCGACGACGGCGCGGCGCAGGATGCGCGGGATCTGCAGGGCGCCGCCGCCACGGCTGGCCCAGCGGCCGGAGACCACGCCGCCGACGACGTACTCGGGCCGGAACCGGCCCCCGCGGGCCCAGGCGTCCTGCCAGGCCCAGCCGTGCGCGGCGTGGATCCGGGACAGCTCCTTGTAGCGGACGAGCAGCTGGGCGGCCGGGTGGTCGACGCCCTTGAGCTCCCAGGAGCGGGTGGAGCCCAGCTGGATGCCGCGGTCGGCGAAGGCCCGCAGCACCTGGCTGTGCGAGTCGGGGTTGAACGGGCGCCCGCCGAGGGCCTGCTGGAGTTCGACGGCGAGCTCGGCGAGCACCTTGGGCTGGGTGCCGGGGACGGTCGGGCGGGGGCCGAGCAGTTCGGTCAGCAGCCGGTCGTGGATGTCGGTGCGCCAGGGCAGCCCGTCGTGCGTCATCTCGGCGGCGACCAGCGCGCCGGCCGACTCCGCGGCGACCAGCAGCCGCAACCGGTGGCGGGCGGCCGGATCGGGGATCGCGGCGAGCCTGCGCTGCTGCTCGGCGTGCACGGCGACGACGGCGGCCAACGGGTCTGCGCCGGGCGGCAGTTGAAGCCGGTCGGGGGCGAACAGGGTGTCCTGCCCGTCGTCGGACTCGGCCGAGCCGGGCTCCGGCAGGTCGTCGGGCACGGGCAGGCCGCGCAGCCGGGACCAGGCCGCGCCGAGCGAGCGGGGCGCGCCGAACCGGCCCTCGTGCGCGAGCAGGAGGGCCTCCACCAGCCGCAGGTCGTGGCAGCGGGCGAGCCGGTCGGGCAGCCGCGGCAGCAGCGGGGCGTAGGCGCTGTCGGCGGCGGCCCAGACCCAGCGCGGCCCCGGCAGACGATCGCTCCCGGCGGCCTCCCGGGCGGCGACCGCGGCGGCGAGGTCGGGGACGGTCTCGGGCGGGCCGAGCGGGCTGCCGGCGTCGTCGAGCGGCTGGAGCCGGCCGCCGGGGCCGTGCGGGTCGGGGACCAGGGCGGTTCTGGGGGCCACGGGGGGCTCCTCCTCTCGGGCGCGCGGGCGGGCGTGCGGCGGGTGTGCGGTCCAGGGGACTGGCGTGCGGATCCACGGGGGTCCGGGATCGACGGTAGCCGGTGGGTACGACACCGCGGGTGGGGCGCGTAGGCAGTATGGGAGACACCGCGTATGGTCCGTGAAATGACCGAGAACCCGTTCTTCACACCCAGCACGCTGGTCTACGAACTCCCGCCCTTCGCCGGGATCCGGGAGGAGCACTACCTGCCCGCGTACGAGCGCGGGATGGCCGAGCAGCTGGCCGAGATCGCCGCGATCACCGCCGATCCCGAGCCGCCGAGCTTCGCCAACACGCTGGTGGCTCTGGAGCGTTCCGGGGATCTGCTGCGCCGGGTGGACGCGGTGTTCCGCAACCAGTCCGCCGCCGACACCACCGACGTGGTCGACGAGGTGGACGCGAAGGTCAGCCCGTTGCTGGCCGCGCACCACGACGCGATCCACCTGGACCGCGCGCTGTTCGCCCGCATCGAGGAGCTGTACGGGCGCCGCGCCGAGCTGAGCCTGGACCCGGAGTCGCTGCGGCTGTTGGAGCGCCGGCACACCGCGTTCGTCCGCTCCGGCGCCCGGCTGGGCGCGGCCGAGCAGGAGCGGCTGCGCGAGCTGAACGCCGAACTCGCCGCCCTCGGCACGACGTTCCAGCAGAACGTGAACGCCGCCACCCGGGCCGCCGCGCTGGTCCTGGACTCGGCCGAGGAACTGGACGGCCTGTCCGCCGACGCGATCGCCGCCGCGGCCGAGAACGCCCGGGTGCTGGGCCGCGACGGCAAGTACGTCCTGAGCCTGAAGAACACCTCCGGGCAGCCCGAACTGGCCCTGCTCACCGACCGGTCGGTGCGCGAGCGGCTGCTGGCGGCCTCACTCGGCCGCGCGGCGGACAGCAACGGCCCGCTGGCGATCCGGATGGCCGCGCTGCGCGCGGAGCGGGCCCGACTGCTCGGCCACCCGACCCACGCCGCGTACGTGGTCGCGGACGAGACGGCCGGCACCGTCGAGGCGGTGGACGCGCTGCTGGCCCGCCTGGTGGAGCCGGCCGTGGCCAACGCCCGCCGGGAGGCCGCCGAGCTGGCCGCGGTGGCCGCGGCCGACGGCGTCGAGGAGATCGCCGCGCACGACTGGGCGTACTACTCGGAGAAGGTCCGGCAGAGCTCCTACCGGGTGGACGCGGCGGCGCTGCGCCCGTACTTCGAGCTGGAGCGGGTGCTGCACGACGGCGTCTTCCACGCCGCCGGGCTGGCGTACGGGCTGACCTTCACCGAGCGGCCGGACCTGACGGCCCACCACCCCGATGCCCGGGTCTTCGAGGTGTTCGAGGAGGACGGCGGTTCGCTGGGCCTGTTCATCGGCGACTTCCACGCCCGCGCGTCCAAGCGCGGCGGCGCCTGGATGGACGAGCTGGTCAGCCAGTCCGGGCTGACGGGCCGGCGCCCGGTGGTGCTGAACACCCTCAACATCGCGCGGCCGGCGCCGGGCGAGCCGGTGCTGCTGACCTGGGACGAGGTGCGCACGCTCTTCCACGAGTTCGGGCACGCGCTGCACGGGCTGTTCTCGGACGTGCGCTACCCGCTGTTCTCGGGCACCGCGGTGCCCCGGGACTTCGTCGAGTTCCCCTCGCAGGTGAACGAGATGTGGATGGTCCGCCCGGAGGTGCTGGCCAACTACGCCCGCCACCACGAGACCGGGGAGCCGCTGCCGGCCGAGCTGGTCGAGCGGATGGCGGCGGCCGAGGGCTTCGGGCAGGGCTTCCGGACGGTGGAGTACCTGGCGGCGACGCTGCTGGACTGGGCCTGGCACACCGTGCCGGAGGGCCGGGAGATCGCGGACGCCGAGGAGTTCGAGGCGCGGGTGCTGGCGGAGGCCGGGATCGCGGTGCCGGCGATCCCGCCGCGCTACCGGACGGCCTACTTCCAGCACATCTTCTCCAGCGGCTACAGCGCCGGGTACTACGCGTACATCTGGTCGGAGGTGCTGGACGCGGACACCGTGCGGTGGTTCGAGGGCAACGGGCGTTCGGTGCGGGAGAGCGGCGAGCTGTTCCGGCGCGAGCTGCTGGCGCGCGGCTACAGCCGGGACCCGCTGGACTCCTTCCGCGCGGTGGTCGGCCGTTCGCCGGAGACCGCGCCGCTGCTGGCCCGCCGGGGCCTGGCGTAGCCGGCCGCGGGGCCGCCCCGGTGACGGTCAGCGCGGCGTGACCGTGACCGTCACCGGGGTGCCCGGGCGGGTGTGCGGGAGGCGGATCCGGGCGGTGCCGGCCCGGCCGCCGTCGGGCTGGTCGAGGTCGACCCGGGCGGTGGCGGGGGAGACGGTGACGCGGGCGCCGTGCGGGAATCCGGCGGCGGGCAGGACGAGTTCGGTGGCGCGCCCGGTGCCGTCGGCGATCCAGCGGACGGTGTGGCCGAGGGCGCTGACGTCCGTCCCGGCGACGGCCGCCGGGTACGGGCCGAAGGCGGGCTCGTCGCCGGGGGCGGGCCGCCCGGCCGGGTCGAGCGCGCAGTAGCCGCCGGTGCCGCGGCACCAGTACCACATCGTCCAGCCCTCGGCGAAGCCGTCCATCGCCGCGACCTGCCGTTGGACCAGCTGGGTGTTGCCGGGCGTCCGGGAGTCGGGCGGCCCCCACTCGCCGACCAGGACCGGCAGCCGGTGGGCGGCCGGGTAGCCGGTGATCGCGGCGGTGTAGCGCTCGACGAAGCCGTCGGACGGGTCCCAGTCGTGGCCGGACTCGACCGCGGTGTCATAGAAGTGCGGCGCGTAGCCGAGCCGGGCGGCGCCGGGGCGCGGGTCGGCGAAGCCGGGCAGCCGGGTGGGCACGCCCTGGCCGACCAGGACGGTCGGTTCGACGAACAGCCAGGCGCGGCGGTCGACTTGACGGACGGCCGCGATCAGGCGGCGGTACATGTCGGCGAGCCGGCCCTGCTCCAGGGCGGCGGAGGCGGCGGCGAGCACGGCCGGGTCGGTCGGGTCGCCGTCCACCGGGCCGAACGGCTCGTTGAACAGGTCGTAGCCCAGCAGGGAGCGGTGGTCGCGCAGTTCGCGGGCGAGCCGGGTGTAGAAGTCGGCCTGCCAGGCGCGCAGGTCCGGGTCGTCGTAGAGGTGGCGGAAGGCGGCCTGGACGGCGGGCTGGAAGTAGCCGGCGAACCAGTCGTTCGGGTCGGGGGTGAACGGCAGGCCGTCGTCCCGGGTGGCCCAGACCGGGATGCCGCGGTCGCCGCCGCCGAACCTCGGTCCGTAGACGTCCTGGTGGAAGTCGACGAGGGTGAGGACGCCGTAGCGGTCGGCCCAGCCGAGGAGCCGGTGCAGGCGGTGCAGTTCGGCCGGGTCGAGCCGGCCGCGCTCGGGCTCCAGCCTGGTCCAGGAGACCGCCACCCGGATCAGCGTGAAGCCCTGGGCGGCCAGGGACCGGACGTCCGCCTCGGTGGTCTCGGCGTACTTGTCGAGGTTGAAGCCGCGCAGCTGGAGCCGGCGGCCCTCGGCGTCGGTGAGGGCGGTGCGCCCGCCCGGGCCGGTGGCCGTCCCGGTGGGGAACCGGGCGGGGCGGGCGTCCAGGGCCGAGGCCGGGGTGGCGCTCAGGGCGGCGGTGGCGGCGAGCAGGAGGGCAACGACGGTGCGGCGCAGGCGCATTCGGGACCTCGCGGGGGCACACGGCGGTGGGGTGGGGCCCGATGATGCCCGGACCGCGGCGGGCGGCACAAGGGGTCAGTCGCCGTTGGCCGGTTCGAGGGGTGCGGCCGGGAGGACGGCGGTCGGCAGGTCCGCGGCGGCGGCGAGGCGGCCCCAGAGCAGGTCGGCGAGGGCCTGCACCATGCGGGTGCGCGGGCAGGGCCTGGTCTCCAGCCACCAGTCGCCGGCCGCCAGCACCATGCCGGTGATGCCCCGGCCCCAGGCCTCGGAGAGCAGGTCGCGGTCGGCGCCGAGGTCGACCTGGCTCTGCACGGCCCGGGTGATCTCCTCGGCGATCTGCTTGAGCGCGGGGGCGAGCGCGTTGCCCGCGCCGCTCGGGTCGCCGGGTTCGGGGTGGGTGAGCAGCCGGTAGACCTGCGGGCGGGCCTCGATGCCGGCCAGGTAGGTGTCCAGCACGTGCTCGACCCGGTCGCGGCGCTCCAGCGGTTCGGCGAGGGCGGCCCGGACGGCGGCCAGCAGGCCGCCGGTGTGGCGCTCGGTCAGGGCCCGGATCAGGCCGTTCCGGTCGCCGAAGTGCCGGTAGAGGATCGGCTTGGTGATGCCGGCCTCGGCGGCGATGGCGTTCATGCTCGCGCCGGGGCCCTCGCGCTGGATGACCCGGTCGGCGGCGTTGAGCAACTGCTCTCGGCGGGGCTCTCGGGACATGCGCTGCTCCTCGGGTGCGGGGGTACGGACCGTTGACACCGGTTACCAATCAGTAGCAGACTCCGACGATGTTACCCGAGGTAACACCCCGGTCGGCCGTACCCCTTCTTCGGAGGCAAGCACCATGAGCAGCACGTTCTCGATGGACCCGGGTGCGGACCAGATCGCCGTACGCGACTGGCTCCACGGCTTCGCCGCCGACGTCATCCGGCCCGCCGCGGCCGAGTGGGACGAGCGCGAGGAGACGCCCTGGCCGGTCATCCAGGAGGCCGCCAAGCTCGGCATCTACTCGCTCGACTTCTACGCCCAGCAGTACTTCGACCCCTCCGGCGTCGGCATCCCGATCGCGATGGAGGAGCTGTTCTGGGGCGACGCGGGCATCGGCCTGTCCATCGTCGGCACCACGCTGGCCGCCGTCGCGGTGCTCGCCAACGGTACCGACGAGCAGATCGGCACCTGGACCCCGCAGATGTTCGGCACCCCGGACGACGTCAAGGTGGCCGCGTTCTGCTCCTCCGAGCCGGACGCCGGCTCCGACGTGTCCGCGCTGCGCACCCGCGCGGTGTACGACCAGGCCAAGGACGAGTGGGTCCTGAACGGCACCAAGACCTGGGCCACCAACGGCGGGATCGCCGCCGTCCACGTCGTGGTCGCCACCGTCGACCCGGAGCTCGGCGCCCGCGGCCACGCGTCCTTCGTCGTCCCGCCGGGCACCCCCGGGCTGAGCCAGGGCCAGAAGTTCAAGAAGCACGGCATCCGCGCCTCGCACACCGCCGAGGTCGTGCTGGACGACGTCCGGGTGCCCGGCAGCTGCCTGCTCGGCGGCAAGGAGAAGCTGGACGAGCGGCTGGCCCGGGCCCGAGAGGGCGTCCGCAGGAGCGGCGGGGGCAACGCGGCGATGGCCACCTTCGAGGCCTCCCGCCCGGCCGTCGGCGCGCAGGCGATCGGCATCGCCCGGGCCGCGTACGAGGTGGCGCTGGACTACGCCGGGACCCGCGAGCAGTTCGGCCGTCCGATCATCGACAACCAGGGCGTGGCGTTCCAGCTGGCCGACATGCGGACCCGGATCGACGCCGCCCGGCTGCTGGTGTGGCGGGCGTCCTGGATGGCCGCCAACAACCGGCCGTTCACCGCGGCCGAGGGCTCGATGTCCAAGCTGTACGCGGGCGAGACGGCCAAGTGGGTCACCGCGCAGGCGATGCAGATCCTCGGCGGCAACGGCTTCACCCGCGAGTACCCGGTGGAGCGGATGCACCGGGACAGCGCGATCTACTCGATCTTCGAGGGGACCAGTGAGATCCAGCGGCTGGTGATAGCCCGGGCGATCTCGGGGATGCCGATCCGCTGATCCCTAGCGGGCCAGCCAGAAGGTGAGCCCGGCGGTGAGCGCGCCCACCATCGCGCCGACGATCGTCTGCGCGGTGGTGTGGTCCCGCAACACCACCCGGGACCAGCCGATCACCGCGACCAGCGGGTAGAGCAGCAGCCACCACGGACCGAGCGCGATCGCCAGGCAGATCACCGCGCCGCTCGCGACGGCCGTGTGCACGGACACCTTCCACCACACGGTGATCACCAGGATCGGGATCAGCGAGGCGAACATGGCCGCCACCATGGCGGTCAGGTCGGCCGGGGCGTCCAGCCGGAGCATCACCGCGAAGCTGGTCGCGACCGAGCCCATGATGAACGGGATGACCGTCAGCCGGCGCTGCCGGTGGCCGACGTGACGGTCCTCCAGGGTGCCCTTGCGGATGCCGCGCTGGATGAACAGGGTCGGGATGACGGCCGCGAACAGCGCGGCGAAGGCCGCCCAGGCGACGCCCTTCCAGCCGTAGCGCAGGCCGCCGAGCAGCGGCAGCATCGCGATGATCACGTTCTTCGGCTCGACGCCGTCGGTGACCCGCCGGGCCCAGATCGTCCTGCTGGTGGGGGCGGTCGCGGACTCGGTCATCGGGGTGGCTGCTCCGGGAAATCGGGACGGGAAATCGGGTCGGGAGGCGGGCGCTGCGGCTCGTGTGCCGGTCGCATGATCGTACGTGTGCCGCGCGGGTGGTCGGTCCGTGGGCCCGGTCCGGACCCAGGCCTGCGACCAGGCCCCGACTTGGGGATCAGAACCGGGCCGGGCGGCCCTCCAGGAACGCGGCCAGCCCCTCCGGCACGTCCGAGGACTCCCGCGACCGGCGCTCCCACGGCGCCAGCGCCTGCGCCGCCCGCTCCTCCGGGACGGCCAGGGCGGCCTTCACCGCGCCGATCGTCTGGGTCGAGCGCCTGGTCAGCACCCGGGCGAACTCCAGCGCCGCGGCGTCCAGTTCGGCGTCCGGCAGGACCCGCTCCGCGAGGCCCAGCGGCAGCGCGTCCCGGCCCGTCACCAACTCGCCTGAGAACAGCAGGTACTTGGCGCGTGCCGGGCCGACCAGCCGGGCCAGCCGCAGGGTCGGCACCGCCGGGTAGACCACGCCGAGCTTGGCCGGGGTGATCCCCAGGCGCGCGTCCTCGGCGACGAACCGAAGGTCGCAGGCGACGGCCAGCTGGCAGCCGCCGCCCACGCAGGCACCCCGGACGGCGGCGATCGTCGGGTGCGGGAAGGCGGCCAGCGCCTCCTCGGCGGCGACGTTGATCGCGTGGTAGGCGTCCGCGCGGTCCGGATCGCCGTACACCTCGGCGAGTTCGGCGATGTCGGCGCCCGCGCTGAACGTGCCGCCGGCGCCGGTCAGCAGCAGGGCGCGCACGCCCTCGTGCTCGGCGAGCCGGAGCAGGACCTTCGGCAGGGCCTGCCAGATCGCCAGCGTCACCGCGTTGCGACGGTGCGGGCGGGCGAACTCCAGCACCGCGACGCCGTCCTCGCCGACGTAGGCGTGCAGCCCGTCGGCGTGGGCGGGCAGTGGGGAGCGGTCCCGCGTGAGCAGCGACTGGTCCATGCGCACCTCCGGTGGTCGTGGGTGCGCCCACTCTCTCAGGGGGTGGCCGCGCAGTAGTCGCCGAGGCCCCGTTCGACCATCTCGAAGGCGCGCCGGGCCCGGTCGAGGGCGTCGGGCAGGGCGTCGGCGGCGCGCTCGCCGGCCAGCATCCGGAGCTGGTTGCCGGTGGTCAGGGTCAGCCGGGTGGCGAGGAGTTGGGCGCCGGCGACCTGGGCGGTGAGCTCGTCGTGGGCCGGGTCCTGGGCGAGCAGTTCGGCGGTGAGCTGGGCCTGGGCCTGCTGGCCGAATCCGGCGGCGGCGCGCATCGCCAGGGCCGGGGTGCGGTGGACCAGCCGGACCACGTCGAGGACCACCTGATCGTCGTTCAGGCCGGTCGCCGGGTCGAACGCGGCGAGCGCCGCGAGGTAGTGATCGCGCAGCGCCGCCACCGCCGAGGTGCCCGGAGCGCGCTCGCGCACCACCCGGGCGGGCTCGCCGAGGTGCTGCTCCATCGGGGCCATGACCAGGTCTTCCTTGGTCGGGAAGTAGTTGAAGACGGTCATCTTGGAGACGTCTGCGGCAGCGGCGATCTCGGCCACCGAGACCTGGTCGAAGTCCTTCGCGGCGAACAGTCCGATGGCGGTGCGCCAGATCCTGATGCCGGTCCGGATCTTCTTGCGCTCGCGCAGGGGCAGCGCGTCGAGGTCGCGGTCGGGGCCGAGGTCGAAACCGGTGTTCGTCGCCATGGCAGGACTGTACCAGGCCAAAAGATCATCCGGGATGAATGTTTGCCTTGGCTGAATAATCGACCGAGCTGAAGAATTGACTCGGTACAAGAAGGCTGCCATGGTGAGGACGTGCCGCCGGACCGCACCGGCCCGGCTCGAACTCCAAGACCCCCGGGGGGACTCACCGATGGCGCCCGCTGCCCTGATGACACCGGCCCAGCGCAAGCTGGGCATGCTGCTCTGCCTGGTCACGATCGTTCTGGCCGTCCTCGACACGAACATCGTGTCGGCGGCCACCGTGCCGATCGTCCGGGAACTCGACCCGGTCCACGGCATCGACCGACTGCCCTGGCTGGTCAGCGCGTTCGCCCTCGCCGCGACCGCCCTGCTGCCGCTCTACGGCAAGCTCTGCGACGTGTACGGCGCCAAGCGCGTGCTGCTCGGCGCGGTCGGCACCTTCCTGCTCGGCTCGGCGCTCTGCGGGGCCGCGCAGTCGATGGGGCAGCTGATCGCCTTCCGCGCCCTCCAGGGCGTCGGCGGCGGCGGGCTGATGAGCGTCACGATGGTGGTCATCGCCCACCTCAAGGACCCGGAGGAGCGCGGCGCCGGCAAGGGCGGCGCAATGGGCGGGATCGTCGCGGGCCTCGGCATGGCGGTCGGCCCGCTGGTCGGAGCGCTGTTCACCGACCACGTGAGCTGGCGCTGGATCTTCTACGTCAACCTGCCGCTCGGCCTGATCGTCCTGGTCGGCGCCGCCCTGGTGATCAAGCTGCCGCCGGCCGCCGGGCGCCGCGGCCTCGACTTCCCCGGTGCCGCCCTCGCCGCCGCCTTCGCCACCGGGCTGCTGCTGGTCACCGAGTGGGGCGGCAAGGACTACGCCTGGACCTCCCCGGTCGTCCTCGGGATCGCCGTCGGCACGCTCGCCGCACTCGGCCTCTTCCTGTGGCGCCAGGCCACCGCCGCCGACCCGGTGCTGCCGCTCTCGCTGTTCCGGATCCCCCTCGTGCGGCTCGGCTTCGCCGTCCAGGGCCTGGCCGGGATGGGCATGACCGGCGCGATCATGTACGTGATGCTCTACCTGCAGATCGCCCGCGGGATCGCGCCGACCTCGGCCAGCCTCTACCTGATCCCGATGGCGGCGGGGATGACCGCGATCGGCCTGCTGGTCGGGCGGCTGACCGCCCGCGGCCACGCGCCGCGCACCTTCCTGGTGGCCGGTGCCGGCTGCGCGGCGCTCGCCCTGGCCCTGCTCGGGCTCAGCGGGCCGGATACCGGCCTGTGGGCGGTGGGCGCCGAACTCGGCCTGCTCGGCGCCGGATTCGGCCAGCTGATCGGGCAGCTGATCACCCTGGTGCAGGAGGCCGCCCCGCGGCACCAGCTCGGCGTCGCGACCACCGGCATCCGGTTCTTCCAGACCCTCGGCAGCGCGGTCGGCGCGGCGCTCTTCGGCACCGTGCTGGCCCGGGTCTTCGCGGCCGGCGAGCCCGGCCGGCCGCTCGGCGCGGTCCGGGCGCTGACCGGGGCGGCCCGGGAGCACGCGGTGCGCAGCTTCACGGACGCCGTCGACGTGGTCTTCCTGTCGGCGAGCGGGGTGATGGCGCTGGTGCTGCTGCTCGCGCTGCGGCTGCGCCCGACGGAGGCGGAGGTGCCGGAGCCGCCGGTGCTCGCGGCCTGAACGGCCCGAGCCTGTCGCCTCGTGCGGGCCCGGTGGACCCCTGTGGTCCGCCGGGCCCCGTCGCGTCACGCCAGGGGCTTCCACTCCGGCGCGAGCATCGACCAGATCTCCTTGTCGTGGCGGACCCCGTTGTGCAGGAACCACTCGCGCAGGGTGCCGTCCAGCTTCATGCCGACCCGCTGGGCGACGGCCCGGCTGCGGGCGTTGGCGGAGGAGCACCACCACTCGGCGCGGTGCAGGCCCCGGGTGGTGAAGGCGTGGTCGAGCAGCAGCCGGACGGCAGCGGTGATCAGCCCGCCGCCCTCGCCGGCCGGCTCGGTCCAGGCGCCGATCTCGCAGACTCCGGTCCGGGTGCTGAAGGACACGAACATCACGCCGCCGACCAGCGTGCCGTCCCGCCAGATGCCGTAGATCCGGCCGGAGTCGCCGTTGTGGCGGTCGGCGTAGCGCTGCAGGGTGGCGCGGGCCGAGTCGAGGTCGGTGGAGAAGGTGGCCCAGGGGATCCACGGGTCGGTGTGGGCCCGCGCGCGGTCGATGTGCTCCAGGAACTCGGGGGCCTGCCACGGCTCCAGCGGGCGCAGTTCGGCGTTCTCGGCGAGCGGTACGGCAAACAAGGGCGAGGCCTTTCCGGGGTGCGGGGACGGCGGGAGGGCCGCCTGTGATCCGTCTGGTGGGCTGTCCGGTGATCCGTCGGGCGATCGGTCCCGTGATCGGTCCGGCGACCGGTCCGGAGATCATTCATAACAAACGTTTGGTATGTACGATAGCCCCCATGACGCCAGCCCGTGGAGACCATGACGCCCGTCGCTCTGAGGTCTCCGAGGGGGTCTGGAGGGTGCTCTCCTCGCGCGGCTTCGAGGGGTTGACCCTGCGTGCGGTGGCCGCCGAACTGGGCGCTTCCACGGGTCTGTTGACGCACTACTTCCCCAACAAGCGGGCGCTGCTGGGCCATGCGCTGGAGGAGCTGGACCGGCGCTCCGGCTCCCGTCCCCGGCGCACCGCCCCCGCCGACGGCAGCCCGCCGCCGCCCGCCGGGCTGGCCCGGCTGCGCGCGGCGCTGCTCGACGTCCTGCCGCTGGACGAGGCGGCCGTGGCCGGCAACCGGATCTGGGTCGGCTCCTGGGACGTCGCCCTCGCCGACCCCGAGCTCGCCGCCGCCCACGCGGGCCGGTACGGGCGCTCGCGCGAGGCGCTGGAGGGGCACGTCGCGGACGCGCAGCGGCTCGGCGAGCTGCCGGCCGGGGCGGACGCGGCCGCGCTCGCGGCGGCCGCGCAGGCCTTCGTGCTGGGGCTGGTGGTGCAGGCGCTGTTCGCGCCCGGGGAGTTCCCGCCGGAGCGGCAGACCGCGCTCCTGGACGGCTACCTGGCCGGGCTGGCCGCGGGCTGACGGGCGAAGCCCAGGGGTCGGGCCCGGCGGTCGGGCCCCGGCGATCATGGCTCGGCACTTGAGGGGCCGCAGGAGGCTTCGAGGGGGATTCGCCCCGAATTCCGTCATTCGGCGGGCGTGGCGCGTTTGGTCCCGAACCGGCGCCGATTGGCTGTGTGGAGTTTTCGCCGGGGCCATGACACGCATTGTCACGAGTTATGCGCGGTGAGTGTGCGGGGATTTCCCGGGCCGCCGTGGGCACCGGCAATGCGTCCGTCGCGGCGTTGGCCGACGGGAAAAGGCAGGTGGCGCCCCCAGCAGGATTCGAACCTGCGACCTACCGCTTAGAAGGCGGGTGCTCTATCCGCTGAGCTATGGGGGCGGGACGGACGGCGCCCAGGTGGGCGTGACCGTTGCCGGGATCGGGCGACGAGCGCGTGGGGCGCCCGCGTCCGGCCCCGTACCTCGAGGGTCGGGGTGTGGGGGTTGGTGGGCCCTCGCCCTGTCGGGGACAGGATAAGGGTGTCCGTTCCTCGGTCGGGTTCGACAGCACCGTCGTTGGTGTGTCGGCCCCGAAGGGGCGGTCCGATAATCGCAGGTGAAGGCCGTGTGTGCAGCGGTCTGGCAGTGTTCCGCGCCGGACGTTGTGCAGTCGTTACGGGGCTGCCGCCCCACCCGTTATGGATTTGACACGGAGAAAGTACCGCCTCCGGCGCGGGTGGGGGCCGTATTCGGGTTCCTTCGGTCGGATGACGTGCGCGGACGGCGGCCGGACCGCGTTCCGGGGTGTACGGACCGCGGGCGGGAGCGGTTCGAATGTTGTCATGACCGCGAAGAAGTGGGCTGCGAGGGGGGTCGGAAGGCCGAAATTCACCCCTGCGAGTGACCGGGGTTTTCCACAAGGCCGAGTTGTCCACAGGATTTCGGAACGCGCTGGCGGGGATTTCCGGGGAAGCGCACTCTCGACTCACGCCGTCGATTCCGTACGGTGCATCGGCGAGAACGGAGAGTGCGCCATGAGCGAGACTCAGGTGACGGTGATCGGCAATGTCGCGACGGAAGTGAGCTACGGCGAAACGGGCAGCGGGGTGCCGATGGCCACCTTTCGACTCGCCTCCACCGAGCGGCGGTACGACCGACAGCGGGAGTGCTGGATGGACGGTGACACGCAGTGGCTGACGGTGACGGCCTGGCGGGCGCTGGCGGTGAATCTGATCGGCTCGCTCGCCAAGGGGGATCCGGTGGTGGTGAGCGGCCGGCTGCGGGTGCGGGAGTGGGTCGAGGGGGAGCTCAAGCGCACCCGGGTCGAGATCGACGCGCGATCGGTCGGGCACGATCTCACCCGCGGGACCTCGGCGTTCCGCTGGGCGTCGGGGGTGCGGGGGCATCCGCCGGCCGCTGCCGGGGCGGCCGGCGGGGAGCTCGGCGGGCAGCCCGACGGCGAGGCGGTGCCGGGGTGGATCGCGGACGCCCTGGCGGCGCGCAAGGCGTCCGCGCTGGCCTCGGCGACGGCTGCGGGGGAGTCGGACGCGGAGTCGGCCGGGGTGGCGGCCGGGCCATGCAAAGATGGTGACGGAGTGTCTAATAAGGGAACTGAAGGTGAAGCGCAGATGGCGCCGACCTGACGTTGGGTCGACCTTAACTGTCGACAAATATGTAGATCGAGGCGGTTGTTGCGCCCGCACGCACAATGCCTATCGGTTAACGGAAAGTTCCGGAGAGTTTCTGTTTGATCGTCAGCTTGTGTGGAAATTGGGAGGATTGATAACGATACAGATACGGAATCGTCCTGATTTGGCATGGGGGTTTGCGGGCTCACGGGGCTCAATAGGATCGATCTGGTTCACACCCCGCAGCGGCGCCACATGGGGCACGCGCGGCACGGAAAGTCGGCGGGCTGCCGATCGGCAAGGCCCGGCCCGGAGGGAAACCAGATGTTCCAGACGCAGGGGCGGAGTCTTCCCCGCATAGCCACTGTCATGCTCACGACCAGCCTCGCCCTGGGCGGGAGTCTGCTCGCGGCCGGTGCGGCGGCTGCGGCCGCACCGGGTGCCGGCGTGACCGCCGTCGTCGAGAACACCATGCTCGGCGAGAGGATCGACGTCGACGGCGGCACCGTCGAGGGCGGTCTGTTCACCCTCAAGACGTCCAACGGTGAACTCCAGACCTACTGCATCGACTTCGGCAACCCGGTGTACCTCGACAGCCAGGCGAAGTACCAGGAGTCGGACTGGAAGTCGAGCTCGCTCGGTCGCAAGGACAAGGCGCAGGACGCCTCCAAGATCCGCTGGATCCTGGAGAACTCCTACCCGCAGGTCACCGACCTGGAGAAGCTGTCCACGGACGCCGGCGTCACCGGCCAGCTGAGCAAGGAGGACGCCGCGGCCGGCACCCAGGCCGCGATCTGGAAGTTCTCGGACGGCAAGAACGCCACCCCGCAGAGCCCCAAGGCCAAGCAGCTGCGCGACTACCTGATCGGCGACAAGAACAAGGGCATCGCCGCCGAGCCCAAGCCCTCGCTGACCCTCGCCCCGGAGTCCGTCTCCGGCAAGTCGGGCGCCAAGCTCGGCCCGTTCACGCTCAACTCCAGCGCCGGCCAGGTGAACCTGGCGGTGTCCGGTGCCGCCGCCGACAAGGTCAAGGTGCTCGACAAGGACGGCAAGCAGGTCGGCGGCGCCCTGAACGGCCCGATCGCCAAGGACACCCAGCTCTTCCTGGACGTCCCGGCCGGCACTCCGGACGGCGCGGCCACCCTGACCGCCTCGGCCGACACCGTCGTGCCCAGCGGCCGGGTCTTCCTCAGCGAGGGCTACACCCCCGAGCGGCACAGCCAGACCATGATCCTGGCCGGTTCCAGCAAGCTCAGCGTGAGCGCCACCGCCAAGGCCACCTGGAAGCAGGGCAAGGGCGCGCTGCTCGACAGCACCGCCCAGGTCGAGTGCGAGAACTCCGGCGTCCGCGTTACCGTCGCCAACGGCGGCGACGAGGCCGGCACCGTCACGGTGAAGCCGGGCAAGGACCTGACCGTCCAGCCGGGCAAGACCGAGAGCGTGGTCGTCCCGGTCACCAACAAGGCCGCCTACGACATCACCGTCACCGGCCCGAACGGCTACACCAACAACTTCAAGGGCATCCTGGACTGCAAGGGCACCGGCACGCCGACCCCCGGCCCGTCCACCCCGACCACGAGCGCCACCCCGACCACCCCGGGCACCCCGTCGACCTCGGCCAGCACCCCCGCCGGTCACCCGACCCCGGCTCCCACCAGCACCGCCCCGGGTACCGGCGGTCTGGCCCAGACCGGTGCCAATGACTCCACCCCGCTGGTGGCGGGCGTCGCCGGCGCCCTGGTCGTCGCCGGTGGTGCCGCGGTCTTCTTCCTGCGTCGCCGCGGCCGCCACGGTGGCAACGCCGCCTGAACCGGCAGCAGCCGCTGACCTGAAGCAGTAACCCGGCCCGGTTCCCCGCACCCGCTGCGGGGAGCCGGGCCGTCGGCCTTCCGGCGCCGCGTGCCGGATACCCCCGTGGGGGTCCAACCGGGCGATTCGGGGCTCCCGGCCGGGTGCGGCACAATGGAAGGCTGCAAGCCGAATTACTCCCGACGACGCCGGAGCGATCTCACGTGGCGGAATACATCTACACGATGCGCAAGGTGCGCAAGGCGCACGGAGACAAGGTCATCCTTGACGACGTGACGCTCAGCTTCCTCCCCGGAGCGAAGATCGGCGTCGTGGGCCCCAACGGCGCGGGTAAGTCCACCGTGCTCAAGATGATGGCCGGCCTGGAGCAGCCCTCCAACGGCGACGCCTTCCTCTCGCCCGGCTTCACCGTCGGCATGCTGCTCCAGGAGCCGCCGCTCGACGAGTCCAAGACCGTCCTGGAGAACGTCGAGGACGGCGTCAAGGAGATCAAGGGGAAGCTCAACCGCTTCAACGAGATCGCCGAGCTGATGGCCACCGACTACTCGGACGAACTGCTCGACGAGATGGGCAAGCTCCAGGAGGACCTGGACCACGCCAACGCCTGGGACCTGGACGCCCAGCTGGAGCAGGCCATGGACGCCCTGGGCTGCCCGCCCGGCGACTGGGCCGTCACCAAGCTCTCCGGTGGTGAGAAGCGCCGCGTCGCGCTCTGCAAGCTGCTGCTGGAGGCCCCCGACCTGCTGCTGCTCGACGAGCCCACCAACCACCTGGACGCCGAGTCGGTGAACTGGCTGGAGCAGCACCTGGCCAAGTACGCGGGCACCGTCGTCGCCGTCACCCACGACCGGTACTTCCTGGACAACGTGGCCGGCTGGATCCTGGAGCTCGACCGCGGCCGCGCCATCGGCTACGAGGGCAACTACTCCACCTACCTGGAGACCAAGCAGTCCCGTCTCAAGGTCGAGGGGCAGAAGGACGCCAAGCGCGCCAAGCGCCTCAAGGAAGAGCTGGAGTGGGTCCGCTCCAACGCCAAGGGCCGCCAGGCGAAGTCCAAGGCCCGCCTGGCCCGCTACGAGGAGATGGCGGCCGAGGCCGACAAGATGCGGAAGCTGGACTTCGAGGAGATCCAGATCCCGCCGGGCCCGCGCCTGGGCAACGTCGTCATCGAGGTCGAGAACCTCAACAAGGCCTTCGGCGAGAAGGTCCTGATCGACGACCTCAGCTTCACCCTGCCGCGCAACGGCATCGTCGGCATCATCGGCCCGAACGGCGCCGGCAAGACCACCCTGTTCAAGATGCTCCAGGACCTGGAGACCCCGGACAGCGGCACGGTCAAGGTCGGCGACACCGTCAAGATCAGCTACGTCGACCAGACCCGCTCCAACATCGACCCGAAGAAGACCCTCTGGGAGGTCGTCTCCGACGGTCTGGACTGGATCAACGTCGGCCAGGTCGAGATGCCTTCCCGCGCCTACGTGTCGGCCTTCGGCTTCAAGGGCCCGGACCAGCAGAAGCCGGCCGGCGTGCTCTCCGGCGGTGAGCGCAACCGCCTGAACCTCGCGCTCACCCTCAAGCAGGGCGGCAACCTGCTGCTCCTCGACGAGCCCACCAACGACCTCGACGTCGAGACGCTCTCCTCGCTGGAGAACGCCCTGCTGGAGTTCCCCGGCTGCGCCGTGGTCATCTCCCACGACCGCTGGTTCCTCGACCGGGTGGCCACCCACATCCTCGCCTACGAGGGCGAGAGCAAGTGGTTCTGGTTCGAGGGCAACTTCGAGTCGTACGAGAAGAACAAGATCGAGCGGCTGGGCGCCGACGCCGCCCGTCCGCACCGGGCCACCTACAAGAAGCTGACCCGAGGCTGACACCCAGCTGTCACGACGGCCCGGCAGAACGCCCTCCGGGGCGGCCTGCCGGGCCGCGGCCCACCGCCACCGCCCGGCGGCGGGCAACCCGGACACCCGGGTGACCGGATACCGAGGAGAACACCTGTGGCCCGCCACATCTACGCCTGCCCGCTTCGCTGGTCCGACATGGACGCCTTCGGGCACGTCAACAACGCGGTCTTCGTGCGCTACCTGGAGGAGGCCCGGATCGACTTCATGTTCACCCGGGCCGCCGAGGCCGGCGCAGGGGAGTTCGCGGGCGGGTCGGTCGTGGCACGCCACGAGATCGACTACAAGCGGCCGTTGGTGCACCGGCCGGAGCCGGTCACCATCGAGACCTGGGTGACCAAGATCGGCGTCGCCTCGCTGACCGTGGCGTACGAGATCAAGGACACCGCCGAGGACGGCAGCGACCTCGTCTACGTCCGGGCGTCCACCGTGGTCGTCCCCTACGACCTGGCCGAGCAGCGCCCGCGCCGGATCTCCGGGGTGGAGCGGGAGTTCCTCGGCCGCTTCATGGACGAGCCCCTCCTGAACGCGAAGGGTGCGGCGGCCGTCACCGCCGTCTGAGCGCCGAGACTCCCACCGATTCGAGTACCGATTCGAGCTGAACCACGTTGACCACCACCGCCCGTCTCGCCCTGACCGACGCCGGCGAGGCCGCCGACCTCGCCGCCTTCCTGCTGCGCCTGCTGCGGTTCGACAAGGCGGCGGCGGTGCGGTGCCAGGCGGTGGCGCCGGTCGAGGGGAACGGCGTGCTGGCGGTCTTCGGGCGGCTGCCGCTGGGCGGTTCGGGCGCGCTGGCGATCCGCACCGCCCGGCTGACCGGTCTCGGCGAGCCGGTCGACCGGACGGTCTCGGCGGGCCAGTTGCTGGACGGCGTGGACGGCGAGGCGGGCACCGTCACCCTGCCCGCGCAGGTGACCGGCCCGGCCTGGGCCGGGCTGCTGCCGCCGCGCACCGGCTGGCGGCCGGTGGGGGAGCCGCCGGTGGCCGAGGTGTATCCCGAACTGATGGCGGGCGTGCGTGAGTTCCGCGAGCGCAGCGAGGCCATCCCGGAGCACCACCGCACCCGCGCGGTGCTGGACCGACTGGCCGACGAGATCTGGTCCCGTCCGGTGTCGGCGCTGCCCGACCTGCCGCTGCGGGCCGTGCACGCGGCCTACGTGATCGGCTTCCTGAAGCCCGGTGCCCCGTTGACCGTGCACCGGGCGGGCGGCTGGCTGCGGCTGAGCGCCCCGGCGGGCTCGGTGGCGGTCCGTACCGCGGCCGCCCCCGGCGCGGGGTTGGGGCTCAGCCCCGTCAGGTGAGCCGGCCCGGACCTAGCCCTCGGTGTTGATCATCGAGGCGGCGGCGTAGGTGAGGTAGTCCCACAGCTGCCGTTCGGCCTCGGCGGGCAGGGCGAGGTCGTCCACCGCGGCGCGCATGTGCGCGAGCCAGGCGTCGTGCGCCGCGCGGTCCACCTTGAACGGCACGTGCCGCATCCGCAGCCGCGGGTGGCCGCGGTGCTCGCTGTAGGTGCGCGGTCCGCCCCAGTACTGCATCAGGAACAGCGCCAGCCGCTCCTCGGCCGGGCCGAGGTCCTCCTCCGGGTACATCGGCCGCAGCAACTCGTCCTCGGCGACGCCCTGGTAGAACCGGTGCACCAGCCGCCGGAAGGTCGGTTCGCCGCCGACCTGGTCGAAGAAGGTCTCCTCGCTGAGCGTGCCACGCCGGATCTCATTCACCCGACCATGGTCGCAGACGCCGGCGGGGCCGTACACCGGGACCAAAGGCGTACGACCCCGCGGGGCGGTTCATCGGGCGCGGTGGCTACGCGTCCTCCCACTTGAACAGCTTCCAGGCGATGCCGGTCAGCACGGCCGCGAAGAGCAGCAGGCCGCCCATGGTCGGCAGGGCGTCCATGACGCCGCCGCCGCGGGTCAGCACCGACTGCGAGGCCGTCACCAGGTGCTTCAGCGGCATGACCTCGGAGACGGTCTTCAGCCAGGCCGGCGCGTCGTCCAGCGGGAAGAACGAACCGGACAGGAAGGACATCGGCAGCACGATGATCTGCGAGATGCCGTTGGCCGCCTCCTCGGTCTTGGCGACCGAACCGGCCAGCAGGCCGATCGACATGAAGGCGAGCGTCGCGCAGGCCACCAGCGGGATGATCAGCCACCAGTTGCCGGTGAGCTTGAGCCCGAAGAAGCTCGTGGCGACCACCAGGAACACGGTGGTCTGGAGGAACGCGGTCATCAGCGAGACCACGATCCGCGAGCAGATGACCGCACCCGCGCTCACCGGGGCGAGCCGCAGCCGGCGCAGCACCTTCGACTTGCGCCACCCGACCAGGGTCAGCGAGGCGCCGAACACCGCGCCGGTGGCGATCGCCCAGCCGAGCAGGCCGGGGGTGAGGAACTGGATCGGCTTGAGCGACTTGTCCTCGACCTGCTGGGCGTCCAGCACGTAGGCCGGCGGCTGGCCGGTCGCCTTCTGGTTGGCGCTCTGGATCACCGAGTTGAGGATGCCCTGGACCGCGCCGGCGCGGACCGCGTCGGAGGCGCTGAAGCGCAGCTCGACCCTGCCGTCCGGGCCTTGCTCGATCATCGCGTCGAAGTCGCCCTTGCGGACCTTCTCCAGCGTGGCCGACTCGTCGTCGGTCCTGGTGATCGTGAGGACCGTGTCCAGCCCGGCCCGGTCGCCGCCCTGCATGGAGTCGAACAGCTTCACCGCGCCGACCTGCGCCACCTTGGCGTGCGGGCTGCCGGCGCCCTTCGTCACGGTGCCGAAGAACACCAGGAACACCAGCGGGAACAGCAGGATGAAGAAGGTCGCGGTGCGGTCGCGCTTCATCGACAGCAGCATCGCGCGGGACAGGCTCCAGAACGCGCTGACCCGCTCCCGCTCGGTGCCGGCGCCGGTCGAACCGCCGCGCGGGGCGGGGACCTTCGGCTCGGTGGAGGTGGTGGCGGTCATGCGCGGTACTCCCGTCCGGTCAGCTGGAGGAAGACGTCCTCCAGGGTGGCGCCGCGCACCTCGAGGCCGCGCAGCGCGTTCTGCTCGGCCAGGACGCTCAGGACCGGGGCCGGGAGGCGGGTGGAGACGGAGAGCGAGACGGTGTCGTCCTCCAGCGTGGCGATCTCGGCGCCGGCCGCGGTGAGCAACTCGCGGGCCCGGTCGACCGACAGCTGGCCGGAGGCCACGCTGATCCGGACGGTGTCGTCGATCTCGCGGATCAGCGCCGCCGGGGCACCGGTGTGCAGGATCTTCCCGTGGTCCATGATCGAGACCCGGTCGCAGAGGACCTCGGCCTCGTCCAGGTAGTGGGTGGTCAGGACGACCGTGCGGCCCTCGGAGTTGATGTCCCGCAGGAGGTCCCAGAGGTTGCGGCGGGCCTGCGGGTCGAGGCCGGTGGTGGGCTCGTCCAGGAAGACGAGCTCCGGGTCGTGGGCCAGTGCGCAGGCGATCGACAGGCGCTGCGCCTGGCCGCCGGACATCTGGTCGGTCATCACGCCGGCCTTGTCGGACAGGCCCACCCGCTCCAGCATCGCATCGGCCCGCTTGGGGCCGACCCCGTAGAACGACGCGAAGGTGTGGATGGTCTCCCGGGCCGTCAGTTTCCGGAAGAACGCGGAGGCCTGGAACTGCACGCCGATGCGCGGCAGCAGTTTCGGATTGCGCGGCCAGGGCGCCATCCCGAGGAGCTCGACCCGGCCCTCGTCTGGCTTCCGGACCCCTTCCAGGATCTCCATGGTGGTGGTCTTCCCGGCGCCGTTGGGGCCCAGGATCCCGTAGAACTCGCCGGCCTCGACGGTGAGTGACACCCCGTCGACGGCCTGCACATCCCCGTACCGCTGACGGATGCCATCAGCGGATATAGCTGCAGTCATGTGCCCTGAGCGTAGGGGTTGCGGGCGCGCTTGTGCACATCGGCGACGGGGATTTGTGGAATTCCTGAGCGAGGGGGAACGAAGCGGGCCGGGCGGAAGTCGAATTCCGCCCGGCCCGGCCGGAGTTGTCGCCGACGCGCCCTCGGACGCCCTTTCAGGCGCGGTGCACCGTGATGGTGGTCCAGGCGCCGACGTGGATCCGGTCTCCGTCGTTCAGCGGCACGGCGACGTGCGGGGCGACCGGCTCGGGGCCGCCGTTCATCGTCGTGCCGTTGGTGGAGTCCTGGTCGACCAGCACCCAGCTGCCGTCGGCCTGTTCGGCGAGCAGCGCGTGCTGGTGCGAGGCGCCCGGGTCCTCCGGCGGCACCGACAGATCGATCTCCGGCACGGTGCCGCGGTGCTGGCTGCGCCGGCCGATCCGCAGCTGGCCGCGGCCGGTCAGCGGGATGCGGCGCTCGGGGCAGTACGGCGGGAAGAACAGGCCGGCCGCCTCGGGGCCGCTGCGGGCCATCATCTCGGTGAAGTACTCGCGGTCGGCGGTGACCACCGCGATCCAGTTGGTCCGCACCGGCTGCGGCTGCGGCTGCGCGGCCTCGGGCTGCGGGTACGGTGGCATCGGCGGGGCCAGGTTGAACGAGGTGCCGAAGTCGCGGTTGCCCGTGCCGGCGTAGACCGGGCCGGAGTCCTCACGACCGGGGGCCTCGGGGAACGCGCCTTCCGAAGGAGGGTAGCCGTAGGTGTGGGCGGGCGCGGGAGCCTGCGGCTGCTGGACGGGCAGCTGGACGCCGTCCGGCTCGGCCGGCGGGGCGGTGCCGCCGTACGCCGCCGGGATGTTCAGCGGGGCCGGCGGCCCGACCGGCGGCGGCACCGGGGCGCCCATGCCGGCGGCCGGGGCCTGGCGGCGCGAGGGCGTGGACAGGTCGTAGTCGTACCCGCACTCCTCGCAGAACCGGCCGGTCTGCGGGCTGCGGCAGATCGGGCAGATCACCAGGCCCTCGGTGAGGTCCGGGAAGGCCTGCGCGGCGGGCGGCGGGACGGCCCCCGGCGGGGGCGGCGGCACGGCACCCGGCATCGCGCCCGGCGGGACGGCGCCCGGAGGCATCGGCGGAGGCGGCACGGGCGCCCCGTACGGCGCTCCTCCGTGCACCCCCGGGTGGGCCCCGGGCTGCGCCGGGGCCGGCGGAGTCATCGGAAAGCCGCAGAAGTCGCACCAGTCCTCGGCCTGCGACTCATGGCCCCTCGGGCAGATCGGCATCATGTCCCCCTCAATACGAGCCGGCTTGGGGCGGCGGTCGCGCCGGGCCGCGGCCCGGTCACGTCTTCAGCGGTCACTTCTTCACACGTACCGTCTTGGTCGACCGGGTCTCGAGGGTCATCGAGTCGGCCTCGCTCACGTTCTTACGGAACCGAACCGTACCCTCCTTCGCGTCGACGACGTCCACCACCTTCTGGAGCAGCTTGAAGGTGCCGTCGTTCCCGGTCGCGTGCGCGATGCGGACGGCGGCGCCCAGCTTGGCCGTCGCGGTGTCGACGTCCCCGGCGCGGTGCGCCTCCAGGCCCTCCTGGATGGAGGAGGCGAGCTCGGCCTGCCCGGTGTAGTGGGCGACCTGCGGGCTGATCCGGGTGGAGGAGGCCAGGTCGTCCGTCCAGACGGCCTTGACCAGGCCCTGGGAGAGCACCTCGGGGGTGCCGCCGGCCTGCGGGGGCAGCACCAGGCTGATCCGGGCGGCGAGCATCTCGTTGCCGATCGGGGCGGCCGGGACCTCGACGCAGACGTGGTAGTCGCGGCTCTCGTCGCCCCAGGAGCCGGTCGGGTAGTCGCCGGCCCGCGGTCCGGCCTCGGTGCGCCGGGCGGTGAGGTCCTCGACGGAGGGGGCGACCTGCTTGACGAACTTGACGGTGGCGTTGGCCGGGGTCCAGATCCGCAGGGCGACGTCGGCGACCTGCTTGCCCATCGCGCCGGCCATCATCGAGCGGAAGTCGTCGGCCAGGCCCGCGGGTTCGGCGACGATGTCGACGGTGCCGAGCAGCGCGGAGGAGATCCTGCGCAGTTCGTCGATCTTCCAGTCGGTGCCGACGCCGCGGCAGTCCGCGGTGAAGTGGCCGGTGACGCGCTCGATGGCCTTCTCCAGCTCGGCCGCCGACTCGTGCTCGTTCTTGCCGTCGGTGAGCAGGATGGCGTGCCGGATCGGGATGTCCCGGCGGGTCAGGAAGAGCTTGTCGGCCTTGGCCAGCCAGGTGCCCATGGCGGTGCCGCCGGCGGCTGTGAGC
This sequence comes from Streptomyces kaniharaensis, assembly GCF_009569385.1. Taxonomy (NCBI): domain Bacteria; kingdom Bacillati; phylum Actinomycetota; class Actinomycetes; order Kitasatosporales; family Streptomycetaceae; genus Streptomyces; species Streptomyces kaniharaensis. The sequence goes on from NZ_WBOF01000001.1 coordinate 4,305,820, forward strand.
CGCCGCAGCGCCTCCTTGGCGTGGTCGCGGGTGGTGCCGGAGGCGATCGCGAGGGTGCCGTCGCCGGGGTAGATGTCGCGGGCCTCGTGGGTGCCGGCGACGACGGCGAAGGCGGTGCCGTCGCGCAGCGCGTCGATGGCGGCGGCGGTGGCCTCGCGGGCACCGTTGATCTTGGTCTTCGGGTAGTCCATCGAGCCCGAGCAGTCGACCAGGATGACCACGGCGGTCGCGGCGTCGGTGCCCTGCGGTCCGGCGTCGGCGATGCCGAGCGGACGGCCGCCGGAGGTGCCGCCGCCGGTCGCGGTGACGGTGACGATGGCGTTGACCTCGCGGGCGCCGTCGGCGAGGAACTCGTTCTGGAAGATGTCCACGTCGAACCTGGGCAGGTTCGGCTTAGCCAGTGTTGCCATGGGCCGGTGGCTCCCGTCGGGATGAGGGGTTGATGCGCTTCGGTCGGTGGGCCCGCCCGGCGGGCCGCGGGCGGCGCCGGGCGGGACGGGCCGTCAGGCCGTCGGCGGGTGCGGCGGTTGCGGCGGGATGGGCGGCACTCCGGGTACTCCGGGCAGTCCGGGCGCGTCCGGGGCGCCCGGCGGTCCCGCAGCGGGTGCCGGAGGGGCCGGAGCCGGGGCCGGGGGCAGCGGGGCGGCGGGGGAGCCGATCACCGGGATGTTCGGCAGCGTCGGCTCGTAGTCCTCGTAGTCCTCGTAGTCCTCGTCGTCCTGGGGCGCCCCTGCGGCCGCGGCACCGGCCGGGGCGACGGCCGGCATGTCCAGCGCGGTCGGCGTCCGCTCGGCCTCGACGGCCTCGCGCGGCGGCGGGTCGATCGGCAGGACGGCGACCGTGATGTTGTCGTGGCCGCCAGCGGCGACGGCGAACTTCACCAGGGTCTGCGCCGCCGCGAGCGGCTCGGTGCGGGCGTCCGGCCGGACGTAGTAGGCCAGGTCGGTGGCGGCCTCGGCGTAGTTCCAGAGGCCGTCGGTGCAGATCAGCAGCACCCCGGGGACGTGCGGGGTGAAGTCGAGGGTGTGCGGGACGACCTCCTCGGCGTCGGCGCCGAGCCAGCCGGTGATCGCGTGGGCGCGCGGGTCGGCGTAGGCCTCGGCCTCGCCCATCAGCCCGGCCTCGACCATCCGGGCCGCCCAGGAGTCGTCCTGGGTGAGCCGGAACGGCTCGGCGGCGGCCCGGTCGTCCGGGATCCAGTAGGCCCGGGTGTCGCCGACCCAGCCGATGGTGATCCGGCCGCCGGCCGCTATCGCGCTGACGTAGGTGCAGGCGGGCGCGTTGAGGTCGGGCCGGGCGGGCCCGGCGCCGTCCTCGGCGAGGTCGGCGACCGCCCTGGCGGCGTCGGCGATGGCCTGGCGCATCGCGGCGCCCGGCTCCCGGCCTGCCTCCAGGGCGCTCAGCAGTGACTCGGAGGCGGCGTCGACGGCGGTCGCGGAGGCCTCGTCCGGCCGGTCGGAGGAGGAGACGCCGTCGCACACCACGGCGACCACGACCGGCTCGCCGCCGGGCAGCGAGGTGGCGGCGACGGTGAACGAGTCCTCGTTGCGGTGGTGGCGCACGCCGCGGTCGCTGACCCCGGCGACGCCCGCGAGGGCCTTCTCCATGTGGTCGCGCGGCCGCGGCTGCGCGCCGCCGCAGGCCTCGCAGTAGCCGTCGGCGGTGACCTGCGCCAGGCCGCAGTGCACGCAGACCGGCCCGTGGTGGGACGGGACGGCCTCGGCGTGGGCGGCGGCCCAGCTCGCGGGCATCGCGCCCGGCGCCGGCCGGCCGTCCCGGCCGGTCCCGCAGGCGCCGCAGAAGGCGTCCTCCGGGTCCAGCGGCTCGGAACAGCTCGGGCACACGGTCTGCTGCGGCATCGGTTACACCCACGTCCTGGGGCGGGCACGGTTGGCCCGTTCCACCATCTCGATCCTGGTCTCGGCCCGGTCGGCCAACCGGGCGAGTACCCGGTATGACTGTTCCAGGGCGAAGCGCAGTTCCCGCTCCTGTGCGGGGCGTCCGAGCACGGTCGGGTGACCGTGCCGGTCGGCGCCCGCGGCGCCCGCGGTGACCCAGCCGAGGGCCGCGTCGAGCACCTCGACGGACAGCTCCTCGCGGCGGCGGTCGTCCAGCCGAAGCGCCGTCAGCTGGTCGGAGCCGGCCGCGAGGTCGGCGCCGAGCGGTTCGGTGGCGGTGCGCTCGCGCAGCCGGGCGCGGACGGCGGCGATCCGGGCGGCGGTGTACTGGCTGGAGGTGGCCGGGATGGACTCCAGGACCTGGACGGCGCCCGGCCGGTCGCCCTCGCCGAGGCGGACCCTCGCGAGGCCGAAGGCGGCGCTGAGGTAGGACTGGTCGGTGGTCCAGACGAGCCGGTAGAACTCGGCCGCGTCGCCGCTGTCGCCGAGCAGTTCCGCGCAGATGCCGAGGGCCAGCTTGGGGGCGCTCTCGCCGGGGAAGGCGTCGTAGACCGCGTCGAAGGCCTCGGCGGCGGCGCGCAGCGAGGCCTCGCTGGGTTCGCCGGGGCCGTCGGGGCCGTCGGGGCCGGCTGCGGCGCCGACCAGGGCGGCCAGGCCGCGGTACCAGACCACCCGCCAGTCGTCGGCGTGGTCCTGTTCCAGCGCGGCGAGCGCGGCGAGGGCCTCGGTGTGGCGGCCGAGTTCGAGCTGGGCGCGCAGTTCGCGCAGGCGGCGCTCGGCGGAGTCGACGGGCGCGCCGGCGAGGGCGGCGAGCGCCTCCTCGGGGTCGGTGGCGAGCAGGGTGGCGAGGAAGCCGGCGTTGGGGTCGGCGGGGTCGACCCGGGGGACGGGCAGCGCGAGGGCGGCGGCGGCCGGGTCGAGCGCGGCCACCCGGAGCTGTCCGGCCTGCTCGGTGGGCAGCACCAACTCGGTGTCGACGACGCGCAGTTCGGGCCCGAAGAGGGTGGAGAGTGCGGGTCGGGGCCGGTCGTCCTGGAGGGCCAGGATCTCGCGCAGCACGCCGGTGAGCTGGTCGGCCATTTCCTCGGCGGAGGCGAACCGGCGGGCCGGGTCCGGGTCGGTGGCGCGGACCAGGAAGCGGTAGTAGGACTCGTAGCGGGCGAAGACCTCGACGTCCTCGGGGCCGGGCAGCGAGTCGCGGTAGGTGGTGCTGTAGCCCTGGAAGTCGAAGGTGAGCACCGCGAGGGTGCGGGCCACGGTGTAGAGGTCGGAGGCGGGGGAGGGGCCGTGGGTGGCGATCTCCGGGGCCTGGTAGCCGACGGTGCCGTAGATCGGGCCGTCGTGGTCGAGGCGGCAGACGGCGCCCATGTCGATGATCTTGAGCGCGTCGCCGCTCTGGATCACGTTGTCGATCTTGAAGTCGCAGTAGATCAGGCCCCGGCCGTGCAGGTACCCGAGCGCGGGCAGCGCCTCCAGCGCGTAGGCGATCGCCTGCTCGACGGGCAGCGGATCGCGCCGCCCGTCCGGCGTGCGGCGGTCGTTGGCGATGTCCTTGAGCGACTTGCCGCCGACGTACTCCATGACGATGTAGCCGTCGGTGGAGCCGGACGTCAGGTCCGGGTGCTCGGCGAAGTTGATGATCCGGACGATGTTCGGGTGGTCCACCTCGGCCAGGAACCGGCGCTCGGCGACGGCCGCGGCCAGCGCGTCCTCGTCCCCGGTGTTCAGCAGGCCCTTCAGCACGACCCACTTGTCGTTGACGCGGCGGTCCACCGCCAGGTAGATCCAGCCGAGGCCGCCGTGCGCCAGGCAGCCCACGACCTCGTACTGCCCGCCGACCAGGTCCCCGTGGCGCAGCTTCGGCGTGAACGAGTACGGCGTCCCGCACTTGGTGCAGAAGCCGTCCGGGCGGCCCGGACGACCGTTCTTCTCCCGGCCCACCGGCGCGTCGCACTTGGCGCAGAACCGCTTGCGCTCCGGCACCTCGGGGTCGACCAGCACCGCCAGGGACGGGTCGGCCGTCTCCACGGTCGGGACGGTCACCAGGCCGGCGCCGAGCCGGCTGCGGGCGCCCGCGCTGACGCTGCCGCGGGTGCTGCGCACCGAGACCGAGCGGCTGCTGCCGGTACGGGTCGAGCGGTGCGAGCGGGAGCGGCCGGACATCGAGCGGCTGCTGCCGGTGCGGGCCGACATCGAGCGGATCGAGCCGCTGCGCGCGGAGTCCCCGGAGATCCGGGCCGAGGGCACGTACGGCTGGGTGATCCCGGTGTCGCCGCCGGGCGCGGTGAGGCCGCACTCGTCGCAGTAGCCGTCGGCGTCGATGGTGCCGGAGCAGTCGCGCGGGCAGGGGGAGCCGGGGCCCGCCGTCTGCGGCGGCGCGGCGGTCGCGGTCCCGGTGCTCGCGCCAGCCGGGGCCAGCCCGCACTCGTCGCAGTAGCCGTCGGCGTCGATCGTCCCCGTGCCGGTGCAGTCCGGCCGTACGCACGCCTCGCCCATCAACCTCAGCCCCCCTGTACCTGTCCGTCGACCGGCGCCCGGCCGGCCTCCTCGTGTGCGGTCTCGGCGTGCGCCGGCCGCAGCGACTGCTGGAAGCGGGCCACCGCGGCGGCCGCCGCCCGCAGGTCGCAGGGCGCGCTCCACAACAGCCAGCGCGCCTTCTCGTACCGCTCGATCACTTCCGGGTCCTCGGCCACCCGCAGCCGGGCGGCCATCGCCTTGTACGCGTCCAGCCGGCCGCGCAGTTCCGCGCGGACGGCCAGCGGCTGGGTCACCTCGGTGAGCGACTGCCGGGCCCGGGCCAGCTCCTTGGCGGCGGCGTCCTCCAGCGCGTCCAGCAGCGTCGCCAGCCGGATCCACTGCCCGTTCTGGCGCAACTCCAGTGCCGTGACGATCCGTTCGCGCAGCGCCGAGGCGGGGCCCGGGACGGCCGGCACGTCGCTGGCGGCTATCTTCGCCAGCACCTCGCCGCGCGCCCGGCGGGCCTCGGCCAGCGTGGCGTCGGCCCGCTGGAGCAGGTCGCCGACGCCCTGCAGGCGCTCCTCGGCGTCGTCGCGCAGCCGCAGCAGGTCCTCCAGCTCCAGCCGGACGCCGTCCAGCGCCCGCCCGGCCCGGTCGAACCGCTCGGTGTCCACCATCCCGGACGGGCAGGCGAAGGCGCCGCCCTCCGGCACGGTGCCGCGCTGGGCGGGCACCCGGGCCGGGCGCCACAGCGCCAAGGGGTCGCTGCGGACCTCGGCCCGCAGCTGCGTCAGGTCGGCGGCGAGCCCGGCCAGGTCGTCCCCCAGCGGGTGGCTGCCGATGTGCACGCCGAGCGAGGCGGCGAGGGTCTGCACCCGCTGCAGTTCGGCGAGCAGCAGGTCGATCCGGGCCGGCAGCGCGGACCAGACCGCGTCGGCGGCGCTGACCACCTCCAGGACGGTGGCGTACCAGGAGTTCATCCGGGCCATCAGCGCGTCCAGGCTGATCCGCTCGACCAGCTTGGCGGGCGCGCCCAGCAGTTGCGCCCCGTCCGGCAGCGCGCCGCCCGGGACGGTCACCGCGTCGCCGGTCAACAGCTCGCTCAGTTCGGCGAGTTCGGGTCCGCCGGGCTTGGCCTTGCGGGCCCGCACGGCGCGGGCCGAGGCCAGCGCCTCCGAGTAGCGGTCGAACAGCGCCCACAGCAGCGGCAGGCCCTGTCCTGCGACGGCCCAGCGTTCCTGTGTCCGCCCGGTCAGCTCCGCGCCGTCGAGCAGCCGCAGTCCCGGATGGTCCTGCAGGGCCAGCAGCGCCGACTCGACCGCGTCGCGCTCCGCGCCGAGGCGCGCCAGCGCGCGGTCCACCTCCTCCCGGCTCAGTACCGGGCCAGCAGATGCCACCCCGTCCATCCTTCCTTGCGTCCGATCCGGCCGTGGACAGCGCCGGATCTCCCCGTACACGACGGGTCTCCCCGTGGTGATCGTCCCGAACCCTAACCGGTGGTCCTTCGGACGGAGCGGGCGCGGGGCGTCAAGACCGCGTCAACGGCGTGCTGACGTGCCGCCCGCGCCCGCCGGGCCGTCAGCGGGCCGCCGTGCCCGGCCAGTAGTGGTCGGCCTCGTTGAGCATGTACGGCTTGAGCCACCGCTCGTACGAGCTGCGCCAGGCGCCGCTCGCGTAGTAGTCGGCGAGCACCTGGTTGACCCGTGCGGTGAGATCGGGGCTGTCCTTCGACACCGCGACGCCGATCACCTCCGGCTGCACCTCGCCGTCCACGATCCGCACGGTCTGGTCCTGGGCGGCCTGACCGGCCGCCAGGCCGTCGTCGGTCATGGTGGCGTCGATCTTGCCGAGTTGCATGAGAACCAGGCAGTCCAGCTGGTTCTCCACCACCGTGAGCGCCTTGGCGGTCTTCTTGTCGTTGAGCACGTTGAAGGCCGTGGAGCCCTTCGCGGCGCACACGGTCTTGCCGTTGATCGCCTCGTCGACGCTCTTCACCGGGGACGACCGGGGCACCAGGACCCGCTGGGTGATGTTGAAGTACGGCTTGGAGAAGGCGACGTCCTCCATCCGCTTGCAGTTGACGGTCATGGTGCGGACGATCAGGTCGACCCGGTGCTTCTGGACGGCGTCGACCCGGTCGGCGGTCGCCACCGGCTTGAGCACCACCTTGTCCGGGTCGCCCATGATCGCGGCGCCGATCGCCCTGGCGAGGTCGATGTCGAAGCCCTCGATCTGGCCGGTGTTGGGGTTGCGGGCGCCCCAGCGGTAGCTGTTCTGGTCCACGCCGATCACCAGGCTGCGCTTGGCCTTGATGGCCTTCACCGCCGGGCCGTCCTCGCTGCTCGGCGGGACGCTCCGGTAGATGTCGCAGGGATCGGCCTGCGCTTCCTGTGCCGCCTGCGGTGCGGCCGTCCCCACGGTGGCGGCCGGTGCGGCGCCGGACGGGCCGCCCCCGCCGAGCACGGCGGCGCAGGACGCCAGCAGCGCCAGCGCCGTCACCGACCGGGTCCGTACGGTCCCCTTGCGCATCTGTCCGTCTCCCCCTCTACCGGTACTCGGCCAGTCGGCGGCCGAGACCGCGCAGCGCCGCCGCGGCGGCCACCAGGCCCAGCACCGCGAGTGAGACGGCAGCGGTGCGCAGGTCTCCGTCGGTGCCGTCGGCGGCCTTGTGGAACTCTTGCTGCTCGATGCCGGCGGCCTTCGCGAGCTGCTGGTCGGTGGCGTTGAACGAGGCGTCGGCGGTGTTCGGCGCCTTGGCCTGCTCGGCCGTCACAGTCTCGTCCAGGGCGCCCTGGTAGTCCGCGTTGTCGATCTCCAGTTTCCGGGCGTCGTCGTGCCGGTCGTGCCAGGTGTCGTACTGCTGCGCCGCGTCGGCGACGGTCACCCGGGCGACCGGGGGAGCGAGCCGGAAGGCCTCCGGCAGGGATCCGGAACGGGCGTCCTCCGGCGTGCCCTTGGGAACGCTCTTGGACAGGTGCTCGGTGGTCTTCGTCCACAGCTCCGCGTACTGGGCGGTGGAGCCGCGGGCGACGTAGTGCAGGTTCTCCGCCAGGCGGGCGGTCAGCACGTCCACCCGCGCGGTGTTGAGGGCGCGCAGCGGGGTGGCGCCGTCGCGGTCGCTGTCCTTGAGCGCGGCGCCGGTGGCCGCGCTGGTGACGCCCAGCCAGAGCGTGCCGGCCAGGACGGCGGCGGTGGCGCCGAGCAGTCCGACGTTGAACACCCGGTTGGTGCGGCGGTACAGCACCACCTGCACCCACACCAGCGCGCCGATGGTGACCACGGCCAGCAGGTACGCCCCCCACGGTGCGGCCTTGGCCTCGGCGTAGTCGTCGGCGAGCTCCTGGTTCTCCGCGGCCGTCAGCTCGGCGGCGGCCGGGAGCAGCACGGTGCGCATCTGATCGGAGGCGTACCGCAGGTAGGCGCCGCCGAGCGGGAAGCCCTGCCGGTTGTCCGCCCGGGCGCTCTCCACCAGGCCGGCGTAGACCGGCAGTTGCTGGTTGAGCCGGGCCAGCGAGCCCTGCGCGGGCGAGGAGGCGGTGGTCCGGGCGGCGGCCTCGGCGACCAGCCTGGCGGCCGTCGACAGGTCCTGCTCGTAGCGGTCGCGGACGGTCTTCGGCTCGGCGCCGGCGAGCAGGAAGCCGGTCGCCGCGGTGGTGTCCGCGTCGGCGAGGGAGCGGTGGATGTCCGCCGCGGCCTGGCTCAGCGGCTGGCTGTACGACACCACCCGCTCGGCCGCCTGCGCCCTGGTCTCCAGCTGCCAGGCGGTCAGCCCCCCGAACGCCGCGGTCAGCACCGCCAGCACCGCCCCGGCCAGCCGCAGCCGTCCCGGCGCGGTCCGCGTGGCGCGCGCCAGCCGGGCCTTCACGCCGGACGGCGTGAGGGCCGACGGCAGCCGGTTCGCGGGCGCGCCGCCCGGCCGCGGCACCGCGGCGCCGGGCCGGGACGGCGCCGCCGGTGGTCTCGCCCCTGCCGGAACCACGGCGCCCGGTGCGCCGTTACCCACTGGTGTTGCCAACCGCCTCATCCTCCCCTGGGGCCGCCCCGTCATCCGGGGTCCGGCCGATGCCAGCAGTATGGCCGTGACTCCCCCTGGCCACACCCGAGTTGCGCCGATCTTGAGGTTCGCCGTGCACAGTTGAGGCCCGCCGCCTCCGCTTCGTCTTCACTTGTCGGGTTCCGTCGTCCTCTGCGGTCCTCTGTCGTCCTCGTTGGGAGGCGGGCGGCGATCGGTCCGACGCGGGCGGCACCCGGTGCGGTTCCCCGGACCGGGCGGAAGGCGGGCATCCGCTTGTGTGGTGCCGGTGCAAACGCCCGTCCGGCCGTCGCCGCGAGGGCGCCCGTGCCCGCGCTCCGTACGATGGGGCCATGCGCCTGCTTGGAACGATCGCCCCCGACCGCCCGCTGCTCGTCGTCGCCGTCCGCGAGGAGGCCGCCTACCTCGACGACCGGCTGCCCGTGCTGCTCACCGGGATAGGGAAGATCAACGCCGCCGCGGCGCTCGCCACCGTCCTCGCCCAGGGCGAGAAGCCCGACGAGGTGATCAACCTCGGCACCGCCGGCGCGCTGCGCCCCGGCTGGGAGGGCACCCACCACGTCACCCAGGTCATCCAGCACGACCTCGACAGCCCCGCCCTGCTCGCCCTCACCGGCCGCAGCTACGGCGCCCCGCTGATCGTCGGAAGGGGCGACGGCCCGGTGCTCGCCACCGGCGACCTCTTCGTCTCCGATCCGGCCGCCCGCGACCGCCTCGCCGAGCATGCCGACCTGGTCGACATGGAGGGCTACGCCGTCGCCACCGTCGCCCACCGCGCCGGCCTCCCGGTCCGCCTGATCAAGCACGTCAGCGACGAGGCCGGCGACGGCGCCGCCCACTCCTGGCGCGAGTCCGTCGACGACTGCGCCCGTCACCTCGCCCACTGGGTCGCCGCCCAGGGCTGGTGACTGTTCATCATGTTTGATCGCCAGGGCGGCGGCGTGATCGCTAGGGTGGCGCGGTGACCGAGAACACCGCGCCGAGCAAGCGCTCAGATAACCGTCCGCCCGGCATCAACGCCGACGAGCCGACCACGCTGCTGTCATTCCTCGACTACCTGCGCGAGGCCGTCATCGGCAAGCTCGCCGGGCTGTCCGACGAGGACGCGCGGCGGCCCAAGGTGGCCTCCGGGACCAGCCTGCTGTGGCTGGTGCGGCACCTGACCGTGGTCGAGCTCAACTGGTTCGAGTGGGCCTACCAGGGGATCGGCGAGGAGCCCCGGGAGTCCGACGAGGTCCCGCTGGACGGGGCCACCGTGGCGGAGGAGATCGCCGCGTACCGGGACGCGATCGCCCGGGCGAACAAGGTGGCCGCCGCCGTCGGCGCGGACCTCGACCGGCCGGGCGCCCGCTCGCTGCGGCCGGGTGGCGAGGCGCCGTCGATGCGCTGGGTGCTCGTCCACATGATCGAGGAGACCGGACGGCACGCCGGGCACGCCGACATCATCCGCGAGCAGCTGGACGGGGCCGTCGGGCGCTGAGACGGCGGAGGGCGCGCTCCCCGGGGAGCGCGCCCTGCCGGGGTCCGACGGGCTCAGGCGCCCGCAGGGGTCAGGCGTCGAAGACCGAGAGGTCCAGCGCGTTCAGCCGCTCCGGGTCGGTCAGCACCTCGATCGAGACGATCGCGCCCGCCACGACCGTGAACGCCATGACGGACATGGCCGTGCCGTTGGGGCCGATCACCACCGCGCCCGCCGCACCGTTGATCAGCGCCGGGCGCGCGAACGGCGACAGCCCGCCCCACAGCACCGCCTGGCCGGCCACCGTGGCAGCACCCGCGAACACCACCGTGTGCCGGGCCCGCAGCGCGCCGCCGTCCGAGCGCAGCACCACGTCCGGGTCGAGGACGGCCACCAGCGCGTCGAGGTCGCCGTCGCGGGCGGCGGCGAAGAACGCGTCCACCGCCACCCGCTGCCGGGCCAGGTCCTTGTCGGGCGCCGGCGCCTTCCCCTGCACCCGGCGGCGGGCCCGGCTGGCCAGCTGGCGGGCCGCGGCGGCGGTTCGCTCGATCAGCGGGGCGATCTCCTCGAACGGCACCGCGAACAGGTCGTGCAGCACGAACGCGACCCGCTCGGCCGGCGACAGCGACTCCATCACCACCATCAGCGCCAGCCCCACCGAGTCCGCGAGCACCACCTCCTGCTCGGGATCCACCACGCCCTCCCGCCCGATCAGCGGATCCGGGATGCGCGGCCCACCCGACTCGCCTGCCTCCAGCGGCTCCTCCCGGCGCTGCGCGCGCGAGCGCAGCAGGTTCAGGCAGACCCGGGAGGCCACCGTGGTCAGCCAGCCGCCGAGATTCGTCACCCCGCTCGTGTCGGTGCGGTCGTACCGCAGCCACGCCTCCTGGACGGCGTCCTCGGCCTCGGCGATCGAGCCGAGCATCCGGTACGCGACGGCGCGCAGATGGGGCCGGTGCTCCTCGAACAGGTCGGCCGGCGTCATGTTCTCGTCCACCGTGTCACGTTCCTTCGTCGGCGTTTGGTCGGAGCAACAGATGCACACGCAACCTAGCCGCCGAGGCCGGGAGTTCAACGCCCGGGCCAGCCCTCCTGATCATTCCGGCTTAGGGTGGCCGACATGACGTCGCTGCTCGCCGCCATCCGCGCCAACCCCGCCGCCCTCGACTACCTGCTCTGGCCCGGGGACTTCGACCTGAACCACTACCAGCACGTCGAGGAGGTCGTCCTCGCCTCCGGCCAGCTCCTGGAGCCGGTGGCCAAGGACGGCGGGGGCGGCACGTTCTTCTTCTGCGGGGAGAGCGAGTTGGGTGAGGCGCGCCCCGTCCTCTACGCCGACTCCGAGGGCGGCGCCGCCCTCATGGCCCTCGACCTGCGCGAGCTGGTCCGGCTGCTGCTCACCGTCCCGTGGTGGCGCGACTGCCCCAACCTCACCGAGGAGGAGAGCGCCGAGGCCGCCGAGGAGTACCTGGAGGACGAGCCGGACCTGCTCGCCGACCGCGACGCCGCTGCCCGCGCCCTCGGCCTGGACCTCCCCACCGAGGCCGAGGCCCTCGCCCGCCTTCGCGAGGTCGCCACCGGCCCGGGCCGCGACTACGTCCTGCTCAACGCCGAGGAAGGCTGCGCCTACTCGCCGCTGATCTGAGCCCCGGCGGCCTTCAGCACGGTGCCGGTGGTGACCACCTTGGCGAACCGCATCGCATGCAGCACGGTGCCGGTGGCGCGGGCGAGTTCGGCCGCCGGCACGGTCACGCCGTCCGGGCCGGTCATGTCGAACGCGTGCATGGCGTCGACGGGGAAGACCGCGTCGTAGCCGAGGTTGCCGGCCATACGGGCGGTGGTCTCGTTGCACACGTTGGTGATGATCCCGGTGACCACCAGCTGCCGTGCGCCGCGCTCCTGGAGCCAGGCGTGCAGGTCCGGGGTGCCGTAGAAGGCGGAGTTGACGGTCTTCGTGATGTGCAGGGCCGGGGTGATGCCGGCGACGAAGTCCTTCAGCGCGTAGCCGGGCGTCCCTTCCACCAGAGGGCCGGACGAGGAGGCGTGCTGGACGGTGACGATCGGCCGGTCCGTCTCCTGCCAGACGGCGATCAGCTCGGCGATCCGCTGCTCGGCCTGCGGGTTGTCGCGAGGGCCCCAGAAGTCGTGGTCCTCGAAACCCTTCTGAACGTCGATCACGATCAGGACGGCGTCGGGGTCGAGGGTGAGCGGGGCGTCGAAGGCGTCGGTGTTCGTCATGCGTCCATCGTGCTCGGGGTGGCGGCGCGGGCGTGAGCGGCAGTGGTGCCACCCATCGATCGATTCCTGCCATAGGTTCCTGCCATGCGAACGGTGGGGTGTCTGATCTTCGACGGGGTGCGGGCCTTCGACTACGCGGTGGTCGGGGAGGTGTGGGCGAGGCGGCCCGGGGTGCCGGCGTTCGACCTGCGGGTGTGCGGGCCCGAAAGGACGCGGGTCCGGCTCGGGGGCGGGCTGGAGCGGGTGCCGGACTTCGGGCTGGACGCGTTGGCCGGGTGCGACCTGGTCGTCGTGCCCGGGGTGGAGGACCCGGGCGCACCGCGGGACCCGTCCGTCCTCGCAGCGCTGCGGGAGGTGTCCGCGCGCGGAGTGCCCGTGGCCGCGCTGTGTGCGGGCGCGTTCGTGCTGGCCGAGTCGGGCCTGCTGGACGGCCGCGAAGCCACCACGCACTGGGCGCTCGCCCCCGAACTCGCTCGCCGCTTCCCGGCGGTGGAAGTGAGGCCGGAAGTGCTGTTCACCGGCGGGGACGGCTTGTGGACCTCGGCCGGCGTCGCGGCCGGCATCGACCTGTGCCTGCACCTGGTACGCGCCGCCCACGGCCAGCAGGCCGCCGCGACGATCGCCCGCGTCATGGTCACCGCGCCCTTCCGGGCGGGCGGCCAGGCGCAGTTCATCCCGTCCCCGGTCCCGGAGGAGCGGGGCGACGACTGCCTGGCTGCCGCCCGCGCCGAGATCCTCGCCTCCCTCGACCACCCGTGGACCGTCCGCCGGATGGCCGCCGCCGCGATGATGTCGGAACGCTCCTTCGCCCGCCGCTTCGTCGCCGCCACCGGCACCACCCCGCTGCGCTGGCTCCTCGAACACCGCGTCCTCGCCGCGCAGCGCCTGCTGGAGGAAACCGACCTCCCCGTCGACACCATCGCCACCCGCTGCGGCTTCGGCTCCGCCGTCTCCCTGCGCCCCGCCTTCGTCTCCCGCCTCGGTGTCGCGCCGCGCGAGTACCGGAGAGCGTTCCGGGCGACCTGAGGCAAGTGCCTTGCGCCGGGCCGTTCGCCCAAGGAGAGTTGGGGCGGATGTGACGGACGGGCGGGAACGGGGGCAACGTGTTCCGGTGGATCCGGGTGGGCGGGCTGGTGCTCGCAGTCGTGCTGGCGGGGGCCGCCGCGGGGTGCTCCGGCGGGCCGAGTGACGGCGAGCTGAGAGCTGAGGCCACGTCGCCGCAGGCGGAGTCAGCGCGGGCGGCGAAGGAGACGGAGATCCGCTCGCAGATCGCGAGCCTGGGCGAGGTCGAGGGGCTGGAACCGGTGCTGACCCGGTTCAGCGACTCCTGCGCCGAACCGAGCCACGACGAGCTCTACAACCGGGATTCCCCCGCACTGAGCTGCGGCATGGAGGCCACCGCGTACTTCGGCGTCCAGGGCGACATCACCGCCGTGCTGCCCAGGATCGGCGCGGTCGACCTCGTCGCCCGCGGGACGCGCAACGAGGACGGGAACCGCCCGTTCGCCGCCGACGACGCGGTCCGCTACGCCCTCGAGTTCCACCGCAACCGCGGCCGCTACCCGGACGGCTGGCCGATGCCCGGCCCCGAGCTGAGGACCGACGGGTTCCGGATCGACTGGGACCGGCCGGACGCGATGCTCGTGAACCAGATCAAGGAACCCGACCCCTGCCGCGCGCAGAACACCGGCGGGATCTACCGCCGCTGCGAGGTGGCCCCGAAGGGGTCGGCGACCGTGGCGGAGGCGCGGGCCCGGTACGGCACCGTGCTGGCGTTCTCGGTGCGCGAGAGGAAGTACTTCACCGTGGAGGGCAAGGACTGAGCAGGAGGCCGGCCCGGCCGACTCCCTGCCCCGCTCGTCACCACCGCCTCGGAGGAGTTCGCGGCGGCGGTGTGGGAGTTCCTCGCGGCGGTGTGACGCCGGAAGCGGGGCGACGGCCCTCAGCTCCGTCGCCCCGTTGGCTTCTCGGCACCCCGACGGTGGTTCGTTGAGCCAAACCCCACCTTGGGATGAACCTCAGCTGCGCAGGAAGTCGGCCATGTGGCCATGTCGACTGCCGGCGCGCTGCGTTGGCCGTCACGCACGGGTTGAGGTCGCCCGCTCGCGGCAGCGGTTCAGGGCGTGCTTGATGCGGGGGTCGGGCGGGGTGCGGGCCACCAGGAGTTCCCCGGCGGTGATGAGGGCCGCCCAGTAGTGGCGGCGGCAGCGGCGGCAACTGCATCGAGGTGGCTCCCGGATTCCTCCCCGGCGTCGTCCCGGTTCGTGACTCCAAGGATCCGCACGGCCCGACCCTGGTCTTCCCCGCCCGCGCCTGGGAGGCCTTCGTCGCTGGCGTCCGTGAGGGCGACTTCCCCGCTTAGCCCGGACGTGGTCAGAAGCAACCCTCCTGATGGGCTAGTATTTACCCATCACCCAGATGCGCGGGTGGCGGAATAGGCAGACGCGCTGGATTCAGGTTCCAGTGCCCGAAAGGGCGTGGGGGTTCAACTCCCCCCTCGCGCACAGATTGGCCGATGGGTCCGACATCATGTCGGGCCCATCGGCTTTTGTGCGTCGGTCAGTCGTCGGTCAGCGTCCGGGCGTACACCTGCCAGTCGGGGCCGGCGCCGGCGCCCGTGCTGCCGGGGAGGATGTTGGTACTGGTGGAGCGGAAGACCACCGTCGTCCCGTCGTCCGCCACGAACGGGTCGCCCGCGGCGCCGTTCTGGTTCGATCCGTCGGGGGCTGTACTGATCGGCTCGGTGCGTCCGGTCGTCAGGTCCTGGCGGTAGAGGTCGTACCGGGCCTTCCAGGCGGGGATCTCGGTGTCGGAGCAGCCTCCGACGAAGTAGATCCACCGGTCGTCGGCAGTGATGGCCGCCGACGGGTCCGCCCAGCAGATCGCCGCCGGGTTGGCCGACGTCCGGATGCTCCTCGCCTCCTCCGTCCACAGGTCGTGGATGAAGAGCTCCGTGCGGGCCTTGCCGCCCGGCAGCGGGCTCGCGCCGAGGGCGTAGACGGCGTAGCGCCCGTCGGGGCTGAGCCGGATTGCCGGGGCTGCGGCGCCCGTTCCTCCGCTCGCGTCGAGGCTCGCGAGGGTGGTGCGGCCGCTGTCGAGGTCGTAGGTGTAGAGGCTGGTGTAGCGCAGGCGGAGCAGTTCAGCGGGGGCCTCGGCCGCTTGGGGCTTCTGCGGGAGCAGGTTCGAGGCCTTGGAGCTGAAGCCGACGGTGGTGCCGTCCGCGCTGATCGTCGGATGGTCCGAGTCGCCGTTGGCGGGCTGGCCGTCGGCGCCGGCGGTGACCAGGCGGGTGGCTCCGGTGACGCGGTCGGTGACGTAGACGTTCCGCGCGCCGGGCTTGGTGGCGGCTCCCGGTACGAGGTCGGTGCGAGTGGACATGTAGGCGACGTGGCGGCCGTCGGCGCTGATGGTCGGGGCGTAGGCGCCGCGGTTGTTCTGGTCCCCGCCGCTCGCGGTGCCGGCGGTGACGAGTTGGGTGCGGCCGGTGGCGCGGTCGCGGACGTAGACGTTGGACCCGCCCTTGGTGGCCTGCCCGGACACCACGTTGGTGGCGCCGCTGCTGAACACCACGTAGCGGCCGTCGCCGCTGATCCCCGCCGTCTCGCCAACAGCGGCCAGCGGGGTGCCGTGGTCGGCCAGGCTGACGAGTTCGGTCCGGCCGTTCCGGAGGTCGCGGACGTACAGGCCGAACCCGGTCTTCCCGGTCCCGGGCAGCAGGTTCGTCGCCTCCGAGCGGAACAGCGCGTAGCGGCCGTCCGTGCTGATCCCGAGGCTGAACGACGGGTGGTCCGGCCGGGCGCCGTTCACCCCGAGGTCGACCTGGGCGGTCGGGCCCCAGGCCGGATCGGCGTGGGCGGGTGGGGCGGCGGTGACGGTGAGGGCCGCGGCCACCGCTAATGCGCAGGAACCTCGCGTGAGTCGGCGGGTGCGGGCCGTTCGGTTCGTCGGTCAAATGGTGATACGTCCTCCCCGGATGACTGGTCCGACCCACCCTGTCCCTGTCGGTGGGTTCGGAACGAGAGCCAATCGCCGGACGCCGCCGGTGGTCAACGGGGCGTGGCCGAGTTGAATGAGAACATGTCAAGGACATTCCTGCGAAGGTTCCGAGTCGAGTGGAGGCCGCACGGCGGGGCTGGTCGGAACCGGTGCGAAAGAATCCGAAGAAAGTTGTCGGCGGATGTAGAGGACCCGGCCGCCGCTCCGACTGAAGGGTGACAGCGCGCCGAGGGCGGCGCGCGAGGCACCGACGGGAGACCCACCATGAAGTACATCGCGATGATCTACGGCAACCAGGAGAAGTGGAACGCCTTCCCCGCCGAGGAGTGGCCCGCGGCGATCGCCAAGGTCGAGGCGTTCAACACCAAGTACCGCGAGACCGGCGAACTCCTCGGCGCGTACGGCCTCGCGGATGCCGCCGCCGTCCAGCTGGTGCGCCGGGCGGACGGTGCCCCGGTCGTCACCGACGGGCCGTACCTGGAAACCAAGGAGTACGTGGCCAGCTTCTACCTCCTCGACTGCGAGAGCCTGGAGCGCGCCCAGCAGATCGCCGCCGACTTCCCGTTCGCGGACGAGGACCCGATCGAACTGTGGCCGATCCTGCACGAGTCCCCGGCGAACGCGACGAGCCCGGCGAACGCGGCGAGCCCGACGGACGTGGCGAGCCCGACGGACGTGGCGGACGCGTGAGCTCGCTGAACCACGGCGTCGAGGACCTGCTGCGCGAGCTGGCGCCGCAGGTCCTCGGCGTGCTCGTCCGCCGGCACGGCGGCTCGGCCTTCGACGCGTGCGAGGACGCCGTGCAGGAGGCGCTGCTGGCCGCCGCCCTGCAATGGCGGCCCGAGAACGGCGGGATCCCGGAGAACCCGCGCGGCTGGCTGGTGACGGTCGCCTCCCGCCGGCTGGTCGACCACGTGCGCAGCGAGTCGGCGCGGCGGCGCCGGGAGGAGGCACTGGCCCTCGCCACCCCGCAGTCCGCGTTGCTCGCGCACGCCGCCGACTCCGCCGCGCCCGTCCCGGACCGGGACGACTCGCTCGCCCTCCTCTTCCTCTGCTGCCACCCGGTACTGTCCGCGCCGAGCCGGATCGCGCTGACGCTGCGGGCCGTCGGCGGCCTGAGCACGGCGCAGATCGCCGCGGCCTTCCTGGTGCCCGAGGCGACGATGGCGCAGCGGATCAGCCGGGCCAAGCAGACGATCAAGGGGCTCTCCCTGGACGCGGGTGTCGAGCGGCTCGCCGAGGTGCGGCACGTGCTCTACCTGGTCTTCAACGAGGGCTACACCGCCACCGGCGGCGAGGAGTTGACCGCGCCGCGGCTGTCCACCGAGGCGATCCGGCTCACCCGGATGCTCCTGGGGCTCGTCCCCGAGGACGCCGAGACGGCCGGGCTGCTCGCCCTGATGCTGCTCACCGACGCCCGTCGGCCTGCGCGCACCGGACCGGCCGGGGAGCTGGTGCTGCTCGCGGACCAGGACCGCAGCCGGTGGGATCGCGAACTCCTCGCCGAAGGCGTCGAGTTGATCGAACGGACGCTGCCTTGTGGGCAGGCCGGACCGTACCAGGTGCAGGCGGCGATCGCCGCCGTGCACGGCGAGGCCGAGCACGCCGAGGCCACCGACTGGCCCCAGGTCCTGGCCCTGTACGACCTGTTGCTGCGCTTCGACGCGAATCCGGTGGTCGCGCTCAACCGGGCCGTCGCCGTGGCCATGGTCCACGGGCCGGCTGCCGGGCTCGACCTTCTCGCGGAACTTGCGGGCGACAAGCGGCTCGCCCGCCACCACCGGTTGCTTGCCGTGCGCGCCCACCTGCTGGAGTTGCAGGGGGATTCGGACGGCGCAGCCCGCGCCTACAGGGAGGCTGCCGCCCGTACCGCCAGCACGCCCGAGCGGCGGCATCTCGTAGGCCGGGCGCAGCGGTTGGCGTGACGCTAGGGTGCTGCCCGGCGGGCCCGTAGCTCGTGCAGCCACGCGCGGACCTGTGCGTCGTCGTGCAGGTAGTCGGCTCCCGGGCCGTGCCGGAGGTCGATGCCGGCCAGCAGGCCGAGTGCCCACCACTCCGGCTCGGTCCACGTGAGGTCGTCGTCGAACGCCCAGCGCGCGGCCCACCGGTCCGCCTCGTCCCGGCTCGACCGGCCGTCGAGCAGCGCGACGAAACGCTCCTCGATCTCGGCGAGCGTCGGTTGCCGGGTGTCGTCCATGCCCTGACCCTAAGGTGCGTCCGCGCGACGCGGTGGCCGGACGCCGTCCCTGGCTAACAGGCGTCGATCCAGGCGAGCAGGCGCTCGCCCTCCCGCGTCATCACCTCCGGGTCGCGAAGGGCGTTGGCCAGGAGCGACATGCCCTGGTAGCCGGCGACGAGGGTGAGCGCGTGGCCGTCGGGATCGTCGGTGCCCAGCTCGCGGAACTGCTGCGCCGCCCAGTCCAGCAGCCGGCGGACGGCCCGGGCGACGGACTCGTCGAGGCCGCCCGGGTCGCGCTTGTCGACCTCGACGGCGAGCGTGCCGATGGGGCAGCCGTAGCGTGCGGCGGTCTCGCGCTGGGTGACCCAGGCGGTGACCAGGCCTCGGAGACGGGCGCGGGGGTCGGGCAGCCGGTCGAGTTCGGCGGTGAGGGTGTCGAGGGTGGCGGTGTGCTCGGTGAGGGCGGCTTCGACGAGCTCGTCCTTGGTCTTGAAGTAGTAGTAGACGTTGCCCACGGGCACGCCGGCGGCCTGGGCGATGTCGGCGATGGCGGTGCGCTCGACGCCCTTGTGGTGCAGGACCTGGGCGGCGGCCGCGGTGAGGCGGCGGCGCTTGGCGGCGGCGGTGGCGGCCCGGGAGGACCTCTGTGAGTCAGTCACTCAACTAACTATAGACAGCGGGCCTCGGGGCGGGCTACGGTCGTCATCGCTCGCACAAGTGAGTCAGTCAACTAACTCGTAAATGAGGGGGATCATCGTGATCGTCGTCACCGGTGCCACGGGAAACGTCGGCCGGGAGCTCGTCCGGCAGCTCGTCGAGGCGGGGGAGCAGGTGACCGCGCTGTCCCGCCGCGCCCCCGAAGGCCAACTGCCGCCCGGCGTCCGGCACATCGCCGCCGACCTCGCCGAACCGGCCGCCGTCCGACCCGCGCTGGAGGGCGCCGAGGCGCTGTTCCTGCTGGTCGCGGGTGAGGAGCCGCAGGGGCTGCTGAAGGAGGCGAAGGCGGCGGGCGTGCGCAGGGTCGTCCTGCTCTCCTCCCAGGGCGTGGGCACCCGGCCGGACGTCTACGAGCACGCGGCGCGCTTCGAAGCGGCCGTCACCGCAAGCGAGTTGGAGTGGACGGTACTGCGCTCGGGCGGCCTCGCCTCCAACGCGTACGCGTGGGCCGAACCGATCCGCGTCCACCGCACCGCCGCCGCGCCCTTCGGGGACGTCGGCCTCCCGTTCGTCGACCCCGACGACGTGGCCGCCGTCGCCGCCGCCGTCCTGCGCGAGGACGGTCACCACGGCGCCACGTACGTCCTCACCGGCCCCGCCCTCACCACCCCGCGCGAACGGGCGGCGGCCATCGCCGACGCCATCGGCGAGACGGTCCGATTCGAGGGGCAGACCCGCGAGCAGGCCCACGCCCAGATGGCCGCGTTCCTGCCCCTCCCCGTCGTCGAGGGCACCCTCGCCATCCTGGGCACCCCCACCCCGGACGAACAGCGCACCGGCCCCGACGTCGAACACATCCTCGGCCGTCCCGCCCGGCCCTTCTCCGCCTGGGCCCACCGCAACGCGGCCGCCTTCCGCTGACGCGCGAGGACCAGTCGGAGCGGATCCTCTCCGGGGGCGGCGCTGGGCCGAGATCGTGACAGGCGCGTGGTGAACCTTGATCATTCGGCGGCTAGGGTTTCCTGGTACTGGCCGTCGACCACTGACCATCGACTGCCGCACATCGACTGCCGCACATCGACGACTTCGGGGGAAACACGTCGTGCTGACGAACCGCCTGCTCCGTACCGCCGTGCCGATCGCCCTCGCGGGCCTGGCGCTCACCGCGTGCGGGCCGGACAACAGTGACCCGGCCGCTGCGCCGAGCGCGACCGCGACGACGTCGGCGCCACCGACGACGGCCGCGCAGGGGACGTTCGCCGATCCGCTCGCGCTCAAGACGCCGGCGAACGTGCCGGACACGCACTTCCCGGAGAACCAGGTGAGCCGGCTGCGCGTCACCCCGGTGTCGGTCGTCCGGGGCGACGCGGCGGCGGTGGACAAGCTCGGCATCGGGCTGCTCACCGGGAAGGTGCCGTACTACGTCACCACCAGGTACACCCTGACGGGCGGCGAACCCGACTTCGGCAGCTTCAACTTCAAGCTGCTCCTGCACGGGAACGACCCGAAGCGCGCGTACTTCTTCGCGCCGTCCTGGGGGGTCAAGTTCGCGCCCTGCCAGGAGCCCACCGACGAGGAGCAGCACCTCACCGTGGGCCAGTCCGTCGAGACCTGCGAGATCTACCTCCTGCCGGAGAGCGTGCAGCCCGCGTACGTCGGCTTCCAGGGCGAGCGCGACGCCGGCAATCCGAGCAACGAGACC
Organism: Streptomyces kaniharaensis; assembly: GCF_009569385.1. NCBI lineage: Bacteria > Bacillati > Actinomycetota > Actinomycetes > Kitasatosporales > Streptomycetaceae > Streptomyces > Streptomyces kaniharaensis. Next base: position 4,326,439 of record NZ_WBOF01000001.1, read on the forward strand.
GGCAGCGCCCCGGAGGTGATCTGGAAGGTCGGCTGAGCACTTCCGGGGCAGGTCCGGGCGGCCTCATCATGGGCTCCCCAGGAGAGGCCCAGGAGGCAGAGCATGACGATTCCACTCCCCGTCCGGATCCAGGCCGCCGTTGTCCGGGGCGCGTACGCGCTGCCGAAGGGGGTGCGGCGGGCGATCGCGGGGGCGCCGGTGGTGCGGGACGGGCAGACGCTCGCGCTGGACGCGCAGGTGATCCTGCTGCTGCAGCGGCTGTCCCGGGCCCGCCTGGTGCTGCCGGGCGGGGTCGGGCCGTCGCGGGCGGCGCTGGAGTACGCGCGGTACCTGGTGGGCGGGCCTACGATCGAGCCGGTTGCCGTCCGGGAGGTGGAAATCCCTTCGGAGCGTGGGGGGGTTGGCGGCGACGCTGTACACGCCCGCCGGGCTGGGGGAGGCGTCCGGGCTGCTCGTGTTCTTCCACGGCGGCGGCTGGGTGGTGGGCTCCCGGGCGAGCCACGACCACGTCGCGCGGTTCCTGGCGAAGCGGGCGTGGGTGCGGGTGCTGTCGGTGGAGTACCGGCTGGCGCCCGAGCACGTGTTTCCGGCGGCGGCGGACGATGCGCTGGCCGCGTTCGACTTCGCGCACGCCGAGGCGGGCGACCTGGGGGCGGATCCGGAGCGGATCGCGGTCGGCGGGGACAGCGCGGGCGGCAACCTGGCCGCGGTCGCCGCCCTGAGGGCGGTACGCCGGGGCGGGCCGTCGCCCGTCTTCCAGCTGCTGCTGTACCCGGCGGCGGACGCGTCGGCCCGGCGGCCGTCGCGGGAGCTGTTCGCGGACGGGTTCTCCCTGACGAGCGACGACATGGACTGGTTCGTCGACCACTACGCGCCCGAGCGGGCGGATCGGACGGACCCGCGGCTGTCGCCGCTGCTCGCCGAGGACCTGAGCGGCCTCCCGCCCGCGTACGTCGGTACGGCGGGCTTCGACCCGCTGCGGGACGAGGGCGAGGCGTACGCGGAGGCGCTGCGGGCGGCGGGGGTGACGGTGGAGCTGAGCCGGCAGCCGGACCTGATCCACGGGTACGCCCACTACCTCGGCATCGGGCACCGGTTCCGCGAGGCGACGGCGGAGGCGGCGGACGCGCTGCGGACGGTGCTTCAGTAGGTGCGGCGTCGGGCGTTTGGGTGAGCCCGCGCCCCTGGGATTCGCTCCTGGGGGCGCGGGCTTTCCGCTGCGCGCCTCGGCCCGTTGCACAGGGGTTCTCTGGGTGGGCCTCTTATTGTACTGTCCGTCTAATAGGCGGGTGAGCGGGAACCCGCAGGAGCAGGCACCCGGAGGCAGCCATGGCTCTCACCGACCCGGTGGCGCGGAGACACCGCCACGACGACGCGCACGGTCACGGCCACACCGCCGCCGACGACGACGTCTCGAAGCGCCTGCTGGAGTCGGCCGCCACGCTCTCCTACGACCCCTCGACCGAGATCGACTGGGACGCACCCCTCCCGGACGACCACTACGGGCTCAACCCGGAGTGGAGCACGCTCTACGGCACCCGCCTCTGGGGCGAGATGACCGAGCGGCAGCGGGTGACCCTCACCAGGCACGAAGTCTGCTCGATCATGAACACCGGCATCTGGTTCGAGATGATCCTCCAGCAGATGGTGCTGCGCGACCAGTACCTCAAGAACCCCGCCAGCGCCGAGTTCCAGTTCGCCCTCACCGAGATCGCCGACGAGTGCCGCCACTCGATCATGTTCGCGCGCGCCTGCGAGAAGATGGGCGTGCCGGCGTACCGCCCGAACAAGGTGGTCGCGCAGGCCGGACGGGCGTTCAAGGCGCTCGCGAAGGGCGAACTCGCCTACGGCGGCGCCCTGGTGGCCGAAGAGGTGCTCGACGTCATGCAGCGCGACTGGATGCGCGGCGAGAACGTCCTGGACATCGTCCGCGGCACCTCCCGGATCCACGTCGTCGAGGAATCGCGGCACATGAAGTTCGCCCGCCAGGAGATCCGCGAACGGATGCGCGACGCGAGCCCGCTCCGCCGGCGCACCTCGGCGACCGGCATCGCCATGGGCGCGTACGTCATCGTCACCAGCATGATCCACCCGGGCGTGTACAAGTCCGCCGGGCTCGACGTCGGACGGGCGCTCGCCGAGGCGCGGGCCAGCGAGCACCGCAGGACCATGATGCGCACCAGCTCCCGGCACCTGATGGCGTTCCTCGCCGAGACCGGGCTGCTCACCAGCCGCTCGGCGGCCATCTACCGCCGCGTCCACATGCTCTGACCGCCAGCCCGTTCCCTCCTTCCGCGCAGTGAGGACCCACCCCCGGCCATGGCCTACGCGATCACCCGGACCTGCTGCAACGACGCCTCGTGCGTGTCCGTGTGCCCGGTCAACTGCATCCACCCGACCCCCGACGAACCCGAGTTCGGCACCACCGACATGCTGTACATCGACCCGGCGGCGTGCATCGACTGCGGCGCCTGCGCCGACGCCTGCCCGGTCGACGCCGTCCACCCGGTCGACCGGCTGCGCGGACCCGACACCGTGTTCGGCGACCTCAACCGCGACTGGTACCGCGACCACCCCAGCGACCACGCCTGGGGCGCGCCCGCCTTCCCGCGCAGCCTGCCCGACGGCCTCGGGCCCCTGCGGGTCGCCATCGTCGGCACCGGACCGTCCGCCGCGTACACCGCCCAGGAACTGCTGCGCAGCACCGGCGCCGAGATCACCATGATCGACCGGCTGCCCGTCACCGGCGGCCTGCTGCGGCACGGCGTCGCGCCCGACCACCAGTCCACCAAGCGGATCGCGGAGAGCTTCGCGGGCGTCTTCCACGACCCGCGGCTGCGGATGCACCTGAACCTCGACGTGGGGGCGGACATCACGCACGACGAACTCGCCGCCCACCACCACGCGGTGGTGTACGCGGTCGGCGCGGCGGCCGACCGGCGGCTCGGCATCCCCGGTGAGGACCTGCCCGGCAGCCTGCCCGCCACCACCCTCGTCGGCTGGTACAACGCCGAACCGACCGTGCCGGCCGAAGCGGTCTCGCTGACGTCCGGCGAACGGGCGGTCGTCGTCGGGAACGGGAACGTCGCCGTCGACATCGCGCGCATCCTGCTCACCGACCCGGACCGGCTCGCCGCCACCGACATCGCCGACCACGCCCTCGCGGCGCTGCGCCGCAGCCGGGTGCGGGAGGTCGTACTGCTCGCCCGGCGCGGGCCCGAGCAGGCGGCGTGGACGCGGCCCGAGTTCCTCGCGCTGCGCCAACTGCCTGGCGTGGACGTGGTGGTGGACGACCACCCGGAGGTGCGGGCGGCGATCGGGACGGCGGCACCGGACTCGCGCGCGGCGCTGCTCGCCGGGCTGCCGCTGGAGCGGTTCGACGGCGAGGCGGAGCCGGGCCCGGGGCGGCGGATCGTGCTGCGCTTCCTGTCCGCGCCGACGGCGCTGACGGGGCATGGCCGTGTGGCAGCCGTCTCCGTCGGCCGGACCACACTCGCCGGTGAGCGCGCCGAACCCACCGGCGAGGAGGACGTGATCCGGGCCGGCCTGGTCGTCCGCTCCATAGGCCACCGGGGCGTCCCGGTGCCGGGCCTCCCGTTCGACGAGGCGGCGGCCACCATCACCCACCGCGGGGGCCGCGTGGTCGACCCGTCCACCGGGCGCGCCCTGACCGGTGCGTACGTGGTCGGCTGGGCCAAGCGCGGCCCCTCCGGCGGCATCGGCGCCAACCGCGCCTGCGCCCGCGAGACGGCTGACGCCCTCCTCGACGACGCCATCGCCCGCGCCCTCCCCACCCCGTCGGGCACCCGCAAGGACTTCGACCGCCTCGTCCGCCGGCGGCGCCCCGACGCCGTCGGCCTGAAGGAACTACGAGCCGTCGACCGCACCGAACGCGCCCGAGGCGAATCCCAAGGCCGCCCCCGGGTGAAACTCGCCACGGTGCCGGAACTCCTGGCAGCCGGGCGGCGGCGGGGAAGTAGGCGGGGCTAGGCGGGTAGGGCCGGGGCGAATATGTAGGGCGGTCTACATAGTTGCAACGGGGCCGCGCACCTGGCCGGCCTACGTGTGCCCAGGCTCCCTCCCGCTGGGTCCCCTTCCTGCAGGGTCGCCCGGCGCACCCCGGGCGGCCCTGCAGGAAGGGCGCGCAGGAGGTCGGCCCGTCCGACTTCCTGCGCGGCAGCCGGTCTGCCGGTGGTGGAAAATATGTAGGCCGGTCTACTTATGTGTGCACAGGCCGAGATGCCGAGATGTCGGCGCTATACGCGCCATCCTGGACAGGGCGCACAGGAAGTCGGCCCAGTGACTCTGCTGGCGAAGTATTTGATCTAGGTCAGGCCGTCGTTGCGATGCCGTGTTGGGTGCATAGCGCGTGGATGCGGGTGGGGCGGCGATCTGATCTGGTGGTGGTGTCGTAGTGGGCGCCGAGTCGGCGGATGTTGATCGCGATGCCGATGAGAACGTTCTGGAGGTGGGTTTTGGCGAGGCCCCGATAGCGGGAACGCCGCAGACCTGGGCCTCGGACTGCTTGAGAGACGGTGCCTTCGATCCCGGCGCGGACCCGGTAGGTCTCGCGCCATTCGGGACTGTCCTGTTCGGTCTGCATCCGCATCCGGGCCGTGTGGATCGGTTCGGGATGGATCTCCAGGCTCCGGCCGAGGTGGGGGGCGGAGGAGGTGCACTGGGCGCGGATGGGGCAGGGCCTGCAGTGCGCGCGGGAGAAAGCAACGCGGATCAGGCCGTTCTTCTTCGGCCGCATGGAGATGCTGGTGGCCCCGGCGGGACAGCGGGTGACGCCTGCCTGCCAGTCGACGTGGAAGTCCTTGGGGGTGAACGTGCCGTTGTGGGCGCCTCGGCCGGTCTGAATGGTGACGGGCGCGATGAGGGTGATGCCGCGCTCCAGGGACGCGCCGATGTTCGCCCCGGTGGGGTAGCCGGAGTCCGTCAGGTGCTCACCCGGCTTCAGGTCCCGGTCGATGAGTTTGTCCTGGATGGGGGTGGTGGCGCTGACGTCGGGTTCGGTGGCGCAGGTGGTGTGGACGTCGGTGACCAGGTTGGGTAAGTCCTCGTCGCAGGACTCGGTCAGGTGGCCCTTGGAGCCGGTCCACTCCACGCTGTCTGCGCCGGGCGTGCCCTTGGTGCTATAGCGGGCGTCGATCTCGTGGGGCGAGCGGATGCGCTGTGCCGACGGCGGCAGTTCCCTGGTGTCCCGGTAGCGCAGTTGGCCGGTGCCGGTGGCCTCGAAGTGCTGATCCCACAGCTCGCGCATGATTTTGACCTGCGGGAGGTCGTTCATCCACCCGGCGGTGGCATCCGCGTCGATGGCGGCGATCAGGCTCTGGCCGTCGGCGCCGATCTGCTCGGCGAGCCTGGCGGCCGAGGCGTTCTTTCGGCGCAGGAGCCTACTGGTCTCGACCTTGCGGCCGTAGCGCTCGTCCCAGCCGGGCCCGAGCAGCGGCACGATCAGGCCGGGGCTGGTGCGGGCGATCTCCTCCAGGGCCGCGCGCAGGGCCTCCCCCAGGCACTCGATGCGGTTCAGCCTGCGCACGCACGCCAGGACGTGAGTCGAGTCGGTGCGCTGCCGCCCGCCCGAGCGCACCAGGCCGGCGGCCTTCAAACGCTCCAGCATCAGCGACAGCAGGGCATCAGCCCGATCGCCGGACGCCAGACGGGCGCGGAACTCGCACAACACGCTGGCATCGAAACCGGTGTACTCCAGCTCCAGCCCCAGCGCGTACTTCCAGGAGATCCGATCGGCCACCGCGACCGCGGCGTCCCGGTCGGAGAGGTTGTGCAGGAACTGCAGGACCGTGACCATCACCAGCAGGGCCGGCGAGATACCGGGCCGCCCCAGGTCCGCGTACATCTCCTCGAACTCCCCCGCGGTGAAGTCCTCGTCGCTGAACAACGGGCCCAGCGCGTCCCGCACCCGCATCTCATCGGTCCCACCCGGATGAACCCTACGAGCCAACGCCGCAGTCTCCGCCGGAATCCCATACGCCCCCACAGGCCGAAGCACAACCACCCCTACAAACAGCCAACCCACCCCAACCGACAGGCACTTACTGTCCCACACCCACCCCCAGCGACTTCGCCAGCAGAGTCGCCCAGTCGACTTCCTGTGCAGCCGCGCCTAGCCAAAACAAGAAATCTATAGATCGGTCTACTGATTGGTCTGGCCCGTCGACCTCCTGCGCGACGGTGGCGCTCGATCGCCGTGAGAATATGTAGGTCGGTCTACAGGCCAACGCAGGCGCTCGGTGCTCGGCGAGCGTGCGCAGGAAGTCGGGCCCGCCGACTTCCTGCGCGGCGCAGGCTGGTGGCCAGCTGCCAAGTAGACCGGTCTACATAATTCTCCGGCCCCGCAGGCTGACGCTGCGCCGCCTGGTTGACGCGGCCGTGTCCCGGTATGGGTGGGTTGCGTTGGGTGGGTGTGAGTAGTCCTGGGGTGATGCCGGCTCCGCGTCGGCGATCGAGTGAGGAAACGTTCCTGCAACCTCCGGAGCGGCCCCAACAGCCTCAGCGGCTGCAACGGCCGCAGTGGCGTCCGCCGGAGTCTGATCCGGAGGTGCCGATCTACGCCGAGTTGGCGCGGCTGTGGCAGGAGGCCGGTCGGGCGGTGCCCGGGGTGCCGGATCCGGCGTGGGAGAGTCTGGCCAGTTCGCCCGGGGGCACATGACGCTCGAGGGCTGCCAACGGCTGTCAACGGCAGCCAACGGCAGCCAACGGCCGGTCGGGCGTGCAGGGTGCTTGCACGCCGGGCTCTTGCGGGAAGCCCGCGTGGTCCATTGTCGTGGCGGACGGAGAGGTGGTCCGGCGCTGAAACGGGCGAGGCCGTCCATAGCCCCAGGCCGGCCCTGGGGGGATTCACTCCTGCGGCTTGACGGCGGTGTGGACGTACCAGGCGACGTACTCGCGGACGTCGTACATCTCCACCGTGGAGCGGAGGTTGAGCCACCGTGCCGGGTCGCCGAAGCGGCGCAGCACGGCCCACGGCAGCCAGAAGTACGCGTGCACCGCCTCCGTCGTGGGCAGGTAGTACGGCGTCGCGTCCAGCGCCTCCTCCACCTCGAACCCGGCTTCGGTGAGCAGTTGCGGCAGGTTCCGGGCGTGGTAGATCTTGGCGCCCGTCATCACCATCGCGTCCAGGTACGGTTCGAGCAACGCCCGTTCCCGCGGCGCCATTTCGTCCAGCGGCACGGTGCTCATCGGGCCGAGCAGCACCAGTCGGCCGCCGGGGCGCAGCACTCGGTGGAACTCGGCGAGGGCGCGCGGTGGATCGTAGGAGTGGACCAGCGTCTCCATCGAGTAGGCGCCGTCGAACGTGCCGTCGGGGAACGGAAGTTGGTGGTAGTCGCCCCACGTGAAGCTGGTCCGCTGCGCCAACCCGGTGCGGGTGCTCAGTCGGCGGGCCTCGGCCACGTGGAAGTCCAGCACGTCGACCCCGGTGATCGCCAGCCCGAACCGGTCCGCCATCGCCCGCGCCACCACCCCTGCCCCGGAGCCCGCGTCCAGCACCCGGGCGTCCGCCGGGAGCGCCAGTTTGCGGCCCAGCACGTCCTCCAGCTGTCGCTGCGCCCGCCAGAGCCGCCACTTGGACTGCCCCGGCTCGGTCCACCCCCAGTGCCGGGCGTTGCGTGCCACCCGGGTGTAGAACAGCCGGCTCCCCGGGCGGCCGTAGACCCGGCGCAGCCCGGCGAGATCGAGTTCCTGAGCGCCCATGCGGACAAGCTAGCCCCGCGCCCCGGGCACGGACTCGCGCGCCACGCACGGGGCTCGGTCCTGCGACAAGCAGAACGGCTGATTGGCCGATCAGCCGACAGTCGGGACACGGCGCCTACAGCGGCGGCTGCTCCGGCTGGTTCAGCAGCCGTGCCCCCATCGCTGCCGTCTCCAGCGTGAAGCGCTGCAACGCATCCGACAAGTCGTATCCGGTCAACGCCTTGGTCCGCTCCAGCCGGTAGCCGAGCGTCCGCATACTCGGCCCCAGCCGGCGTGCCGCCTCCGCGTTCACGTACGCCGCCTCGGCCTGCACGGCGATCGTGTCCAGCAGCGGACGTGCCCCGCGCCGCGCCTCCTCGCGGCTGCGCAGCACCCCGCTCGCCTGCGAGTGCCGGCGGCCCGTCGCCACCCGCAGCACCGGCCGGTATCCCGGGCCGGGTTGGAGCGTCAGCTCCGCGAACGCCTCCAGTGCCGCCCGCTCGCTGTCCGGGGCGATGCGCACCAGCCGGCCGTCGTCGCTCGCCGAACCGACCCGCCGGCTCGCGCCCGACCCGGTGCGCCAGCCGATGCACGTCCGCGTACGGGCCGTCGCCCGCCACCACCGCCACCGCGTACGCGCCTGCCGGCCGCAGCCCGAACCGCTCCGCCCGATCGGCCGGCGCCCCGAGATCGCTGCCGCCGTGCAGCAGGTCGTCGATGAACTCCCGTCGTGCCGTCTCCTCCTGGCGGACCGCCATCCGCTGCGCCCGCTCGCGGCCCTCGCCCAGTGCGGCCAGCGCGGCATCGGTCGCCGCCAGCACGGCCTCGCCCATCCTGCACAGTTCGCCGGTGCTGCCCGCGGACGCGATCCCCGGCAGTGTGTGCCACGCCCGCCGGGCCGCCGCCAGGCAGTGCGCGACCACCTCGAGCAGCCCGAACCCGGCCTCGGCACAGTGCTCGCCGAGCTGCCGCACGCTCTCCAGCTGGGCCCGGCGCAGCAGCCTCCCGGTGCGGGAGGCGTCGGCGAGCAGGTCGAGGTCGCGCGCGGTCAGTTCGGCGGGTGTGTCGTGCTCGTCCCCCGCCGTCATCGTGTGTGGTGTCGTCCCCCGTGACCGGCGCGGAACTTCAGCGGGATCCTTACAGCCCGTAGGGTTGCGGGCCGGGCTGGGCGCCGTCCTGGCGCGACTCGCGGAAGTTCAGCACGAAGCGGGCGCTGCTGCCGTCGATCCGCCGCCGTACGTACAGCGCCGGGGTGCCGTCCGGGGTGCAGCTCACGCCCTCGCGCACCAGCAGCGGTGTGCCCGCCGGGACGCCCAGCAGCTCGGCGTCGGCCAGGTCGGCGCCGATCGCGCCGAACGCCCGCCAGTCGTACTCCAGCTCCACCCCGGCCGCCCGGGCCAGGTCCAACACCAGGTTGCCGGGGCGGCCCGGACGCACCAGGTCCGCCGGCAGCGGCCCGAACGGCATCCAGTAGCTGCACGCCGCCCGCGCCCTGCCGCCGAGGCGGATCACGGTGTCCACCCGGGACAGCTCCGCCGTCTCCCGGCCCAGCTGGCGGGCCGCCTCCTCGTCCTCCGGCGACCCGGCCACCGGCGGGGCGCCCACCACGAACTCGCCGTCGTCGGCGTCGGGCAGGGCGCTGTGCACGCTGCCCAGGTCGAACCGCTGGCTGCGCGGATCCACCGCGATCGACACCCGCACCGCCGGCGGGCGGACGAACGTCCCGACCCCGCGCCGGATCTCCACCACGGCGGCGCGCTCCAGCTCCGCCACCGCCTGCCGCACGGTGAGCCGGTTTACGCCGAACTCCGCGCTCAGCTCCGGCTCGCTCGGCAGCCGCGCACCCGCCGGGTACGTGCCGGCGTCGATCCGCTCCTGAAGCTGCCGGGCCAGGCGGCGGTAGAGGGGGGTGCTGGGAGGATTCGTCGCCACACGCCCGATCCTACGGAGCGCGCCCGACCCGACGGAGCCCCGGGCGTGACCCGCCCCACCTCTCAGGTCGACGATTCCCACCTGCAGAGGTGGGATGGAGGGAAGCGCACGAGCCGGGGCTTGCCCGCGACCCCTCGAAGCCGCTACACATCTAGACGTCTAGATGTCCTGTCCCGGCCCCGTGCGGCTCCACCCGAAAGGCCTCGCATGTCCCTGGTCAACTTCCGTGACCCCGCCCTCCTCGGCGACCCCGACGGCCGACGGGTCCGTCCCGGCGTGCTCTACCGCTCCGCCCAGCCGTTCCCGGCCGCCGACGCCGCGACCGTCGCCCAGCTGCGAGCCTGCGACATCCGCACGATCGTCGACCTGCGCGACACCTTCGAGACCGACCCCGCCGACTGGGCCGCCGCCGAAGCCGCCGGCATCGCCGTCGTCGCCGCCCCGGTCAACCCCGCCACCGACGGCCTCGCCGAACGGATGCGCACCATGACCACGGCCGCCGACCTCGGCCACTTCTACGTGCTGATGGCCGAGTCCGCCCCCGCGGCCGTCGTCGCCGCCGTCGAGGCCGCGGCCCGCCCGGGCGCCGTCCTGCTGCACTGCGCCGCCGGCAAGGACCGTACGGGCCTGCTCACCGCGCTGCTGCTGGACCTGCTGGACGTCCCCGCCGACCGCATCGTCGCCGACTACGTCCGGACCGCCGACGCTCTCCCGGAGATCTTCGCCGGCCTGGCCGAGCGCCACCGCACCGCCCTCAACGGCCACCGCGACGTGACCATCCCGGCCCCCCTCCTGCAGGCGCCGGCCGAGGCGATGGCCGTCTTCCTCGACCAGGTCCGCACCCGCCACGGCGGCGCCGCCTCGTTCCTCCCCGCCTGCGGCGTCACCCCGGAGATCCTGACCGCCTTCCTCGCCAAGGCCGCCGCCGAGGCCGGACACGGGCTGATCGGTGCCCAGGTCATGCTCTGATCCCCTGATCGCGTGACATCCCCTGAGCCCGTGATCCCCTGGGCCCGTTAATTCCGTTGCGACAGCCCGGTCGTCCTGGCAACGTCCGTTCCACCAACACGAGGCCGGGGCGACCACCCACATGACCATCTACTTCTACGACGCCGACGAGATCCCCTACGGCTGCTTCTCCAACTTCTCCGCCCACGGCGTGGAGCTGGACGGCCGCCACTGGCCGACCGCCGAACACTACTTCCAGGCCCAGAAGTTCGCCGGCACCAGGCACGTCGAGGCGATCCTCCGGGCGCCCACGCCGCTGCGCGCCTCCCAGCTGGGCCGCGAGCGCACGAGGCCGCTGCGGCGCGACTGGGAGCACGTGAAGGACGACGTGATGCGACGCGTCGTGGAGGCCAAGTTCCGTACCCACGCGGACATCCGGGCGGTGCTGCTCTCCACCGGCACCGAGGAGCTGGTGGAGAACACCGGCGGCGACCACTACTGGGGCCGCGGCCGCACCGGGAAGGGCCGGAACATGCTCGGCAGGATCCTGATGCGCACCCGCCACCGCCTGGCCGCCGAGGGGGAGCCGGCCCGGTGACCGCCCTGCGCGAGATCCGCGCCGACCACGACGGACGGACGATCGTCCTCTACCAGGCGTACGCCCCGGCCGTCGCCGAACCGGCGCTGGCGGCGGGCCGGTTCGTGCCGCCGTTCTCCTTCCACCGGATGACGTGGATCAAGCCGTCGTTCCGCTGGCTGATGCACCGCAGCAACTGGGGGCAGAAGCCGGGCCAGACCCGGTTGCTGGCCGTGCGGATCACCCGGGAGGGCTGGGAGGAGGGGCTGGCCAGGGCCGTCCTGACCACCGCCGACCCGGACGAGGTGGCGGGCGCCGAGGTGCACGTCCAGTGGGATCCGGAGCGGACGCTGCGCGGGGCGGCGCTCAACCACTACAGCATCCAGGTGGGCATCGGCCGTTCGCTGATCCGCACCTTCGCCGAGGAGTGGGTGACCGAGCTGACCGACCTGACCCCGCAGGTGCACCGGATCGCCGCGCTGGTCCGGGGCGGCCGGGCGGCGCAGGCACAGCGCCTTCTGCCGCCGGAGCGCCCGTACCCGCTGCCGGCGGCGACGGCGCGGCGCCTCGGCATCGGCTGAGCCCGACCCCCGTCCGGGCCCAGCCGCCCTCACACGTCCCGCCCTCACACGTCGCGCCCTCACACGTCCCGCCCTTCAAACGTCGCGCCGCCGTACCACGGCGACCGTGACCACGATCGCGACGGCGGCCCACACCGCCAGGGTGATCCAGGACTCCAGGACGGTCGGCGGGTACCGGCCCATCGTCGTGGCGGAGTTCGGGTTGATCGTCAGCCGGCTCTCGGCACGGAGCGGCAGGTGGTTGCCGATCTCCTTGAGCCACCGGTAGCGATCGCCGCCGAACAGCAGCGGCACGATGAACAGCAGCGCGACCAGCGAGACGATCGAGGCGGTCGCGTGCCGCAGCACGGCGCCGAAGGCCATCCCGATCAGACCGCAGACCGGCACGGCCACCGCGTAGGCGAGGACGGCCCGGAGGCAGCCCTCGTCGGCGATGGAGAGCCCGACGTGCCGGGAGGCGACGATGGCGTTGGAGCCGAAGAAGGACGCCACCGACATGATCGTCCCGGCGAGCAGCGTGATCCCGGCGACCAGCGTCACCTTGGCCGCGACCACGCCCCGGCGGTCCGGGACGGCGGCGAAGGTCGTGCGGATCATCCCCGTCGTGTACTCGCCGAACACGGTGATGGCGCCGAGGCTGCCGGCCGCGAGCGCCATCACGTCGCCCGCGATGCCGCTGAGGCCGTGGAACAGCGGGTCGTACCGGTACGGCCGGAAGCCGTCGAGCTCCGGGGGCGGCTGGTCGATGTAGACCAGGTCCGAGTGGACGCCGTTGAGGTTGATCGCGATCGCGGCCAGGGTCGCCAACGCGAGCACGAAGTAGGTGGACCGCAGCGAGCGCAGCTTGATCCACTCGGCGGCGAGCAGGTCGGTGAACCGGGGTGCCGGCTCGGCCGGGGCTAGGGTCATCGCACTCATCGGGCATCTCCTGCCGGGTACTCGACAGCCGGGTATTCCACTACTGGGTACTCCACTACTGGGTATTCGCCTGCCGGGAATCCGACCGCCGGGCAATCCACTGCCGGGTGTTCGCCCGCCAGGTACTGGACGCTGTCGGCGGTCAGCGCCATGAACGCCGACTCCAGGGAGGACGTACGGGAGGCGAGTTCGTGCAGCACCACGCCGTGCCGCAGCGCCAGTTCACCGATCCGCGCGGCGGGCAGCCCGGTCACCACTGCCTCCTCCCGGCCCGAAGGCCTCACCGTCGCACCCTCGCCGGCCAACACGGCCGTCAACGCACCCAGTCGGGGCGTCCGCACGGCGACGTGAGCATCGGCATGCCGGGCGGAGAAGTCCGCGAGGCTCTCGTCGGCGATCAGCCGCCCGCGCCCGATCACCACCAGCCGGTCGGCGGTGTGCTCCATCTCCGCCATCATGTGGCTGGAGACGAACACCGTCCGCCCCTCCTCCGCGAGCCGCCGGAACAGCCCGCGCACCCACAGCACGCCCTCCGGGTCGAGCCCGTTCAGCGGCTCGTCGAACAGCAGCACGGGCGGGTCGCCGAGCAGTGCGCCGGCGATGCCGAGCCGCTGCTTCATGCCCAGCGAGTACCCGCCGATCCGCCGCCCGCCGGCCTTGGCGAGCCCGACCTCGTGCAGCACCTCCTCGACCCGCCCGAGCGGGATCCGGTTGCTGCGGGCCAGCGCCGACAGGTGTGCTCGGGCGCTGCGCCCGCCGTGCACGTCCTGCGCGTCCAGCAGCGCGCCGATGTGCCGCAGGCCGCGCGGCCGGCCGGCGAACGGCACGCCGTCGACGGTGACGGTGCCTCCGGTGGGCGCGTCGAGCCCCAGGATCATCCGCAGGGTGGTGGACTTGCCGGCGCCGTTCGGGCCGAGGAAGCCCGTGACGGTGCCCGGCCGGACGGTGAAGGACAGGTCGTCGACGGCGACGGTGTCGCCGTACCGCTTGCTCAGTCGCTCGATCTCGATCACGGGGACAACCGTGCCGTTCGGGCCTTCGGCGGGCATCGGGCGGCGGGACACAACCGGGGGCGGGGGAGTGGCCCGGGGGATTACGCCCGCGGGTCAATGTGCCGTGCCATGACCCGTCGATACGATCGGGCGATGATCACCGACCCCCGTCCGCCGCTGCTCAGGCGCCTGCCCGCGGGCGCGTGGGTGGCGGCGCTCTGGACGACCGTCATCGTGTTCCGGGTGTTCACCCGCGACGACGAACTGCACCAGCTCCTCCGCTACGACGGCAACCTGGAGGACATGCCGTTCCTGGTCACCGCGGTGGTCACCACGCTGGTCGCGGCGCTGCTGGTCCGGCTGCCGCCGGCCGCCGTCGCGGTGGCGCTCGCCGGCTGCGCCTACACCCTCGGGATGAGAGGGGTCCAGGAGACGCCGGTGGTGCAGTTCCTGATCGCCGACGTGATCGTCGGCTACTGCGCGGCCACCCGCTCCCGCCTCGTCTCGCTGTACGCCGCCGGGATGCCGGCCGTCATGCTCGGCACGATGGTGGTCTGGGGAGCCGTCCACGAGTACCCCGTCAACCCGATGGCCTTCGGCGGCCTCGCCGCGACCGTCGTGATCGCGTGGCTGGTCGGCAACACGGTCCACCAGGGCCGCGTCCACGCCGAGGCCCTGCGCGGCCGCGCCACCGAGCAGGCCGTCACCGCCGAACGGCTACGCATCGCCCGCGAGTTGCACGACATGGTCGCCCACAACATCGGCATCATCGCCATCCAGGCCGGCATGGGCAGCCGGGTCATGGACACCCAGCCCGCCGAGACCCGCAACGCGCTCGACGCCATCGAGGCCACCAGCCGGGAGACCCTCGCCGGGCTGCGCCGCATGCTCGGCGCGCTGCGGCAGGGCGAGTCCGAGTCGGCGCCTCTCGAAGTCGCGCCCGGGCTGGCCGAGTTGGACCGGCTGGTAGAGAAGACCGCGGGCGCGGGCGTCCGCGTCGCGGTCACCCGCGGCGGCGAGCCGCGCGCGCTGCCGTCCGACGTCGACCTCGCCGCCTACCGGATCGTCCAGGAGGCGGTGACGAACGTGGTCAAGCACTCCGGCACCCGCGACTGCCACGTCACCGTCGACTACCGCCCGGACGAGGTCGCCGTCACCGTCGTCGACCTGGGCGTCGGCGCCGCTCCGGATGCCCGTTCCGGCTACGGCATCGCCGGCATGCGCGAGCGGGTCAGCCTGCTGGACGGCCAGTTCAGCGCCGGCCCGCGCCCCGAAGGCGGCTTCCGCGTCGCCGCCCGACTGCCGCTCCCCGTGGAGGTGGGACCGTGATCCGCGTCGTCCTGGTCGACGACCAGCCGCTCATCCGCACCGGCCTGCGGGTGCTCATCGCCGACACCCCGGACCTGGAGGTGGTCGGCGAGGCCGGCGGCGGCGCCGAGGCGGTGGACCTGGTCACCCGGCTGCGCCCGGACGTCGCCGTCATGGACATCCGGATGCCCGGCATGGACGGCATCGAGGCCACCCGCCGGATCACCGCCGACCCCCGCGTGGCCACCCACGTACTCGTCCTCACCACCTTCGACGACGACGACTACGTGTACGGCGCGCTGCGCGCCGGGGCGAGCGGCTTCCTGGTCAAGGACCTTGCGTTGGAGACCATCCTCGACGGCATCCGGGTCGTCGCCGCCGGGGACGCCCTGATCGCCCCAAGCGTCACCCGCCGCCTGATCGGCGAGTTCGCCGCCCGCCCGCAGCCTCCTCGGAGTCGCCGTTCGGTCGCCGACGGGATCACCGAACGCGAGCGCGAGGTGCTGACGTTGGTCGGGCGCGGACTCTCCAACGCCGAGATCGCGGCAGAACTCTCCATCAGCGTGGCCACCGCCAAGGCGCACGTCGCCCGGCTGTTCACCAAGCTGGACGCCCGGGACCGGGTACACCTGGTCATCCAGGCCTACGAGTTCGGGCTCGTCGCACCGTCCTGAGCCCGCCGCCCACGGACGAGCGCCGGGGCGGGCCCCAAGGCCCACCCCGGCGCTCGCTCCCGGCAGATCGTCAGGGGACGATCGGGTGCGCGATCTGGCAGCCGCCAGCGCCGCCGTTGTAGTCGTTCGACCAGGTGCCCTGCATGGCGAACGAACCGGTCGCGAAGTTCACGTTCTGCGCGCCGCCGACGCCGCCGGTGCCCTTCCAGGCGCACTTGTCGGCGTTCTCGTAGCCGGTCGAGTCGGTCCAGCCGCCGGCCGGGTTCTGGTCGGTGATCGTCTCGGAGTACTCGTGGCCGTACACCATGGTCACGCCGTCCAGCAGGCCCGCGCTGCCGCTGTTGACGTAGTTCTGGCCGCAGGAGGTGCCCATGTCGGTGACGTACGGGTCGTTGGTGAACGCGACGTCACCGTACGGGGACGGGGCCGCGCCACCGGACAGCGTGGTGTCGCCGTTCCAGTCGTGCCAGGCGCAGAAGGTGCCGGAGGGGGTGTTGAAACCGTCCGGGTGGGTGCCCGTGGGGGAGAGCACGACGTACTGTACGTTGCGGTTGGAGGCCGCCGTGGTGTTGCCGAAGTGCCCGGCGGCCTTCACGGCCTCGGAGGCGAGCTGGTTGCCGGTGGCCTGACCCGGCGCGGCCGAGGACGTGTCGACCCAGACGCCGGCCAGTGCGCCGCCGGTCGGGTAGGCGACGTGGGCGGCGGTGGACGGGCAGCTGGTCGAGCCGGAGGCGATGCCCTCGCAGTACTGGGTCATGACGCCGGACCAGGTCTCGCCGTTGGTGCCCAGCCCCTTGAACAGCTGCTGCGCGCGGACGGCCTCGCCCGACGGGTCGCCGGAGAGGGTGGTGTAGCCGTTGGCGTCGGTGCCCTGGGTGCCCCACTGGGAGCCCCAGAAGACCAGGTAGACCTTGGGGGTGCCGGTGGTGACGCCGATGCCGTCGACACCGCCGCCGTAGTGCAGGTTCGAGGTCCGCTTCCCGGCGGCGCCGGCGGCGGCCTCCTTGGTGGGGACGACGCCGTGCCGGTAGGGGTGGGTGTGCCCGGCGAACTCGCTGACCGGCTGGTCCGCCTGCGCGGGGGCAGCGGCGGCGAATCCGGCGGCCGCGAGTGCGATGGAGGAAAGGCCGGTCAGGACCTTCGAGGTGGGGGACATGCCCATCGTGAGGGTTCCTCTCTGCTGCCGGCGCACGCGTGTGTGTGGGGAGCGGCGACGGCAGTGCATGGGGACGAAGGGGAGCCGACATGCCGTCGACGGCCGGAAGCAAAGCAGAGCCGTTGAAAGAGGGTCAACGAGGGCGGAAGTAAAGGAAATTCAGGCGAACCGTAGCGAAGTTCAAAAACGCGCAGCTCAGGGCATGTTGATGCGCGTAGCGCAGCCGTCTATCAACAGTTGAGGAGAGGGCTGAACAGTATGGGGGCCCCTCCACACGACACGCCGCAGCCCCGGCCGGGAACGCCCGGCCGGGGCTGCGGAGGAATGGTCGGTCAGATGGCGGGAAGGTCCCTCGCCTTGAGTCGTCAGGCCTGCCGGGCCGGCGGGAGCCGCCGGTAGGCCGCGGCGACCTTCAGGAGCCAGGTGATCTCCTCCTGCGGGGTGGCGCCGCCCGGGTGGTCGGGCTCGGGGGGCATGCCGCCGGCGGGCGGTCGGCCGGTGGTGTGGTGCTGGAGGGCGGCGTGGAGCCAGAGGGCCTCGGTGCGGGCACGGGCCTGGTCGACGGCCGGGGAGTCCGATGTCGCGACGGCGGTGCTCGGGTCGGCGGACGGCACCGTGTCGCGCAGCGCCAGGGCGGCGTCGCGGATCTCGAAGGCGCGGTGGGCGACGTCCAGGGAACGGTCGCCGAGGACGAACAGGTTGCGCACCCGCCCCGCCGGGGTGCCGAAGACGACCTGGGGTGCGACGGCGACGAGGTCGGCCCAGAGCGGGTGGAGCCGCCACATCGCGTACTGGTCGCGGACGTAGTGGCTCACCGTGCGGACGGGCGGCATGGAGATGCCGAGGACGAGGAGGATGGCGGCGACCGCGGGGAGGAGTTCGCCGATGGGCTCGACCGGCCTGACGGGCTTCCCGGTGACCGCGTCGACGGCCACGACCGTGTGCGTGGCGATGTAGTAGACGCGGTAGAGCACGTACACGGCCCCGATGCCGGTGCTCGCGGCCATCAGCCGGACCCCGGTGCGGAGCAGCCCCGCGGGCACGTTGAGCCGGTTGGACCAGAACAGCCGGCACGCGAGCAGCGTCGAGGCGAAGAAGAACAGGTAGTAGACGGTCAGGTACAGCTGGACGGGCCGGTCGCCGTAGTGCGCGTCGATGCCGTCGGGGCCGATGTCCTCGTGCCGGAAGAAGAAGATCGACAGCACCGCCATCACCACACACGCCACCCCCGCGGCGGCGTGCCTGACCCGGATGGACTGGATGCCCTCGCCCGGCCGCCCGCGGATGGCGAAGACGTAGTCGAGGAGGAAGGTGGCGGCCGCGATGCCGAGGAGGTGCTTGATGAGGACGGAGACCTCAGGGAGCCCGGTGCCGTCCTCCAGGAACCGTGCGACGGGCGCGGGCCGGGTGGTGAGCGCGAGCGCCATGGTGATCAGGGTGCCCCAGAGCGCGCGGGTGGCGGGGGAACGGAAGGCCCAGGGGGCGCGCCAGATGACGGCGGTCCAGAGCAGGGCGGGGATGAGGATCTCGAACACCGATCGGAGCACGGCTCAGCCTCGCCGTCGGCGTCGGAGCCGTGCGATCGGGCTGAGCATGCTGTCGACCAGCCGTTGGGAGGATTCCGTCCTCGCGCGGTCGGCGCCCGCCAGATCGGCCAGCAGCAGGGCTATCATCTCCGCCTCCTGTTCTTCGACTGTGGTGTAGCTCGTGCGGCCCATGCCGAGGGCCTGGGCGACGAACTCGGGGGTCAGGTCCGGCATCAGGCCGGTGAGGTGGCGCAGTTCGAGCACGCCGGTGTGTTCGCAGGCGACGTGCCCGAGTTCGTGCAGCTTGATGAGGTCCTGGTGGGCCGGGGTGGTGTGCTGCTCGTAGAAGACGACGTCGATGCTGGGGAGGGCGATCCAGAGCCCGCAGGGAGCGTCGTGGCCGAGGACGGGCAGGGGTTCCATCGCGATCGGCCGGCCCCGGTGGCGTTCGAGCGAGGCGCGGAACCCCTCGACGGTGAACGGGGTGGGGAGGTCCAGCGTCGTCAGGATGCCTTCGCAGCGCCTGCGGAGGCCGCGGGGAAGAGGCATGCGGGAAACGTTCCTTCACTCAGCGGCGAGCAGGCGGGAAGAAAGGCGGGGAAATCCGGACGGGACATCTGAACGGGAGATCTGAACAGGAATCTGATGAAGAGTCACATTCCGCTCGGAGCGCCGGGGCCGGCCCCGCCGGACGCTCCCTCCTCCAGGCTCTTCAGCCGGTCTGCGAGCGCGAGGAGCATGTGCAGGCTGCCGTCGGACAGGCCGGAGGCGCGCTTGACCAGGCTGACGACCTCGGAGTTGCCGAGGGCCTGTCGGAGGTCGCCGAACTTGTCCAGCCGGTCCAGCTGTTCGTCCACGTCGGCGGTTCTGCTGTCGTCCAGGAAGTAGGCCGCGCCCTGCTGGATGCCGAAGCCGCGGCCGAGCCAGTCGAGGGTGTCGACGGTCGGGTTCGGGCTCTGGCCCTTCTGGGTCACCCCGTGGTGGAGGTTGCGGATGGTGTCCTTGGAGATGACGTCGCGGCCGGCCAGGGTGTTGATCCGGTCGGCGAGTTCGCGGTAGGTGGGGGGGCGTCCGCCGGCCCGGGCGGCCTCGCGGGCGAGCAGGTTCTCGATCTTGTCGGCGATGGCGCGGGCACGGCTGGGCGAACGGTCCGTACCGGCCGCGTCGCCGGGGCCGTTCGGCTGGTCTGCACGCACGTCGCTCGCCCCTCCGATCGATTGGGGCACCAACCTATCGCGAGCGGCGCGTCTGGGAACACGGTCTGCCGGAGGGCTACGGGTGGTCGAGTTCGGCGATCCGCATGATGCGGCCGTGCGAGTCAAGGACGACGTCGTAGGTGTTGCCGTAGCAGCCGTAGGGGGCGGCGGGTGCGCGGTCAGCGAGGCAGTCGTCGAGGTGGCCGAGCAGGTCGGGCAGCGGCACGGGCTTGGCCGGTTCGCCGTGCGGGCGGTCGACGAGGGTGGCGTCGACGCCGGCCGTGGCGAAGGTGTGGCGCTCGGGGCTGCCCACGGCCTGGTACCGGTCGGAGGCGCAGACGTACCGGGTGGCCAGGGCGGTCAGCTCGCCGGGCTCGTCGGCGATGACCTGGAGGACGCGGTGGCCGGGGCGCTCGCCCGCCTCGGTGCAGGCGTCGGTGGCGGACGCGCCCGACGACGCGGTCGGGGCCTCGGCGGTGTCGTCGGGCGCGTCCGCCGGGGAGGCGAGGTCGTCGTCGTCCGTGTCGTCGATCTCGGCGGAGGCGGCCGCCACGGTGGGGTTGTCGTCCGCGGGGGTGCAGGCGGCGAGGCCGGCCGTGGCGGCGACCGCGGCGGTACACGCGAGCAGTGCGGTGAGCAGGATTCGGGGCGCGGCCATGGCACCAGTCTCCCCGACGGCGTGGCGGACGCGGACACCCGTGTACACGTGTGCGACGGGACGCGTGGTTCTCCCGGCGGCGCGTGGTTCTCCCGGCGGCGGGTGGGGCCGAGCAAGGGAAGCAGGGACCGGCCTCGCTACGCGGCGACCGGCCGGGACGCCTCGTACGCCTCGCGCAGCCGGGCCCGCGCCCGGTCGTCGGCGCCGAGGCGGTCGAGGCCGAGCAGGGCCGCGCCGAGCACCGGCGGGGCGACGACGACCCGCGGCTCGGCCAGCGGCGCGGCCTCGGCGAGGCGGGCGGTGAGGTTGTCGAGCAGCAGCGGCTGCCGGGCGGCCAGGACCCCGCCGCCGAGCACCACCGGCGTGGGCACATCGAGGAGTTCGAGCCGGGTGAGTGCGACGACGGCGAGCCGGACGATCTCGTCGGCCTGCCGGTCGATCAGCTCCAGCGCCACCGCGTCCCCCTCGCCCGCGACCGCGAACAGCACCCGGACGATCTCGTGCAGCCGGGTGGCCGGCAGCTGCCCGAGGTGGACGGCCTCGGCGACGGCGCCGGCGCTGGGCAGGCCGAAGTGTTCGGCGATGGCCCGGGCGAGCGCGGTGGGCCCGCCGCGGCCGTCCTCGGACCGGACGGCGTGCCACATGCTGGTGCCGGCGAGTCCGGCGCCGCCGCCCCAGTCGCCGGTGAGCTGGCCGAGGGCGGGGAAGCGCGCGGTGCGGCCGTCCGGCAGCAGTCCGACGCAGTTGATGCCGGCGCCGCAGACGACGGCGACCCCGCGGGGGCCGTCGGTGCCGGCCCGCAGCAGGCCGAAGGTGTCGTTGACGGCGGTGTTGCCGGCGCCCCAGGGGTGGGATTCCAGTGCGGCGCGCAGCGCCTCCTCCTCGACGGGGAGGTCGGCGTTGGCGAGGCAGGCGCTGACGTGGCCGGTC
Source organism: Streptomyces kaniharaensis (assembly GCF_009569385.1). NCBI lineage: Bacteria > Bacillati > Actinomycetota > Actinomycetes > Kitasatosporales > Streptomycetaceae > Streptomyces > Streptomyces kaniharaensis. The sequence goes on from NZ_WBOF01000001.1 coordinate 4,347,533, forward strand.
AGGACGCCGCTCCAGGACGGGTACCCGGCCGCGGCGGCGGCCTCCTCGACGAGCGGGGCGAGGCCGGCGACGGCCGCCGCGCCGCCGATCCTCTGCGGTGCGAAGCCGCCGCCGCGGGCGGTGCCGCGGATGGTGCCGTCGGCGCCGATCAGGGCGACGTCGGTCTTGGAGTTGCCCGCGTCGATGGCGAGGACACCGGGCAGGAGCGGTTCGGGCTGGTGGGTCATCGGGTCCCCGCGGCTCGTACGTGCCCGGCCGTGGTCGTCGGCCGGGGATGGTCGGTCCGGCGGACCGGAACGGGGTGCGTCAGGCCCAGGCGAGGTGCTCGCGGTTGTGGGCGAGCAGCCGGTCCGTCAGCCGGTCGGCGAGCTCGATCCGGCCGACCAGGGGGTGGGCGAGCAGGGCGTCGAAGACGCGGTCGCGCCCGCCGTGCAGGGCGGCGTCGAGGGCGAGGTGCTCGTACGCCGTGACGGCGGCGATGAGCCCGGCGTACAGGGGCTCGACGGGCCGCTGCGGCAACGGGCGGACGCCGGCGGCGTCGACCTCGGCCGGGACCTCGACGACGGCGTCGTCGGGCAGGAACGGCAGCACCCCGTCGTTGCGCGTGTTGACGACCTGCACGGACGTCCCGCCACGCGTGCCGAGCAGCGCGGCGATCAGCTGGACGGCGGCCTCGGAGTAGAACGCGCCGCCGCGCCGGCCGAGCAGTTCGGGCTTGGTGTCGAGGACCGGGTCGGCGTACAGCTCCAGCAGCTGCCGCTCGATCTCGGCGACCCGCGCGGCCCGCGATTCCTGCGCCCTGAGTTCCTCGACCATCACGTCGTGCTGGTAGTAGTACCGCAGGTAATAGGACGGTACGACGCCGAGCCGTTGGAGGAGAGCCCGCGGCAGGCGCAGGTCCTCGGCGATCTCCGTGCCGTACGCGGACAGCAGCTCCGGCAGCACCTCCCGTCCACCACCGGCACCTGGCGCGTCGAGCAGGGTGACCCCGCGCTCCCACGTCAGGTGGTTGAGCCCGACGTGGTCGAGCCGGATCAGCTCCGGGTCCACGCCGAGGTGCGCCGCGAACCTGCGCTGGAGGCCGATCGCGACGTTGCACAGGCCGACGGCCCGGTGCCCGGCGCTGTGCAGGGCCCGGGTGACGATGCCGACCGGGTTGGTGAAGTCGACGATCCAGGCGCCCGGGTTGATCCGGCGCACCGTCTCGGCGATGTCCAGCACCACCGGGACGGTGCGCAGCGCCTTGGCGAGTCCGCCGGCGCCGGTGGTCTCCTGGCCGACGCAGCCGCACTCCAGCGGCCAGGTCTCGTCCCGATGGCGGGCGGCCTGCCCGCCGACGCGCAGCTGGAGCAGCACGGCGTCGGCGTCCGCGACGCCCGCCCCGACGTCCACGGTCGTCGTGACGACCGCAGGGTGGCCCTGCCCGGCGAAGATCCGCCGGGCCAGGCCGCCGATCAGCTCCAGCCGATCGGCGGCCGGGTCGATCAGCACCAGCTCGCCGACCGGCAGAACGTCCCGCAGCCGGGCGAGGCCGTCGACCAGCTCCGGGGTGTACGTCGAACCGCCGCCGACGACGGCCAATTTGAGGGTGGACCCGAGTGCGGACATCAGCCCTTGACCCCTGTCAGTGTCACGCCTTCGACGGAGGCCTTCTGTGCGAAGAAGAAGAGGACGATCACCGGCGCCATCACGAGGAGGGTGGCGGCCATGGTGAGGTTCCAGTTGGTGTGGTGCGCGCCCTTGAAGGACTCCAGGCCGTAGGAGAGGGTCCAGGCGGCGTGGTTCTCGCTGGCGTAGATCTGCGGGCCGAAGTAGTCGTTCCAGCAGGAGAAGAACTGGAACAGGGCGACGGCGGCGATGGCCGGCCGGGCCATGGGGAGGACGACGCGCAGCAGGGTGCGCAGATCGCCGCAGCCGTCCATGCGGGCCGCCTCGGCGTACTCCCTGTAGTAGAGGCCGAAGGCGTCGCCGAGCAGCGGCAGGGTGCACTGGTTGCCGTGGAACTGCGTGTAGTCGAGCATCGCGGCCGGGAAGGTCCGGGCGGCGTCGATGCCGCTCCTCGCCAGCAGGGGCTTGAGGTCGACGAAGGCCCTGGTCGAGCAGAACACGCCGACGTTGTTGGTGGTGAAGGAGGAGACCACGTCCGGGGCGTCGTCGCCGCCGGCCCGCAGGGCCTGGTTGACCTTGTCGTCCGCGATGTTGCCGACGGCCCTGACGTGGATGTTCGGGTGGGCCTTCTCGAAGGCGGCGATGTTGTCGTCGATCGCCTTCACCTCGTTGTCCTGGCTCCAGCCGTGCCAGAAGGTGATGGTGACGTCCTTGCCGCTCGCCGCGTCGTCGTTGCCGCCCGCCTCGTTGCTGCCGGTGCAGGCGGTGGCGAGCAGCGCGAGGACGGCGCTCCCGGCGGCGGCGATCGTGCGGCGGCCTCTGCGGGCGGTTGTGGAGTGCACTTCGAGGACCTCCTGGGGGTGCGCGGGCAGGCGCCATCGCCTCGTCGCCCGCGTCCGGGGTGGGGGAGAGGTGGGTGCGGGTGCGGGTGCCAGGGGGAGCGCCGGCGGGTGGACGTCGGCGGGTGGACGTCGGCGGGTGGACGTCGGCGGGTGGACGTCGGCGGGTGGGCGTCGGCGGGTGGGTGTCAGTGGGTGGAGAAGACCGCCTCGCGGGCGGTGGCCACGGCGCGTTGCAGGGCACCGAGCAGGACGGGTGAGCCGACCAGCGCGCTGCTGCGCACTTCCGGCCGCGCCATGGACAGCCGGGCCAGTTCGTCCTCGACGAGGGCGCGCAGTCTCGTCCCGCCCGCGCTCGGCACCGCGCCGGAGAGGACCACCAGTTCGGGGTCGACGACGGCGACGATCACGGCGAGTCCGACGGCGAGCCGGCCGGCCAGCTCGGCGAGGAACGCGTCGCCGGCGCCCGGGGTCTCCAGGGCCCTGGCGATCGCGTCCTCGGCGGTGGGCGCACCGAGCCCGTATCGGCGGGCCAGCGCCCGGACGGCGGGTGCGCCGACGAGGTCCTGGAACCCGCCGGAGTTGCGGCGGCGCACGTCCCGTACGACCGGCGAGCCGGGCACCGGCATGTAGCCGACCTCGCCGGCGCCGCCGGTGAAGCCCCGGTGCAGCCGGCCGGCGATGACGATCGCGGCGCCGGTGCCCGCGCCGGCCCAGAGCAGGACGAAGTCCTCCGAGCCCCGCGCCGCGCCGCAGGCCTGTTCGGCGACGGCGGCGAGGTTCACGTCGTTCTCGATCGACACCGGCGCGCCGATCGCCTCGGACAGCTCCTCGACCAGCCGCGGCGAGTGCCAGCCGGGCAGGTGGGAGGCGTAGCGCAGCTTGCCGGTGACCGGGTCGGGGGCACCGCCGACGCCGATCACCACGGTGTGCAGGGCGCGGTCGGCGATCCCGGCCTCCCGGACGGCCCCGGCGACGGCCGCGGTGACCCGGGAGACGGTCTCGGCGGCCGGGGTGCCCTTCACCGGCACGACGTGCTCGGCGAGCGTGGTACCGGTGATGTCGGCGACGGCGACCCGGATCTCGCCGGTGGTCACGTCCAGCCCGGCGACGTGACCGGCGGCCGGATTCACCTGGTACAGCTGCGCGTTGGGGCCCGGCCCGCCCGCGCTGGTGCCCACCGGCAGGACCAGCCCGGCCGCCTCCAGGCGCGCCAGCAGCTGGGAGGCGGTGGGCTTGGAGAGCCCGGTGAGGGTGCCGATCTGGGTGCGGGAGAGCGGGCCGTTCTCCAGCAGCAGTTCGAGGGCGGCGCGGTCGTTGATGGCGCGCAGGAGGCTGGGGGTGCCGGCGAGGGGAGCCCTGGCGGTCGTCTTGATCACGTGCGTCACGTGCGGATCCTCCTCTTCCGGCCGCCGGGCGGGAGACGGTTCGGTGCTTCCGGGCGCTCCCCGTGAACTGTTAGGAAACTTTCCAGTCGTTCGTGAAGGACCGTACGGTCTCCGTCGGTGGGGTGTCAATGGCCCTTCGCGCGGAGAGTGCCGAAGCGTGACCCGCGCAGCACGAAGCCCCGCCCCCATCGGAGTGGGAGCGGGGCTCTCGTACTCGGTGCGCTACGGCCTGGTGAGGTCGTCGCTCGCCGGCTTCGGGAGCGGTATCGGCTCCGTCGCCCTGTACCGCGCCGAGGTCGGATCGGCCAGCGAGGACGGCGGCGACGGATCCGCCGCGAGGGCGAACGAGACGCCGGTGGCCGTCGCCTCCTCCTTGACCTTGATACCGGCCACGTCGAAGGCCGACTTCAGCCGCTGCCGCAGTGCACGCGCCACCACCGGGGCCTTGCCCGGAGCCGTCCGCGCCTCGACGCGCATCATCACCGAGTCCGCCGCGACCGACTCCACGCCCAGGATCTTCACCGGCTCCCAGACCAACTCGTCGTACGGGGTCTCCTTGGCCAGCGCCTCGGCCGTCTCCAGGATCAGGTCCTCGGCCCGGACGAGGTCCTCCTTGTACCCGACCTGGACGTCCACCGTCGCGGTCGACCAGCCCTGGCTCATGTTGGCGATCCGCTTCACCTCGCCGTTGCGGATGTACCAGATCTCGCCGCCCGCACCGCGCAGCTTGGTCACCCGCAGGCCGACCTCCAGCACCGTGCCGGTGGCCACCCCGGTGTCGATCTCGTCGCCGACGCCGTACTGGTCCTCCATGATCATGAAGACCCCGGAGAGGAAGTCCGTGACCAGGTTGCGGGCACCGAAACCGATCGCCACACCGGCCACACCGGCGCTCGCCAGCAGCGGCGCCAGGTTCACCCCCAGCGCGGCGAGCACCATCAGCGCCGCCGTGCCCAGGATGGTGAACGAGGCGACGCTGCGCAGCACCGAGCCGATCGCCTCCGACCGCTGCTGGCGCCGCTCCGTGTTGACCACCCCGGTGTTGGCGAGCAGCCCGCCGATCCGGCTCGGGTCGTCGTGGCTCTCGTGCGAGCGGGCCATCCGCGCGATCAGCTGGGTGATCAGCTTGCGCACCACGGCCCGCAGCACCAGGGCCAGGACGATGATGAAGACGATCCGGACCCCGGAGGCCAGCCACTCCTGCCAGTGCGTGTCGAGCCAGCTGGCGGCCTGCTTGGTGGTGTCGCTGACCTCCTGCGTGCTGGTCGGGATCCGCAGATCAAGCTGCGGCAGCGGCGGCGCGGTCGGATTGGGACTCGGCGTCGCAGGGGAGGTGAGCGCCGGGGACGCGTCGGCGAGGCCGGTGGCGCCGGAGCGGAACACGTGCGGGACCTTCCTGGCAGAGGGCGTGGCGGGGCCCGCGCCGCGGCAAGCTCGGCCCACGGACCGTCGGCCCAGCCTATCGGGCCCGGAACCGACACCCGGACACGCCACAAGGCGCACGGAACGCGCCGGACGCCCCGTCAACGCCCCGGTGCGCTCCTGCGGACACCCGCCCCACCAGCGCTCCGACCGGCCGCTCCGCCCCTCCGGAGGGCACTGCGGAGGCCCTCGGGTGCAACCGGACGTACCCCCGGGCATATCGGGTATGACGGAAACCACATCCGGAGATCACGTCAGGTCCGTTACACAGGAGTGGTGGCGCCGTACAAAGGCGTAAGGCGACACTGGGGGAGATCACTCACCCGTTGGGTGATCCAACCGCTCGTCCCGGCGCGAGCCACGCGCCGCAGGCGTCCAAGGAGGCATCCGTGCCGCATGTCCTGGTCCTCAACGCGTCCTACGAGCCACTCGGCGTCGTATCGATGCGCCGCGCACTCATCCTGGTCCTCAACCACAAGGCGGTCAGCCTGGAGGACTCGGGAGTCACTCTGCACAGCGCCACCAGCGCCCTTCCGGCGCCGTCCGTCGTCCGACTGACCCGCTTCGTGCGGGTCCCGTTCTGCGGGCCCGTCCCGCTCACCCGCCGGGCTCTGTTCGCCCGCGACCACGGCCGCTGCGTCTACTGCGGGGCCGCCGCCACCAGCGTCGACCACGTCATTCCGCGCAGCCGGGGCGGCCAGCACCGGTGGGACAACGTCGTGGCGGCCTGCCGCCGCTGCAACCACACCAAGGCCGACCGCCACCTCACCGAACTCGGCTGGCGGATGAAGCGACCACCCGCCCCGCCCTCCGGCCTCGCCTGGCGGATCATCGGCACTGGGATCAAGGACCCGCGCTGGCGGCCCTACCTGGAGCCGTACGGCGGAGCCGACCAACTGCGCGCCCCGCAGTGGGGCGAGTACGAGCACCACGACCTGACCTCGCCGAACCACTCCGTCCCGATCGGCCGGGCGCACGCCGCCCACACCGCCCCCGTCCGCCGCGGCGAGCAGCCGGAACCGCTCTCCGCCTGACCCCGCTCCACAAGGGCTTGCCCGTCATATCACCCGGTACGCCTCATGGGCCGCCGCGCACCCCACCGGGGAGCGCGGCGGCCCGCCGTCCGGGACGGCTACTGCTTGGCGGGCGTCCCCGCGGCCGGCGGCGTCGCCGCGGGAGCGGCCGGAGTGTTCGGCTGGGTGCCCGGGGTGCCGGGCTGTGCCGGGGGCACGACGGGCTGCGGCGCCGGCGGGGTCACCGCGTACAGTTCGACGCCCCACAGCGAGTAGCCGTACTTGGTGGCCCGGGACACGCCCTGCATCCGCACGAACTTGACGTTCGCGGCGTCGAAGCGCACCGTCTCGTCGCCGCCCTTGCCGTTGTCCACCCGTGCCGCGGTCGTCCAGGTCACCCCGTCCGCCGAGGTCTGGATCTTGTACGACGCGGCGTACGCGGCCTGCCAGTGCAGCACCGCCGCCCCCAGGTGGACGGCCTGCGGCAGCTCCAGCTGCACCCAGGCGTCGTCCTTCGCGGGCGAGGACCAGCGGGTCTTCGGGTCGCCGTCGGCGACCGCCGAGGCCGGGAAGTTCGACGTCTCGTCGCCGGAGGAGGTGGCCTTCGCGCCGAGCGCCAGGTCCGGGCCGCTGGTCGGCGGCACCACGTGCACCTGGAGCACCTGCTTGACGACGGTCGAACCGGCCATGAACTGCACCGGCACCTGGTACGTCCCGGACGGCGTCCCGGGCGCCGCGCTGACCAGCAGCGGCACACCCACCTTGCCGCCGCGCGGCACGGTCACCCCGGCCGCCGGGGCCACGGTCAGGCCCTTCGCGACGGCCGGCACGTCGGCCTGGATGGTGCCGCTGGTGCCCTCGGGGCGGCCGGCCTCGACCGTCGCCCGCGTCTGGGCGGGCGCGGGCGCGCCGGTCACCACGTCCAGGGACGGGTCGGCCAGGGTCAGCCGGGCCGCCGGGGCGTCCGCGTACCAGGGGATCACCTGGTTGACCACCGGCGCGTCGCCGCCCGGCTTCCAGGCCAGCCGGAACGCGTCGGCGCTCTGACCGCCGGCCGGCAGCTCGTTGTAGCCGGGGTTCACGGTGCCGATCTCCACCCAGGTGCCGTCCGGGCGCCGCACCGAGACGGTCGCGGTGGCCCGCACGCTCGGGTCGGTCAGCACGGTGAGCCGGTCCAGCGGCCGGGCCGAGCCCAGCTCGACGGTCAGCGGCTCGTCCTGCGCGGTCGGCGGCTTGGCCGCCCGGTACGCGGTGTCCGGGTTGCCGTCCAGCACTGCGGCCGGCGAGGAGCCGGGCAGCGCGGCCGGGCCGCCGGTGACGCTGGCCGGGGCGTCGTCCGGCGCGGTCACGGTGAACTCGCGCACCGCCACGGCGGTCTTCTGCGCGGCGGTGGCGCGCAGCCGCACCGCCCGTACCACCGTGCCCGCGGGCAGCTGGGCGCTGACCGTCTTCTGGCTCTTCACCACGGCCAGCTGCTGCCAGCCGCCCTCGCCGCTGGTGTACTCCAGCACGCCGTCGCGGATGTAGTCGTCGACCGCGCTCTGCGCGTCCGGGCCGTCGCCCCAGCCGCCCATCAGCACGGTGACGTTGCCGACCGGGCGTGCGGCGCCGAGGTCCACGCCGACGGCGTCGCCCGGCTGCGGGGGAGCGGAGCTCCAGTAGAAGGTGTCGGCCGCGCCGTCGGTCATCAGCGCCGGCAGGTGGTCGTGCGCGGTGCCCATCGTGGTCGTCGGGGTGACGCGCCCGCCGCCCACGCCGGCCCAGTTGTCGGCGGCCTTCACCGCGCGCTCCAGGAACGGGCCGAGCACGCCCGCGCCGATCGTCGCAGGGCTCTGGGCCAGCAGCTCGCGCAGTCGGTTCAGCTCCACCCGGGCCTTCCACGCGGCGGCGCCGTCGCCGCCGTGCTGGGCCAGCAGCATGTCCAGCGCGGCCTGCCCGGCGAGCCCGTAGTCGCGCAGCGGCGCCAGCCACGGCGCGGCCTCGGCGGCGAGGGCGGAGGTCGCCTGGGTGTCGGCCAGGGTCTGCTGGGCCTTGGCCATCGCGCCGAAGGCGTCCCGCAGCGGGGCCGCCGCCTCGATGAGCTTGGCGAGGTCCGGCCCGGCGCCCGAGGTGGGCTCGGCGGTGGCCCAGAACTTGTCGAGCAGCGGCGTCAGATAGGCCGACTCCTGCTTCGACAGCGGCGAGGAGGAGCTGTTCCCGGCCAGCGCGGTGACCGCCGACAGGGCCGTCCCGGCGGGCGTGGCGCCGGAGCCGGTCGGGCCGGCCAGCGAGCGCAGCGAGGCCTGCCAGGACTCGTCCGGCTTGTAGCCCGCCGGGTTCCAGGCGAAGTCGCCGGCCGTGGCCAGGGCTATCCGCGAGGCCACCGGCTGCTGCATCGCGCCGGTCAGCATCACCGCCGAACGGGTGGCCACCTCCGGGTCGCGGCCGGTGTAGGCGCCGAGGAAGAGCCGGTCCGGGCTGGCGTCGTTGACCGGGTAGTTGTCCATGGTGACCAGCGGGTGCCCGTACAGGCCTGCGGTGTCGGCCGTCTGAGTGCCCGTGATCTTCTCCGGGATCACCCCGACCCCGCTCCACGCCACCTGCACCCCGGCCGGCAGCGCCTCCGCCAGTGCCTTGCGGTACGGCGTCGTCCCCGACTGGTGGTACTCGGTCGGCACGACCGACAGCGGCGCCAGGCCCGGGTTCTTCGCGATCAGCCGGTCCTGCACCTTGGCCGCCAGGGCGGCCTGCGCCTTCGCGGCGGCGGCCGGCCCGGTGCCGTACGCCGAACGGTCGTCGCCGCAGTGCCACTCGTCGTAGCTGACGTCCAGGAACTGCAGCTGGAACGCGGTGAAGCCGAGCGCGCGCAGCCCGTCCAGCTTCGCCACCAGGGCGTCCACGTCCTTGCCGGAGCTGAAGCAGAACGACTGCCCCGGGTCTATCGCGTAGCCGAGCGTGACGTGGTTCTGCGCCGCCCGGCCGCCCAGCGCGCGCAGCTCCGCCGCCCTCTCCGCCGGGTACGCGTCGCGCCAGCGGGACAGCCGGTACGGGTCGTCACCGGGCGCGTAGAGGTAGAAGTTCTGCTTGGACCGGCCGAGGAAGTCCACCTGGTCCAGCCGCTGCTGCGCCGTCCACGGCGTGCCGTAGAACGCCTCCGCGGTGCCCCGCACCGGCGCCCCCGACGGCCAGTCGCGCAGCGTGATCCCCGGCAGACCGAGCCCCGACGCACCCGGCGCCTGCCCCTGTCCGGCCGGCACCGCGGCCAGCAGCTGGCGCAGGCTCTGCGCCGCGTAGAAGGTGCCCGCCGCGTCCGCGCCCGCCAGCACCACCACGCCGTACGTCCCGCCGCCCTGCGCGGGCAGCTGACCCGCCGACAGCACGTAGCCGCCGATCGGCATCCCGATCAGCGACGGCGCCTGGGCGTCCTTGCCCCCGGCCGCGACGGCCAGGTCGCGCAGCGCGCGGTCCGTGGTGGCGTCCGCACCCTCGGTCGGCCCGCCGACGTACACCACCAGCGAGCCGGCCTCCGGCGCGCCCGCGTCGACCTGCGGGATCACCGACGTCGCCCCGGCGATCCCCAGCACCTCGCGCACGGCGTCCACCGCGCCGTGGTCCGCCTTCGGCGCGGTCACCAGCGTCACGGCGGCCGGCACCGTGACCGCCTTGCCCGCCACGGTCTGCTCCTGCGGACGCGGGAACACCTGCGGGTTCGTCACACTCCCCAGCGGCGTCTGCGGGGCGGTACTGACCACCTCCGGCCCCGACGCCTCCGCGTACGCCGCCGACGGCGTGACGCCGGCCATCAGCCCGCCGACCACGGCCGCCGCCGCGACACCCGCCGCGATCTGCATCGTTCGACGCCCCGGCCGCCCCGCGGCCCGATCGGCCCGCTCGGCCCGTACCGACGCCAGCAGCGGCTCGGTCCCCTTCAGATCCGCGATCAGCCGGTCCGCCGTCTTCGGCGCCAGCTGACGGCACGTCCGCGCGGTCGCCCGCCGCGCCGCCAACGCCGCGGGGTGATACAGCACCTCCCGCAACGCAGCACTCTGTTCCAACTGATGCCGTAGCCGCCGCCCGGCCACCACGGACACTCGAGCTTGCACAGGAGCCTCCTCGCCAGGCCTTGACCACATCCGGGCAAGCCCACCAGCTACCCAACCCGGTGTCAACGCCGACGACGGGTATGCCGAGTTTGTCCTTTTTGATCATGCCCGGCCTCCTGGCCCCGGTCGACCCGCACTCGTGTCGCGCAGGGTCATCGGGCCGTCACGCGGGTAGGACTGTGGTCGTCCTGACCAGGCGTTGCCGAGACATCGCAGGAGCCGCGAGTGGCCGCTTATCTCGATCGTGACGGAGCCGACGGGCTGAAGGTGCCGACGCAGGACGCGCCGGCGCCTCCCGCCGAGCTGGTGGCGCTGGCGCAGGCGTACGGGGTGGACACCCGGGATCCGGGGCCGGGAGGTGTGCCGGTGGGGGCGCGGACGCTGGTGGCGGTGCTGGCGGCGCTCGGGGTGGCGGCGCGGACGCCGGAGGAGGTGCGGGAGGCGCTGGAGCGCCACCGGGCCGAGCACCAGGCCCGGTTGCTGCCGCCGTGCGTCGTGGTCCGCGCCGGGCGGCGGACGGCGCTGGACGTGCCCGCCGACGCGCGCCTGCACGTGGAGCTGGAGGACGGCGGGGTGTGGGAGCTGCCCCGCGGCCACTCGCACTGGCTGCCGGCCGATCTGCCGCTCGGGCGGCACGTCCTCAAGGCCGAGACGAGCAGCGGCAAGGCCCGGGCGGCGCTCATCGTCGCGCCCGAGAAGCTCCCCGAACTCCCGGGCCGCAGCTGGGGGTTCCTCGCCCAGCTGTACTCCGTGATGTCCGACCGCTCGTGGGGCATGGGCGACCTCGGCGACCTCGCCGACCTCGCCCAGTGGGCGGGCGCCGACCTCGGCGCGGGCTTCGTCCAGATCAATCCCCTGCACGCCGGCCTCCCCGGCGCCCCCTCCGACCCGTCCCCGTACCGCCCCTCCTCCCGCCGCTTCGCCGACCCCGTGCACCTGCGCGTGGAGGCCGTCCCCGAGTACGCCCACCTCACCGGCGAACAGCGCGCCGAGGTCGAGGAGCTGGGCCGCCGGGCCGACCGGCTCCGCGCCGAGGTGCTCGCGCACGACGGGCTGATCGACCGGGACGCCGTCTGGGCGCTCAAGCGCGAGGCCCTGGAGCTGCTGCACGACGTGCCGCGCGGGCCCGGCCGCCAGGCCGCGTACCGGGCGTACCGGCGCCGCGAGGGCGAGTGGCTGGAGCGGTACGCGCTCTGGAACGCGATCGCCGAGGAGCACGGCCCGGACTGGCACACCTGGCCGAAGGGGCTGCGCCACCCGGACGGGCCGCAGGTCGAACGGGCGGCGAAGGAGCTCGCCGACCGGGTCGAGTTCCACCGCTGGCTGGCCTGGCAGGTCGACCGGCAGCTCGCGGCCGCCCAGGCGGCGGCCCGGGAGGCCGGGATGCCGGTGGGCCTCATCCACGATCTCGCGGTCGGCGTCCACCCGGACGGCGCGGACGCCTGGGCGCTCCAGGACGTGCTGGCCGGCGGCATCTCGCTCGGCGCCCCGCCGGACGCGTTCAACGCCCACGGCCAGGACTGGGGCCTGCCGCCCTGGCGCCCGGACGCGCTCGCCGCCGCCGGCTACGCCCCGTACGCGGAGCTGCTGCGGGCCGCCGTCCGGCACGCGGGCGCCGTCCGGATCGACCACGTGATGGGACTGTTCCGGCTCTGGTGGGTGCCGGACGGGCACGCGCCGACGGAGGGCGCGTATGTCCGCTACGACGCGGAGGCGATGCTCGGCGTGCTGGCGCTGGAGGCGCACCGGGCGGGAACGCCGGTGATCGGCGAGGACCTGGGCACGGTGGAACCGGGTGTCCGGGAGGAGCTGGCGGCCCGCGGCATCCTCGGCACCTCCGTCCTCTGGTTCGAGCGGGACTGGCCGGCGGGCGGGCAGATCCTGGCGCCGGAGCGCTGGCGGCCGGGCTGCCTGGCCACCCTCACCACCCACGACCTGCCGAGCACGGCGGCCCGCCTGTCCGGCGAGCACGTCGAGCTGCGGCACCGGCTGGGCCTGCTGGCCCGCCCGCTGGGGGAGGAGCAGGCGGAGGCGGCGGCGGAGCTGGCGGACTGGCGTGCGGCGCTGACCCGGCTGGGGCTGCTCGCGCCGGGCGAGCCGCTGTCGATGCCGGTGCTGTACCGCTTCCTGGCCGCCACCGGGGCGGCGCTGGTCGGCGTCTGGCTGCCGGACCTGGTCGGCGACCCGCGCCCGCAGAACCTGCCCGGCACGTGGGACCAGTACCCGAACTGGCGCCTGCCGGTCGCCGACGGCGCCGGCCACCCGGTCACCCTCGACACCCTGGCCACCGCCCCCGCCGCCCCCTTCCTCGCCCACCTCCTGGCCCCCACCCCGCCCCGACCCGCCTGACACCGACCAGCCCGCTGGGCCCGCCTGTTGGGTCCGCCCGCCGGGCCCGCCCCGCCCGCCGGGTCCCCGGCTCCCGGAAGGCCGACCCCGGCGCGCGGGCGTCCATAAGCGGCGGGTAAGTTGGAAAACGTGGACAAGAGGAACGCTTTGCGAGCCGGCGCGGTCTCCGCAACGGTCACGCTGATGATGCTGCTGTCGTCGCCCGCCATGGCCCTCACCCGGGACGACGGCGACGACCCGGGTTCCGGCCTGAGCATCGGCCAGACCATCGGCCTGTACGTGCTGATCCCGATCGCGGCCTTCGCGATCATCGCCGCTCTCGCCGGCATGCCGTACGGCAAGGGCAAGAAGAAGTAGCCACCCCGGGCCACGGCTGACGCGGCGGCCCCACGGCCGCCCACCACGTTCATCAGGGTCCACCAGGACCCGCACACCCTGAAGGGGCGCCGGACCGGGTCCGGCGCCCCTTCAGGCGTTCCTGCTCCGGGTCAGCGCCCGCCGGCCGCCCGGTCGACGGCCTGGGCCTTGAGGGCGCGCTCGATCCCGGCCCGCGCCTCGACGACCTGGCGGCGCAGCGCCGGTGCCGGTTCGGCGGAGTCCAGCCAGGCGTTCGTCGCGTCCACCGTCTCCTGGGACACCTGCAGGCCCGGGTACAGCCCGCTGATGATCTGCTGCGAGATCTCGTGGCTGCGCGTCTCCCACACGCCCTTGACGGCCGCGAAGTACTTCGCCGCGTACGGGGCGAGCAGCTCGCGCTGGTCGGCCTGCTGGAAGCCGGCGATCGTCGCGTCCTGGACGTAGTTGGTGAGCGCGTCGGACTCGACGACCGCGGCCCAGGCCTCGGCCTTGGCCTCGGCGGTCGGCCGGGCGGCACGGCAGGTGGCGGCGTGCTCCTGGCCGGCCGCGGTGTTGTCCCGCTCCAGCTCCGCGGCGATCAGAGCCTCGTCGGCGCGGCCGGTGGCGGCGAGCCGGGTGAGCAGGGTCCAGCGCAGTTCGGTGTCGACGGCGAGGCCCTTGATCTCCACGGACCCGTCCAGCAGCCCGGCGAGCAGGTCGAGCTGCCCGTCGGTGCGGGCGACGGTGGCGAGGGCGCGGGCCCAGGCGAGCTGGTGGTCGCTGCCGGGGTCGGCCGCCCGCAGGTGCTCCTCGGCGGCGGCGGCCCAGCGGGCGAGGCCCTGCTCGCGCCAGTCGGGGTCGGTGTACGCGTCGAGGGCGAGCTTGACCTGACGCTGCACGGACTGGACGACGCCGATGTCGCTCTCGCGCCCGATGCCCGAGAGGGCGAGCGACAGGTAGTCGCGGGCGGCGAGTTCGCCGTCGCGGGTCATGTCCCAGGCGGAGGCCCAGCACAGGGCGCGCGGCAGGGAGTCGGTGAATCCGCCGAGGTGCTCGGTGACGACGGCGAGCGAGTCCTCGTCGAGCCGGATCTTGGCGTAGGAGAGGTCGTCGTCGTTGAGCAGCACGACGGCCGGCCGGTGCCGCCCGACGAGCTCCGGCACCTCGGTGCGCGGCCCGTCGACGTCGAGCTCGATCCGCTCGGTCCGCACCAGTGCGCCGTCCGCCAACTCGTAGAGCCCGATGGCGATCCGGTGCGGGCGCAGCACCGCCTCGCCCTTGGCGCCGGCGGGCAGCGCGGGGGCCTCCTGCAGGACGGTGAAGGACTCGATCTCGCCGTCCGTGTTGAGCACGACGGCGGGCCGCAGCACGTTGATGCCGGCGGTCTCCAGCCAGGCCTTGGACCAGGCCTTCAGGTCGCGGCCGCTGGCCTCCTCGAGCGCTCCGAGCAGGTCGCCGAGCCGGGTGTTGCCCCAGGCGTGGCGCTTGAAGTAGGCCTGCACGCCCTGGAAGAAGGCGTCCTGGCCGACGTAGGCGACGAGCTGCTTGAGCACCGAGGCGCCCTTGGCGTAGGTGATGCCGTCGAAGTTGACCTGGACGTCCTCCAGGTCGTTGATGTCGGCCATGATGGGGTGGGTGGACGGCAGTTGGTCCTGCCGGTAGGCCCAGGTCTTCATCTGGTTGGCGAAGGTGGTCCACGAGTGGGGCCACTTCGAGCCGGGGGCCTCGGCCTGACAGACGGCCTCGGCGAAGGTGGCGAAGGACTCGTTGAGCCAGAGGTCGTTCCACCACTCCATGGTGACGAGGTCGCCGAACCACATGTGGGCGAGCTCGTGCAGGATCGTCGCGGCGCGGGACTCGTACGCGGCGTCGGTGACCTTGGAGCGGAACACGTACTGGTCGCGCAGGGTGACGGCGCCCGCGTTCTCCATCGCGCCGGCGTTGAACTCCGGGACGAACAGCTGGTCGTACTTCGCGAACGGGTAGGGGAAGTCGAACTTCTCCTGGAAGTAGTCGAAGCCCTGCTTGGTCACCTCGAACACGGCCTCGGCGTCGAGGAACTCGCGCAGCGAGGGCCGGCAGTAGACGCCGAGCGGCACTTGCTGGTCGCCGTTCTCGTAGGTGTCGAAGACGCCCACGTACGGGCCGGCGACGAGCGCGGTGATGTAGGTGGAGATCCGGCCGGTCGGCTCGAACGTCCAGACCTGGCTGTCGCCGTCGCCGGTCGGGACCGGGGTCGGCGAGTTGGAGACCACGACCCAGCCCCTGGGGGCAGTCACGGTGAACGCGAACGTGGCCTTCAGGTCGGGCTGTTCGAAGGAGGCGAAGACGCGGCGGGCGTCCGGCACCTCGAACTGGGTGTACAGGTAGGTCTCGCCGTCGACCGGGTCGACGAACCGGTGCAGGCCCTCGCCGGTGTTGGTGTAGGCGCAGTCGGCGACGACGCGCAGCTCGTTCTCGGCCGCGAGGTTCGGCAGCGGGATCCGGCTGTCGGCGAAGCTCGCCGGGTCGAGCCGCTCGCCGTTGAGCGTGATCTCCTCGACGCTCGGGGCGACGAGGTCGATGAAGCTGTCCGCACCGGGGGTGGTGGCGGTGAACCGGACCAGGGTGGTGGACCGGAAGGTGCCTCCCTCGCGGGCCGAGCTCAGGTCGAGCTCGATGTCGTACGCGTGCACGTGCAGGAGATCGGCCCGGGTACGGGCCTCCTCACGGGTCAGGTTGGTGCCGGGCACTCGCTGAACTCCTTCGTCGGGCTGGTGTTGCGCATCTTCCCATGCCCAACGGACGAGGCGGCCGAATAATCGCGGGCGGACGAACGAAGGCGGGGCGGGCCGAGCCCGAAGGCCCGTACCCGCCCCGCCCACGAAAGGACGTCAGTCCGGCATCACGTCACTTCTTCGCCCACTTGGTGAGGGGCGAGTCCGAGTCGAACCGGCTGAAGCTGTAGACCGTGCTGCCGTCCGCCGGCATCAGGTACTCGTTCAGGGCGGCGCCGATGTCGAGACCGTCGGGCATGGCCATGGTTCCGAGGTCGGTCATCGAGCCGTCGGTCGGCGAGAGGGTCACCAGCCGCGCGGGCTTCTTGTAGCCCTGGGGGAGGATCGCGCGGACCTTGCCGTCCTTGTCGGTGCCGGAGACCAGTCGGATGTCTTCGTTGGACTGGCCGTTGGTGGCCGACCAGATCCGCTTGCCGGTGGTCAGGTCGTACGCGTTGATGGCGGACTTGGTGCCGCTGGCCTGCGCGTACAGGATGTTGCCGCTGACCACGTTCGCGCTGATCGCGTCGCCCTGGCCGGACAGGCGCAGGCTGTCCGAGCCGGGCTCCTTGACCGACATGGGCTTGCCCGGCTTGTTGCTCTTGTCGAACGGCAGGACGTAGTCGCCGTTCGGGCCGTTCGTGACGAGCACCACCAGCGGCTGGTCGGAGACGACCTTGTCGACCTGCTCGATGCTGCCGGTGAGCGCGATCGGCGTGCTCTTCTGCGTACCGGTGTCGGAGTCCACGACGTACAGCTGCGACTTGGGGCTGCTCTCGTAGCAGCGGTCGCTGACCACGATCTGGGCGCCGGCGGCACGGCCGGACACGCTGCAGCTGCTGTCGCGCGGCTTCCACTGCCAGACGCCGCTGCCGTTGTCGATGCTCACCGCGCCGACCAGCCGGCCACCGATGGCGACGACCTTGTCGGTGACGCTGAGGGTCGGGTTGGAGAGCCGGTCGTTGGTGACCTTGGCGCTCCAGGTCAGCTTGCCCGTGGTGAGGTCGACGGCACCGAGGGTGGAGCAGTCGCTGTCACCGGTGTTGAAGGCGACGGCGCCGATGTTCTTGGAGTTGGTGCTGTACGACGCGGCGCACAGCTCCTTGGCGCCGGACGGTACCGGGATGGTCCACGCCTCCTTGCCGTCCGCCAGGTTGTAGGCGCGGATGCCGCTGGCGTCCACGCGCACGGTGATCTTGTCGGTGCCCCAGATGCCGAGCATCTCGTTGGAGTCCGTACGGGCACCCTTGGGGACGCTCCAGGCGACGTTGTAACCGGCGCCGCCGGGCCCCGGGCCGCCGCTGTTGCCGCCGGCCACGCTGCTGGTGCCGGGGGTCGGGCCGCCCGGCCCGGCCGTGCCGCTGGTGGTGCCGCTGGTGGTGCCGCCGGAGTTGGCGCTCGGGGTGTCGGGGTCGTCGTGCTGGGTGAACAGCACGACGAGCCCGGCGACGATGGCGACCGCCAGCACACCGCCGATGATGCTGCCCCACAGCATCACGGGGTTGCGCTGCTGGGGTACGGCCGGTATCGGCGCGGTCTGGTAGGCGTACCCGGGCTGCTGCTCCTGCGGGTACCCGTAGGAGCCGCCGAAGGCCTGGCCCGCGTCAGGAGCGGCGTACGAGCCGCCGGGCACCGGGTCGTACGGGCCGACGGGCGCGCCGGCCGGGGGCGGCGGGGCCTGCGAGGGGAAGGCGGCCGCGGTCGGCGCGTAGGCCGCGCCACCGCCGGGCGGCGCTGGCGGCTGGGCCGGCGGCGGGCCGGCCGGTGCTCCTGGGACCGCCGATCCGTCGAGCTGTGTCATCTGGTCCGCGACGGCGGCCGGGTCGGTGCCGGGCTGGCGCCCGAACGAGACGCCCCGGTTGTTCTGCGGGCCGCTGCCGGGCGTTTCGCCTGTCCCCGGCGTAGGGTGATCCCCTGCCATCTGATTCCCCGTCATGTCTGGATTCGTCCCCCTGCCGGTCTCGTCCGGGTCCGGTGGGACGGGTGAGATTGGGCACCATGGTAGTGGTGACTGGTTTTCGGCTGCCGACAGGAGCCCGAAAGCCCCTCCGGACCCCCTCGGGATCTCCCCGTCACACGGTGTTGACCACGGCACCCGATCGCCCGCCCGCCGCCGCGGCGCCCTCGCGGGCCGCACCACCCGATCGCCCAACCGCCACCCCAACCCCCGTCCCGGCGCCGTAGGCTTCAGGAGTTCAAGGGGACGCCCGCCGGAGGGGTCCCCGCCCCTTGGGATGGTGGATCATGGCGACGGACACACCGGGCTCGCAGTCATCACTGCACCGGGCGAACCTGGAGCGGGTGCTGCGGGCGGTGCGGATGGCCGGCTCGCTGACCCAGGCCGAGATCGCCCGCGGCACCGGGCTGTCCGCGGCCACCGTCTCCAACATCGTGCGGGAACTGAAGGAGAGCGGCACCGTCGTCGTCGCCGACACCTCCTCCGGCGGCCGCCGGGCGCGCAGCGTCTCGCTCAGCGGCGACGCCGGCATCGTGGTGGGCATCGATTTCGGCCACACCCATCTGCGGGTCGCCGTCGGCAACCTGGCGCACCGGGTGCTCGCCGAGGAGAGCGCCCCGATCGACGTGGACGTCTCGGCCGCGCAGGGCTTCGACCGCGCGGAGGCGATGGTCGACCGGCTGCTGGAGCAGGCGGGCTTCCGCCCGGACAAGGTGATCGGCGTGGGCCTCGGCGTGCCCGGCCCGATCGACGTGGAGACCGGCGCGCTCGGCTCCACCGCGATCCTGCCCGGCTGGACGGGCATCGCCCCGGGCCGCGAGCTGGCCGAGCGGCTCGGCATGCCGGTGCACGTGGACAACGACGCCAACCTCGGCGCGCTCGGCGAGCTGGTGTGGGGCGCCGGCCGCGGCCTGAGCGACCTCGCCTACATCAAGATCGCCAGCGGTGTTGGCGCCGGCCTCGTGGTGAACGGCCAGATCTACCGCGGCCCGGGCGGCACCGCGGGTGAGATAGGGCACATCACCCTGGACGAGGCCGGGCCGGTCTGCCGCTGCGGCAACCGCGGCTGCCTGGAGACCTTCGTGGGCTCCGGCTACCTGCTCTCCCTGCTCGCCTCGACCCTCGGCCCGGACCTCACACTGCCCCGCGTGGTCGAGCTGGCCCACCAGGGCGACCTCGGCTGCCGCCGGGTGATCGCCGACGCGGGCCGCCAGATCGGCACCGGCGTCGCCACCCTCTGCAACCTGCTCAACCCGCGCCGGGTGATCCTCGGCGGCGACCTCGCCGAGGCCGGTGAGCTGGTGCTCGCCCCGATCCGCGACTCGGTGGCCCGCTACGCCATCCCCAGCGCCGCCCGCCAGCTGTCCGTGGTGCCCGGCACCCTGGGCGGCCGTGCGGAGGTGCTGGGCGCGCTGGCTCTGGTGATGAGCGAGATGGGGGAGTCGGGCGCGCTCGCCGCCGCCGCCGTCAACCGGGCTTGACGCGACCCGGTCCCGGACAACCCCTCTCACCTCGGGGATCGCCGGTGACCGGCGGGTGGCACCGGGCGCGCCGCTCGGTGTCCGGCAAGCGGACATTAGACTCGACCGGTCGGCATGGACCGCGACCGCCAAAGCGGACCGTCTGAGCGCGCCGACACACCGGGCAGCGACGCCCGTCGGACCGCCCCGGTCCGCGAACACTGAACGAGGAGGAACGGGTGGCCCTGCTGACCCGCATTCGGGGACCGCGCGATCTCGACCGGCTCACGCCCGGACAGCTGGCCGCACTGGCCCAGGAGATCCGGACCTTCCTGGTGACCGAGGTCTCCAAGACGGGCGGCCACCTCGGCCCCAACCTCGGTGTGGTCGAGCTCACCATCGCGCTGCACCGGGTGTTCGACTCCCCGCGCGACCGCATCCTCTTCGACACCGGCCACCAGAGCTACGTCCACAAGCTGCTCACCGGCCGCCAGGACTTCTCGAGGCTGCGGATGAAGGGCGGTCTGTCCGGCTACCCGTCCCGCGCCGAGTCCGAGCACGACGTGATCGAGAACTCGCACGCCTCCACCGTGCTCTCCTACGCGGACGGCCTGGCCAAGGCCAACCAGCTCCGGGGCACGAACGACCCGGTCGTCGCGGTCATCGGCGACGGCGCGCTCACCGGCGGCATGGCCTGGGAGGCGATCAACAACATCGCCGACGCCAAGGACCGCCCGGTCGTCATCGTCGTCAACGACAACGAGCGCTCCTACTCGCCGACCATCGGCGGCATGGCCAACCACCTCGCCACGCTGCGCACCACCCAGGGCTACGAGCGCTTCCTGTCCTGGGGCAAGGACGCGCTGCAGCGCACCCCGGTGGTCGGCCAGCAGCTGTTCGAGACGCTGCACGGCGCCAAGAAGGGCCTCAAGGACTTCATCGCCCCGCAGGGCATGTTCGAGGACCTCGGCCTCAAGTACATCGGCCCGATCGACGGCCACGACTTCACCGCCCTGGAGTCCGCGCTGACCAAGGCGCGCGGCTTCGGCGGCCCGGTGATCGTGCACTGCCTCACCGAGAAGGGCCGCGGCTACCACGCCGCCGAGAGCAACGACGAGGACCGCTTCCACGCGGTCGGCGTGATCCACCCGGAGACCGGCCTGCCGATCAAGAGCGCGGGCAAGGACTGGACGTCCGTCTTCGCCGAGGAGATGGTCGCGATCGGCCGCGAGCGCGAGGACGTCGTCGGCATCACCGCCGCGATGCTGCACCCGGTCGGCCTCGCCCCGTTCGCGAAGGCCTTCCCGGACCGCATCTTCGACGTCGGCATCGCCGAGCAGCACGCCGTCACCAGCGCGGCCGGCCTGGCCACCGGCGGCCTGCACCCGGTCGTCGCGGTCTACGCGACCTTCCTCAACCGGGCCTTCGACCAGGTCCTGATGGACGTCGCCCTGCACAGGCTGGGCGTCACCTTCGTGCTCGACCGCTCCGGCGTGACCGGCCCGGACGGCGCGTCGCACCACGGCATGTGGGACATGTCGATCCTCCAGGTCGTCCCGGGCCTTCGGCTGGCCGCCCCGCGCGACGCCGACCAGGTCCGTGCCCAGCTGCGCGAGGCCGTCGAGGTCAGGGACGCCCCGACCGTCGTCCGCTACTCCAAGGGCACGGTCGGCCCGGCCGTCCCGGCGGTCGGCCGGATCGGCGGCATGGACGTGCTGCGCGCCGCCGAGGAGCCGAGCGGTGCGCACCGCGCCGACGTGCTGATCATCTCGGTCGGCGCGATGGCCGCCACCAGCCTGGAGACCGCCGACCTGCTGGCCGCCCAGGGCATCACCGCGACCGTGGTGGACCCGCGCTGGGTCAAGCCGGTGGACCCGGCCCTGCCGGGCCTCGCCGCCGAGCACCGCGTGGTCGTCACGATCGAGGACAACGGCCGGGTGGGCGGCGTCGGCGCCGCCGTGGCCCAGGCGCTGCGGGACGCGGACGTGGACCTGCCGGTGCGCAACTTCGGCATCCCGCAGGAGTTCCTGGACCACGCCAGCCGGGACGAGATCCTGGCCGAGACCGGCCTGAACGCCCCGGACATCGCCCGGAAGGTGACCGCGCTGGTCGCCGGCCTGGACAAGGCCTCCGCCGAGGCCCGGGTCGAGGCCTGAGGAACGATCCGCCCGACGGCCGTTTGCCACACCTTCGTAACAGCTTGTCACGAGACCAGCTGATAATCGCACCGAACGGCGGGACCGGCGCCGCCCGCGCCGATCCCGCCCGGTAGGTTGTCACCCGTGCCCACCCCCACCCGCCTCAGCCTCGCCCGACTGGCCGAGCGCCTGCCCGAGCGCGTCCGTACCCAGCTCGGAAACGCGCCCCTGCTGCCCGGGGGCGGGCAAGGAGGGCGGTACTGGACCAGGCTGGTGCCGGTGCTGGCGCTGGTCGCGCTGCTCACCCACGTCCCGTCCTTCGCCCGGCCGGTCTGGAGCCCCGACGAGGGCTTCCTGGCCACCCAGGCCCGGATGCTGGCCGACGGCGGGGTGCTGTACGACACCGTGGTCGACCGCAAGCCGCCGCTGCTGCCCTGGCTCTACCAGGCCTGCTTCGCCGTCTTCGGCTCGGCCTCGCTGTGGCCGCTGCGCACCCTGGCGGTGGTCGCCCACCTGGTCACCGCGATCCTGCTGGCGTCCCTCGCCCGGGGCCGCTGGGGCAACCGGGCCGGGGCCGGCGCCGGGCTGCTCTACCTGCTGGTCTCCATCGGGCTCTCCCCGGAGGACACCCAGGCGGCGACCTTCGAGGTCTTCATGCTGCCCGCCATGGTGGCCGCCTTCCGCTACGCCGAGCGCCGCCGCTGGCTGGCCGCCGGCATCGCGGTGGCGCTCTGCTCGCTGACCAAGCAGACCGGTGGCGCGGTGCTGCTGCCGGTGCTGTGGATGCTCCTCCAGGACGCCCGCCGGCGCGGGGTGCCCTGGCCGCCCGCCCTGTTCAAGATCGCCTTCGGTTTCACCCTGCCGATAGCGCTGGTCGCGGCCATCCTGACCAAGCCCAAGGGTTTCCTCTTCTGGGTGGTCACCGGCAGCGGCGACTACGCCTCCTTCGGCGGCGCCTGGCTGCAGATGATCGGCCGCGCGCTCGGCAACTCGGCCATCCTGGTCGCGGCCGGCCTGGGCTTCCTGTTCCCGGTCGGGCGCCGGCTCTGGCTCAAGTACCGCCACCGCCCGCTGCCGGCCGCCGGCGAGGAGCACGGCTCCACCGCAGACCTGTGGGTGTGGCTGCTGTCATCGGCCGTCGCCGTCAGCGTGGGCTTCCACTTCTTCGGCCACTACTACCTCCAGCTGATCCCCCCGCTGGTGCTGTTGGGCACCGGCGCGGTGGCCACCTCGGCGATCCGCTGGAAGCCCGTCCTGGTGTACACGACGGTCGCCTCCACCGTCTTCTGGGGCCTGGCGCTGGCCTGGCCGGGGGAGCGGCTCAACCGCACCACCGAGGTCGCCACCGCGGTCGCCGCCCAGACCACCCCCAAGGACACCGTGCTGGTCTGGGGCATGCACCCCGAGCTGTACTGGCTGGCCGACCGCAAGCCCGCCACGCGGTACCTGACGGCCGGCTTCCTCACCAACTACAGCGGCGGCAAGGACGGCAGCCCCAACGTCGGCGAGCAGTTCAGCGTCAGCAACGCCTGGCAGACCTTCGACAAGGAGCTCGCCAACGGCCTGCCCGAGGTCGTGGTGGACGACTCCGGCATCGCCCCGTACCAGCCGGTGATGGTCCCCCGGATCGAGAACCTGCTGGACACCCACTACGAGGTGGTCGGCGTCTTCGCCGACACCGTGGTCTACCGCCTCAAGCGCTGAGCCGGCGGCCCACTGAGGCGGGCGGTCCAGCGCCTCCGGGGCGCCGCGCAGGCCCTCCACGGACAACGAAGGAGCCCCGGTGACCGTCAGGTCACCGGGGCTCCCCCGTTCGTACCGCTACGCCTTACGCGGGCACCGAGGCCACACCGGGGGCGAGGAACCTCTTGCCGTTCACCCGCTCCGAGACGCCCTCACGGTCCAGGTACGGGGTGATCCCGCCCAGGTGGAAGGGCCAGCCGGCACCGGTGATCATGCAGAGGTCGATGTCCTGCGCCTCGGCGACGACACCCTCCTCCAGCATCAGGCCGATCTCCTGCGCCACGGCCTCCAGGGCGCGGTTCAGGACCTGCTCCTCGGTGAGCACCGAGTCGCCGAAGGACAGCAGCTCCAGCACCTCGGGGTCGAGGACCTGCTTGCCGTCCACCCAGGTGTAGAAGCCGCGCTTGCCGGCCTTGACGACCTTGCCGAGGTTCTCGGAGACGGTGAACCGCTCCGGGAAGGCCGCGGCCAGGGTCTCCGAGACGTGCAGGGCGATGGCCGGGCCGACCAGCTCCAGCAGCACGATCGGGGACATCGGCAGGCCGAGCGGCTCCACGGCCTTCTCGACGGTGGCGATCGGGGTGCCCTCGTCGATGGCACCCTGGATGGCGTCCATGAAGCGCAGCAGGATGCGGTTCACCACGAACGCCGGGGCGTCCTTGGTGAGCACGGCCGACTTCTTCAGCTTCTTGGCGACACCGAAGGCGGTGGCCAGCGAGGCGTCGTCGGTCTTCTCCGCACGGACGATCTCCAGCAGCGGCAGGATCGCGACCGGGTTGAAGAAGTGGAAGCCGACGACCCGCTCGGGGTGCTTCAGCTTCGAGGCCATCTCGGTGACCGACAGCGAGGAGGTGTTGGTCGCCAGCACGCAGGTCGGCGAGACCACGTCCTCCAGGTCCGCGAAGACGGTCTGCTTGACGCCCATCTCCTCGAAGACGGCCTCGATGACGAAGTCCGCGTCGCCGAAGGCGGCGGCCTTGTCGAGCGAGCCGGTGACCAGGCCCTTGAGGCGGTTGGCCTTGTCCTGGCCGATGCGGCCCTTGCCGAGCAGCTTGTCGATCTCGGTGTGGACGTAGCCGACGCCCTTGTCGACGCGCTCCTGGTCGATGTCGGTGAGGACCACCGGCACCTCCAGGCGGCGGGCGAACAGCAGCGCCAGCTGCGAGGCCATCAGACCGGCGCCGACGACGCCGACCTTGGAGACCGGGCGGGCCAGCGACTTGTCCGGCGCGCCGACGGGGCGCTTGGCCCGGCGCTGCACCAGGTTGAAGGCGTAGATGCCGCTGCGCAGCTCGCCGCTCATGATGAGGTCGGCCAGGGCCGCGTCCTCGGCGTCGAAGCCGGCCTGCAGGCTGGCCTTGTCGGCCAGGTCGGCGTCCTTGACCAGGGAGATGATGTCCAGCGCCTTGTAGGCGGCCGGCGCGGCGCCGTGCACCTTGCCGTCGGCGACCAGGCGGCCCCAGGCGACGGCGTCGTCCCAGGCCTTGCCGCGGTCGATCGCCTCGCGCTCGACGACGACGTCGCCCTTGACGACCTTGGCGGCCCAGATCAGCGACTGCTCCAGGAAGTCGGCCGGCTCGAAGATCGCGTCGGCGATCCCCAGCTCGAACACGTCCTTGCCCTTGAGCTGCTTGTTCTGGCTCATCGAGTTCTCGATGATGACCTTGACGGCCTTCGCCGCGCCGATCAGGTTCGGCAGGATGGTGCAGCCGCCCCAGCCGGGGACGAGGCCCAGGAAGACCTCCGGCAGCGAGAACGCCGGGACGCCCGCGCTGACCGTGCGGTAGTCGCAGTGCAGGCCGACCTCGACGCCGCCGCCCATCGCCGCGCCGTTGTAGAACGCGAAGGACGGGACGGGCAGCGCGGCGATCCGCTTGAAGACCTCGTGGCCGCCCTTGCCGATGGCCAGCGCGTCCGCGTGCTCCTTGAGCAGCTCGACGCCCTTGAGGTCGGCGCCGACCGCGAAGATGAACGGCTTGCCGGTGATCGCGACGCCGACGATCTTGCCCTCGGCGGCCTCGGCCTCGACCTGGTCCAGGGCGTCGGACAGCTTCAGCAGCGAGCCCGGGCCGAAGGTCGTCGGCTTGGTGTGGTCGAAGCCGTTGTCCAGGGTGATCAGGGCCAGCTTGCCGGCCTGCAGCGGCAGGTCCAGGTGGCGCACGTGCGCGGTCGTGACGACCTCGCCCGGGAACAGCTCGGCGCCGTGCTGGAGCAGCTCAGTCGTGGTGCTCATGCTCACTTACCGCCCTCGAAGTGGGGGTTCTCCCAGATGATGGTGCCGCCCATGCCGAAGCCGATGCACATCGTGGTGAGGCCGTAGCGGACGTCCGGGCGCTGCTCGAAGCGGCGGGCCAGCTGGTTCATCAGGCGCACGCCGGAGGAGGCCAGCGGGTGGCCGAAGGCGATCGCACCGCCGAACGGGTTGACCCGCTCGTCGTCGTCCGCGATGCCGTAGTGGTCCAGGAAGGCCAGCACCTGGACGGCGAAGGCCTCGTTGACCTCGAACGCGTCGATGTCGTCGATGGTCAGGCCGGCCTTGGCCAGCGCCTTCTCGGTGGCCGGCACCGGGCCGATGCCCATGACCTCGGGCTCGACGCCCGCGAAGGCGTAGGAGACCAGGCGCATCTTGACCGGGAGGCCGAGCTCCTCGGCGACGTCCTCGGCGGCCAGCAGCGAGGCGGTGGCACCGTCGTTCAGACCGGCCGAGTTGCCCGCGGTGATGTTGCCGTG
This sequence comes from Streptomyces kaniharaensis, assembly GCF_009569385.1. Taxonomy (NCBI): domain Bacteria; kingdom Bacillati; phylum Actinomycetota; class Actinomycetes; order Kitasatosporales; family Streptomycetaceae; genus Streptomyces; species Streptomyces kaniharaensis. The sequence continues at coordinate 4,373,354 of NZ_WBOF01000001.1, forward strand.
CGGGCGGAACGGGGTCTTCAGACCGGCCAGGCTCTCCATCGTGGTGCCCGGGCGCAGCGGCTCGTCCACGGTGGCCAGGCCCCAGCCGGTCTCGCCGACCTCGGGGTTGGTGTTGCGGATCGAGATCGGCACCAGGTCGGGCTGGATGTCGCCGTTGGCGTACGCCTTGGCGGCCTTCTCCTGGGAGCGCACCGCGTAGGCGTCGCAGCGCTCCTTGGTGATGTGCGGGAACCGGTCGTGCAGGTTCTCCGCGGTCATGCCCATGAACAGGGCGGACTCGTCGACCAGCTTCTCGGAGACGAAGCGCGGGTTCGGGTCGACGCCCTCGCCCATCGGGTGGCGGCCCATGTGCTCGACGCCGCCGGCCACGACCACGTCGTACGCGCCGAAGGCGATGCCGCCGGCGGTGGTGGTCACGGCGGTCAGCGCACCGGCGCACATGCGGTCGATCGCGTAGCCGGGGACGGACTTGGGCAGGCCGGACAACAGGGCGGCGGTGCGTCCGATGGTCAGACCCTGGTCGCCGATCTGCGTGGTGGCCGCGATGGCGACCTCGTCGATGCGCTCGACGGGCAGGTTCGGGTTACGGCGCACGAGCTCCCGGATGCACTTGACGACGAGGTCGTCGGCGCGCGTCTCGTGGTAGATGCCCTTCGGGCCGGCCTTGCCGAACGGGGTGCGGACGCCATCGACGAAGACGACGTCCCTCGCGGTACGAGGCACGGGGGCTCTCCTCCCAGGGACCAACAGTTCGAGGTGGGCAGGCTGCCGCCGGTGACCCGAGCGGCGCCGCTTCACCGTCATGCTACCGGTCGGTAACCACCCTGCCCAGGCCCCTCGGCGGGTTGACCGGGTGTGTCCCGCGCCACGTCCGACCAGCGACGCTCTCCGGATACGCCGAAGGGGACGTCGTCGTACGACGACATCCCCTTCACGTCGGCCCTGTGCCGGTGGCCGGTCAGTCCTGTGCGGTCACCGCGGCGGCGAAGGCGGCGGCGACCGCCGGGGCCACCAGGTCGACCTGCCACTGCCGGGCGCCCAGCCTGCGCAGCGCGTCGGCCACGCCGTCGGCGCTCGCGTCGGCCGGCGGCTCCCAGGAGACCCGGCGGACCAGGTCCGGGGTGATCAGGTTCTCGGCCGGCAGGTTGTGCCGCTCGGCCAGCTCGCTGACGGCGCTGCGGGCGCCGGACAGCCGGGCGGCGGCCACCGGGTCCTTCTCGGCCCAGGCACGCGGCGGCGGCGGCCCGTCGTGCGGTGCGGCGGCCGGCGGCAGCTGGTTCTCCGGCACCTCGCGGCCGCGCTGCACGGCGGCCAGCCACTGCTCCAGCTGGCGCCGGTGCACCCGCGGCCCGAAGCCCTGGACGGCCTGGAGGGCGGCGACGTTCAGCGGCATGGCCAGCGCGGCGTTGACGATCGCGGCGTCCGGGAGCACCCGGCCCGGCGAGACGTCGCGCTCCCGCGCCATGCGGTCCCGGGCCAGCCACAGCTCGCGCACGACGGCCAGCTGGCGGCGCCGGCGGACCTTGTGCAGCTGCGAGGTGCGCCGCCACGGGTCGGTGCGCGGGGCGGGGCGGGGGGCGGCGGCGATCGCCGCGAACTCCTCCAGCGCCCAGTCGAGCTTGCCCTGGGCGTCCAGCTCCTGTTCGAGTGCGTCGCGCAGCTCGACCAGCACCTCGACGTCCAGAGCGGCGTAGCGCAGCCACGGCTCGGGCAGCGGGCGGGTGGACCAGTCGACCGCCGAGTGCTCCTTGGCCAGGCTCAGCCCGAGCACGCTCTCGGTCATCGGTCCGAGTCCGACCCGGGCGAAGCCGGCGATCCGCCCGGCCAGCTCGGTGTCGAACAGCCGCCGCGGTCTCATGCCGACCTCGGCCAGGCAGGGCAGGTCCTGGGTGGCGGCGTGCACCACCCACTCGGCGTCCGCGAGGGCGGCGCCGAGCCCGCTGAGGTCGGGGCAGGCGATCGGGTCGATCAGCGCGGTGCCGGCGCCCGCGCGGCGCAGCTGGATGAGGTACGCGCGCTGTCCGTAGCGGTAGCCGGAGGCCCGCTCGGCGTCGACGGCGACCGGTCCGGTGCCCGCGGCGAAGGCGGCGACGGTGGCGGCCAGCGCCTGCTCGTCCGTCACGACGGGCGGGATCCCCTCCTTGGGCTCAAGGAGCGGGACCGGGGCTGCTTCTTCTGGGATGGCTGCTACGGCGTCGGTCACCCACCAAGGGTACGACGGTCCTCGGAACCGGGAGTGTTGTCGGACTGGTCAGACCGGGTTCGTGACTGTGTCGCAGGTGGGTGGCGAGCCCGCGACAGCGGCTCAGGAGGAACGTTCCTCCTGAGCCGCTGTCGCGGTCCTGCTCGATCTGCTCAGTGGATGATGCCGGTGCGCAGCGCGACCGCGACCATGCCGGCCCGGTCGCCGGTGCCGAGCTTGCGCGCGATGCGGGCGAGGTGGCTCTTGACGGTCAGCGCGGACAGGCCCATCGCGACGCCGATCGCCTTGTTGGACTGGCCCTCGGCCACCAGCCGCAGCACCTCGACCTCGCGGCCGGACAGTTCGCGGTAGGCGGTCTGCTGCGCGCCCGGCGCCCCGGGGGCTCCCGGCGCGCCCGGCGCCCCGGCCGCACCCGGCACGCCCGGCATGCCGGGGCGGCGCATCCGCCCGGCCAGGCCGGCGGCGCCCAGCGGCAGGCCCGGGCGTCCGGGCATCGCGACGTTGGTGCGGGTGCCGGTGACGACGTAGCCCTTGACGCCGCCGGCCAGCGCGCTGCGGACCGCGCCGATGTCGTCGGCGGCGGAGAGCGCCAGGCCGTTGGGCCAGCCCGCGGCGCGGGTCTCGGCCAGGATGGTCAGCCCGGAGCCGTCCGGCAGGTGCACGTCGGCGACGCAGATGTCGCGCGGGGTGGAGACCCGGGGGCGGGCCTCGGCGATCGAGGACACCTCGATCACGTCCCGGACGCCGAGCGCCCACAGGTGGCGGGTGACGGTGTTTCGGACGCGCGGATCGGCGATGACCACCATGGCGGTGGGCTTGGTCGGGCGGTAGGCGACCACGTTTGCGGGGTGCTCAAGAAGGACCGACACCAGGCCTCCTGCGGGGAGTGGCGGACGGAACCCCGATGGGGGCGGTCGGAGTGTTCCGCGTTCGGAAAGGGTCACAGTCTGCTTCGGCAGCTACCGTGCCCGGCTTTAGCGAAAGATCACGATCTAGTGAGTAACAATACGGACAAATCGCGCAAATGATTGATGCGACATGCCTGGTATTCGCACAAAATCGATCAAATTCGACGCGGATCGATCAGATTCGACCGCTTAATTGACGCAGAGCGGGTCCGAAGTCACACTCCGTCAGCCCTGGGGGTGGCGTCCGACCGTCCGGTGCCGTCCGGGCCCGGACACCACTCCTCAGTGCGAGCGCGGGCGTCGCCGGGCGGGCATCGGGACCACCCCACCGAGTGACGGCACGTCCGTCGGCGCCTGCGGGGCCAGGGCGGCCGGCGGCAGGCCCGCGCTGGTGCACAGCAGGTCCCCCCAGGCCGCCAGGTGCCGCTCGAACCGGCGGTCGGCCGGCGTCCAGGAGGCCCGGATCTCGATCTCGGTCGAGGACGGACGGTCCGCGAGGCCCCCGAAGTACTGGGAGGCGCACCTGGTCACCGTGCCCGACGGCTCCGCGTACCCGGCGCCGTGCGCCTGCAGCGCGTCCAGCAGCCAGGCCCAGCCGACCTCCGACAGCATCGGGTCGCCGGCCATCTCCGGCTCCAGCTCGGCGCGGGTCATCGTGACCACCCGGAACTCCCCGTTCCAGGCCTCCTGACCCTCCGGGTCGTACAGCAGCACCAGCCGGCCGTCCGCCAGCTCCTCGCCGTCCACCTCCACCGAGGCGGTCACCGCGAACGCGTGCGGGGCGAGCCGGCGCGGCGCCGGCGCGGGGGAGAGCTGCACCTCGGGCCGCAGCCGCGCCCCGTCGAATGCCGCCACGGCGGCCCGGAACTCGCTCGGCGCCCCCTCCCGACCCGTTCCGCCACCTGCTCCGCCACCCTGCGCGGGGTGCCCGCCGACCGCTGCCATGACCCGAAGACTAGGTCGAAAACCCGGGTTATCGCCGCAACTTCCGTCCGAGCGGCGTGCCGGAACGGCAAACCCGGGCGGATCTTGGAGGAACCGACGAGACGGGCGGGACGGTCGCGCCCGGGGCGCATGCGAAGATTTGACGCGTGAGCGAGACTACGGCAGACACCACGGCGGCCACCACCGAAGGCCGGCCCACCCCCGCGCGCCGCGGCGCCGCGCACGACTCCGCGTTCCTGCGCGCCTGCCGGCACGAGCCGGTGCCGCACACCCCCGTGTGGTTCATGCGCCAGGCCGGCCGCTCGCTGCCCGAGTACCTGAAGGTCCGCGAGGGCATCCCCATGCTGGAGTCCTGCATGCGGCCCGAGCTGGTCAAGGAGATCACCCTGCAGCCGGTGCGCCGGCACAAGGTGGACGCGGCGATCTTCTTCAGCGACATCGTGGTGCCGCTCAAGGCCGTCGGCATCGACGTCGAGATCAAGCCGAACGTCGGCCCGGTCATCGCCGACCCGATCCGCACCTTCGAGGACCTCCAGCGGCTGCGCCCGCTGGAGCCGGACGACGTCCCCTACATCACCGAGGCCGTCGGCCTGCTCGTCGACGAGCTCGGCGGGACGCCGCTGATCGGCTTCGCCGGCGCCCCGTACACCCTCGCCAGCTACCTGGTCGAGGGCGGGCCGTCCAAGAACCACGAGAACACCAAGGCCATGATGTACGGCCAGCCCGAGCTGTGGGCCGCAGTGGTCGACCGGCTCGCCGACATCACCTCCGCCTTCCTGAAGGTGCAGATCGAGGCCGGTGCCTCGGCGATCCAGCTGTTCGACTCCTGGGTCGGCTCGCTCGCCCCCGACGACTACCGCCGCTCGGTCATGCCGGCCAGCACCAAGGTCTTCGACGCCGTCGCCTCCTACGGCGTGCCGCGGATCCACTTCGGCGTCGGCACCGGCGAACTGCTCGGCCTGATGGGCCAGGCCGGCGCGGACATCGTCGGCGTCGACTGGCGGGTGCCGCTGAACGTCGCCGCCGAGCGGGTCGGCCAGGGCAAGGGCCTGCAGGGCAACCTCGACCCGGCCGTGCTCTTCGCGCCCACCAAGGTCGTCGAGACCAAGGCCCGCGAGGTGCTGCACGCCGCCCAGGCGATCGGCACCAGCGGCCACATCTTCAACCTCGGCCACGGCGTGCTGCCCAGCATGGACCCGGACGCGCTCACCCGGCTCGTCGCCTTCGTGCACGAGACCAGCGCGCGCTGACACCCACCCCGACGGTCGCCCTCGGCCCGGACGGGCCGGTGCCGAAGGCGACGGAGCGGGCGGATTGAGGCGTTCGTGTAAGGACCTGCGAGACTGCGGGCATGTCGGATGCACATGTCGTCGTCATCGGCGGTGGGATCGCGGGACTGGCCGCGGCCGCGTTCCTCAGCGGGGCGGCCGGCGGGGAGCCGGCCCGGGCGCGGGTGACGTTGCTGGAGGCGTCGCCGCGGATCGGCGGGAAGCTGTGGGGCGGAGAGGTCGGCGGGGTCCGGGTGGACCTCGGCGCCGAGTCGATGCTCGCGAGGCGGCCCGAGGCGGTCGAGCTGGCGCGGGCGGTCGGTCTGGGGGCCGAGCTGGAGCCGCCGACCACGGCGAAGGCGGCGATCTGGACGCGCGGCGCGCTGCGCCCGCTGCCCGGCGGGCAGGTGATGGGCGTCCCGGGTGATCTGGACGCGCTGGCGGCCTCCGGGGTGCTGACCGCAGAGGGCCTGGAGCGGGCACGGCACGAGGGCAACACCGAGGTCGGCGAGGACGTCGCGATCGGCCGGTACGTCGCCGACCGGCTGGGCCGGGAGGTGGTGGACCGGCTGGTGGAGCCGCTGCTCGGCGGCGTCTACGCCGGGCGCGCGGACGAGATCTCGCTGCGCGCCGCCGTGCCGCAGCTGCTGCCGATCGCCCGCGGCGGCGGTTCGCTGGTCGCCGGGGTGCACGAGCTGGCCTCGCGCCCGCAGACCGTCGGCACACCGGTGTTCCAGGGGCTGCGCGGCGGCATCGGCACCCTGCCGGAGGCCGTCGCCGCGGCCTGCGCGAAGGCGGGCGTGGACCTGCGCACCGACACGCCCGTCGACGAACTGCGCCGCACCCCCGAGGGCTGGCGCGTCGTGGCCGGCGGGGAGGTGCTGGCGGCGGACGCGGTCGTGCTGGCCGTCCCGGCGCCCGCCGCGGCCCGGCTGCTGCGCGCGGACGTGCCGGCGGCCGCCGCCGAGCTGGACGCCGTCGAGTACGCGGGGGCGGCGCTGGTGACCCTGGCGTTCCGGCGGGCCGACCTGCCGGAGCCGCTGTCCGGCAGCGGGTTCCTGGTGCCGTCGGTGGACGGACGGCAGATCAAGGCGTCGACCTTCTCCTCGAACAAGTGGGGCTGGCTGGAGCGCTCCGCCCCGGACGCGTTCCTGCTGCGCACCTCGCTGGGCCGCTACCGCGAGGAGGAGGCGCTGGACCTGCCGGACGAGGAGCTGGTGGCCCGCTCGCTGGCCGACCTCGGTGAGGCGATCGGGCTTACCGCGCGGCCGTACGACACCACGGTGACCCGCTGGCGGGCCGGCCTGCCGCAGTACCCGGTGGGCCACCTGGACCGGGTGGCCCGGGTACGGGCCGCCGCGGCCGGGGTCGGGGGACTGGCGCTGTGCGGCGCCGCGTACGACGGGGTGGGCATCCCGGCGTGCATCGCCTCCGCGGCCACCGCCGTGGCGGCGCTCGACAAACTGTTGACCCCGGCGACCGGGGAAGGTTCCACGGAGAGGACAATGGGCGCATGACTGAGACCGTTGAGCGGCAGCCGGAGCAGCAGCCCGAGAAGAAGAAGGCGCGCGACCTGAACCAGGTCATCCGCTACACGATGTGGTCGGTGTTCAAGCTCAAGGGCGCCCTGCCCGAGGACCGCACCGCCCTGGCCGCCGAGGTGGACGAGCTCTTCGCCCAGCTGGCGGCGAAGGACGTGACCGTGCGCGGCACGTACGACGTGTCCGGCCTGCGCGCGGACGCCGACATCCTGGTCTGGTGGCACGCCGGCGACTCGGACGACCTGCAGGAGGCGTACAACCGCTTCCGCCGCACGGGCCTCGGCCGCCACCTGGAGCCGGTCTGGTCGAACATGGCGCTGCACCGCCCGGCCGAGTTCAACAAGTCGCACATCCCGGCGTTCCTCGCCGACGAGCGCGCGCGCGACTACGTCTGCGTGTACCCGTTCGTCCGCTCCTACGAGTGGTACCTGCTGCCGGACGCCGAGCGGCGCGCGATGCTCGCCGAGCACGGTCAGATGGCCCGCGGCTACCCGGACGTGCGGGCCAACACGGTCGCCTCGTTCGCCCTCGGCGACTACGAGTGGCTGCTCGCCTTCGAGGCGGACGAGCTGCACCGCATCGTCGACCTGATGCGCGACCTGCGTCCGTCCCGCGCGCGCCTGCACGTGCGCGAGGAGGTCCCGTTCTTCACCGGCCGTCGCAAGCCGGTCAGCGAGCTCCTCAACGGCCTGGTCTGATCCGGGACGTACGCCACGGGGTCCGCTTCGGCGGGCCCCGTCGTGCGTTTCGGGGGCGGTGGGTTCAGGTGCGGTGGGGGCGCAGCGCCGCGCGGAGGCGGGGGTCGAGGAGGGCGGCGGGGCCGTTCATGGCGACGGCGGTGAGGAGTTCGCGCTCCTCGTCGTCGCCGAGCCCGTACTGGCGGGTGGGGCGGACCTCGCGCAGGACCTCCTGGCCGATCGGGGAGGCCCACCGGGTGTACGGGTAGACGTCGACCCGGGCCATCAGCAGGGTGCCGGACGTGAGCACCAGCGGCAGGGAGAACCAGGCGAGCGGGGCGAGGGCGTCGCCGTCGGTGAAGCCGCCGACGGCGAGGGCGGCGGCCAGCAGGACGAGGGACAGCAGCAGCGCGTGCCGCACCTGGCGGATCACCACGACGGTGTTGCGCTGCACCAGGGCCGGGGTGGCCAGGCCGGCCAGGGAGAGCCGGGTGCCGATCTCCAGGACGGTGGGGTGTTCGGCCATGGCCCGGCGCAGCTCGTCGGTGCGGCACTGGCCGTCGGGGCCGACGGTGGCGATGATCGCGCGTTCCAGCCGGCTGCGCCCCCTCGGGTCGACCACGGTGGTCCAGCCGGTGTGCGCGAGGTGGAGCCGGCCACGGCCGGCCATCAGGACGAGGGCGAGTTCGATGACCCGGTCCGGGCCGCCGGCCAGGTAGGCCGTCTCGTAGAGCCCGATCCCGACGGCCTCGGGCGGGCGCAGCCCGTCCTGCCCGGCGAGGGCGTCGGCGGTGACGGTCATCCGGACCAGCCGGGAGCAGGACACGACTGCCGCGATACACGCCGGTATCAGGAACAGCAACCACATGGGCATGTTCTATGCCGCCGCCGTCGGCCCGGGGAACGGCTTCCCGGGCCGCGATACCGAACTGTGACGTCAGGAGCCACAGCCGCCGCCACAGCTGGAGCCACAACTGGAGGACGAGCCGCAGCTGCTGGAGCTGCAACTCGACGACGAGGAACCGCAGCTGGACGAGGACGAGCCGCAGCTGGACGAGGATCCGCAGCTCGACGACGAACCGGTGTCGGAGAAGCCGCCGCACCAGGACGCGCTGCTGCCGCTGCACGAGGACGAGCTCGACGAGCAGGAGGACGAGGAGGACGAGGAGGACGAGGACCCCCACGAGCCGAACGTCGCCTTCGCTGCGGCCTGCTGGGCCGCCGCCCCCAGCATCGCCTCCTGCAACTCCTCGTTCCCCAGCTCGTCCCCGGCGACGGCCAGCCCGCCGAGCGCGATCGCGCCGAGCAGTGCGCCGCCCGCCATCCCCGCGTACAGGCCGGAGGGCGGGGTCCACGGCGTGCCGGGCTCCATCACCACGAGCTGTCGCTGCCCGGCCGGCGTGATCCGGCCCCTGCCCGGGCGGGTGGCGAGCAGGGTGATCGCGCCGACGGCGAGCAGGACCACCGGGACCCAGCCGGCGGGGCGGTCGCCGCGGCCGTCGTCCAGCAGGAAGGAGAGGAGGATGAAGAACAGGACGTCGACCATCGCGATCCAGAGCAACCGGCGGGCCTTGCGGGCCGCGCGCTGCCGGTCGGGGTGGCGCATCAGGCCGCGGGCGGCGAGGTCGTCGCCGAGCTCCTGGACGGCAGGGGAGCGCATCACGTCCCGGCGCACGCCGGCGATGTCGCGGCTCCTGGTCGGGCCGACCGCGTCCATGATCGCCTGGTCGACGGCGTCGTGCGGCCGGTCGTGGGTGATGGTGACCATGCCGCCGCGGCTGACGACCGCGCGCTCGGCCAGGTGCATCCGGACCAGGGCGGTGTCGAAGACCCGGCCCGGGCCGCCGGCCAGGAACGCGGCGCTGAGCAGCGAGAGGCCGCGGCCGGGCAGGCCCTTGGGGTGCGAGACGTGCTTGACCCGCCGGGCGGTGTTCTCCGCGTACAGGGCGGCGGCCACCAGGAGGACGGCCGGGATGATGAAGTAGGTGTTGTGCCACATGGGCGGTTCCCCCGAAGTGTGCGTCAGGAAGGTTCTGGCGCCAGCGGACGGTCCTGGCGCCGCAGGGCCCGGCGCAGCCGGGCGAGCGGGCCGGGTGCCCGGGTGGGCGCCTGGTGGAGCCACTGCTCCAGGGCCCGGCGGTCGGCGCCGGCGAGCGGGCGGGCGTGGGTGAGCGCCCACGCGGCGAAGGCCCGGGCGTCGGCGCGGTAGCCGCCGGTCTGCGGGTTGGTGCGGGCGTAGGCGAGGAAGAGCGGCCCGTACCGCGTCCCGAGCAGGCGGGGCAGTTCGGCGGCGACGCGGGCGACGGTGTCCCGCCGCTTGGCGGCGAGGCCGGTGGACTGGGCGCGGACCTGCGCCGGGTCGAAGCCGGGTGGGACGGGTCCGCCGGCCACCAGCGCGGCCAGCAACTCCTCCTGGCGGCGCGCCAGTTCGGCACGGGCGGCGGCCAGGTCCCGGTCTTCCGGCAGGAGGTCGGTCATGCGCGGGTGCTCCCCTCCAGCACCCGGCGGATGGCGTCCAGTTCACCGGCCAGTTCGGTGGGCGGCGGGAAGTCGGCGTCGCGTTCGAGCAGGACGCCGGGCGGTCGGACCCGCGCGCAGAGTTCGGCCAGGACTTCCAGCACCGGTTCGGTGACCGGGTGGGCATGGGTGTCGTGCCAGACGCCGTCGACCATGGTGCCGCCCGCGACGTGCACGTAGGCGAGCGCCTCCAGCGGCAGGCGGTCGAGTTCGGCGGCCGGGTCGAGGCCGAGGTTGACCCGGTTGGTGTGCAGGTTGGCGACGTCGACGAGCAGCCGGACGCCGGTGCGCTCGACGAGTTCGGCGAGGAACTGCCCCTCGGTCAGCTCGTCGTCCGGCCAGGCCAGCTGGGCGGCGATGTTCTCCAGCGCGAGCGGCACCGGGAGCTGGTCCTGGGCGATCCGGACGTTCTCGGCGATCACCCGCAGCGCGTCCCGGGAGCGCGGTACGGGCAGCAGGTGGCCGGCCTCCAGGCCGCCGGCCCGGACGAACGCCAGGTGCTCGGTGACCAGCGGCGAGCCGAGCGCGGCGGCCGTCCCGGCGAGCCGGGCGAGCCGGTCCGGATCGGGCCGGTCGGCGCCGCCGAGGCCGAGCGAGACGCCGTGCGGGACGACGGTGACACCGCGGGCGCGCAGGATCGTCAGGGAGTCGGGCAGGTGGTCGGCGCAGACGTTCTCCGCGACGACCTCGACCCAGTCCAGGCCGGGCTGGCGTTCCACCACGGTGTCGATCTCGCCGCGCCAGCCGAGGCCGACCCCGAGCCGGGGTGCGGCGGCGGCACCGGTGGCCGCCCGCGCGGGCAGGTTCAGTGCAGGGGAAGTCATCGATACGCCCCCTTCGGAGGGCTGGGTGGGAAGGCCGTCGGGTGGTGCGGGCGCCGTCGCCGGGACCGCCCGTGGGCCGTGCTGCTGAGGATGTCCCCGGGCGGGGTGGCTGCCAAGCCTCACCCGGTCTTCTCAGAGCATTATTTGAGCTTGTCGGCCCGGTGATCACGGACTCTAGCGCCTTGCCGGAGGCATCGTCGCAGGTGGGGGTGGCGACAACCGAGGGAAAGCGGGGAAATCCGGAGGCGGCCAGGCGCCCGGCGCCCTTACCGTGAGAAGCCATGACGACGACACTGACGATCCGTGACTTCCGCCCCGACGACGCCGAAGCCGCGTGCGCCGCCCACCGGGCCGGGCGCGAACACCTGGTGATGACCGCCGAGGCGCTGGTCTGGCTGAACGCCCTGGAGCTGCCCGGCGAGCACTTCCGCACCTTCGTCGCCGAGTTGGACGGCCAGGTGGTCGGCTCGGTCCGCTGTGCGCTGGCGGTCGGGACGACGACCGAGGGCGTCGGCTACGCCAACGGCAGCGTGCTGCCGCGGTTCCGGCGGCGCGGCGCGTTCACCGGCCTGCTCGCGGCGGCCGAGCGGCACCTCACCGAGCACGGCGCCACCGAGGTGCACGCCTGGGTGGACGACGCGCCCGGATCGCTGGCCTTCGCCAGGGCCAGGGGCTTCACGATCGGGCGGGAGGCGCAGTTCTCCGAGCGTGACCTGACGCTGCCCCTGCCGGAGGCGCTCCCGCTGCCGGCCGGCGTCGAGCTGCGCCCGGCGAGCGACTGGGCGGCGGACCCGCGCCCGCTGTTCGTGGTCGAGGAGGACGCGAGCCGCGACGAGCCCGGCGAAGTGGTGATGGACGCCACCGAGTTCGAGGACTGGCGGCGGGGCGTGTGGAGCCGGCCCGACCTCGACAAGGCGCTCTCCGTGGTGGCCGTCGTGGACGGCGAGCCGGCCGCGTTCACCATGGCGCAGACGGACGGCGTGGACCGCTACTGGTCGGCGTTCACCGCCTGCCGCCGGGAGTTCCGCGGCCGCGGGCTGAGCAAGCTGGCCAAGCGGGAATCGCTGCGGCTGGCCGCGGCGGCGGGCTACCGGTCGGCGTACACCGCCAACGACGCGACCAACGCGCCGATGCTCGCGGTCAACGCCTGGCTCGGCTACGAGCGCTGCGCCGGGGAGTTCAAAGGCATCAAGCGGCTGAACGGCTGACGGCACCGGGTGCCCGCGGGCGGTTCGTTCGACCCGTCCACGGACCGTCCCGGCTCGTGAGACGATTGGTCTCGACCAGGGGTGCGAATCCGGACGGTTCGGGACCGTTCGGGGCAGGAACTCTCAACGATCGCAACGGTTTTGCCCCGCTCCTGACACATCGTGGGCATAATCACGCCCATGACGATCAACCGCGCCAACGTGAGCGCGATCGCCGAGGACCTCCACGTGTGGCTCCCCCCGAAGCGGGGCTGGGGCCTGGCCAACTGCGGGCTGCTGGCCTCGGCGACGACCGCACTCTGGATCGACACCCCCTACGACCCCGTGCTGGCCTCGGAGTTCCTCGCCGCGAGCCGGCGGCTGCTGGCCGACGGGGTCACCGTCGACCGGGTGATCGTCACGCACGCCAACGGCGACCACCTGTGGGGCGCCGGCGTCGTCCCGGACGCCGAGGTCATCTCCACCCGCGAGGCGCTGGAGCACATCCACTACGAGCCCACCCCCAAGCAGCAGCACGCGCTCGTCGCGGGCAGCGACCCGGCCTCCCCGATCGGCGGCTACCTCCAGGAGCACTTCGGCCGGTTCGACTGGTCCGCCACCGAGCCGGTGCACCCGGACACCGTCTTCACCGGCGAGCTGGAGCTGCGGGTGGGGGAGTACCCGGTGCAGCTGACCAGCCTGCCCGCGGCCCACACCGGCGGCGACCTGATCGTCCATCTGCCGCGCCAGAGCACCGTGTTCGCCGGTGACGTGATCTTCGGCTCGACGCCCGAGCAGCCCGGGGACCACCCGTCGCACTGGGCCGGGCCGCTGGAGAACGTCATCGCCGCCTGCGAGCGGATCCTCGCCACCGGCGCCGGGATCATCGTCCCCGGCCACGGGCCGGTCCTCGACCGCGACGGCGTCCGCGCCCACATCGCGTACCTGGAGTACGTCCGCGAGCGAGCCCATGCCCTGCACGCCGCCGGAATCCCCGCGCTGGACGCCGCCCGGCGGGTCATCGCCGAGCAGCGCCACCCCGAACTCGGCCTGCCCGAACGGCTGGTGCTCACCGTCGCGGCCGAGTACCGGCACCTGGACGGCAGCGAGGCGCCGAACGTCCTGGAGGCGATGACCCAGGTCGCCGTGGTGGCCCGCGAGATCGCCGAGGACGCCGCCCACGCCCGGCGCCTCTTCCCCGACGTCGGCTACCGCGCCTGACCCGGGGCCCGGGCCCGGCGGCCCGGCACCCGCCAGCCTGCGAGGAACTCCCGAGGACATCCGAGGACACCGAGGACACCTATGACGCAGATCGCGCTGATCGTGCTGGGCACCCTGGCGGTGGCCGCCGCCGTGACGGCGGGCCTGCTGGCCCGCAGCCGGGCCGGGGCGGCGACCCGGGCGACGGTCGCCGAGGAACGCGCCCAGGAGGCGGAGCAGCGCATCCGGGCCACCGAGGGCCGGCTGGCCCGCGCCGAGTTCCAGCTGCGTGAGCTGCAGATCGGCTCCCGGGAGGCCGCCGACGACGCCGAGGTCCGCTACCGGGCCGCCGAGGAGCGCACCCGCGAGGCGGAGCATCGCGCGCGGGCCGCCGAGGACGCCGCCCGTGAGGCGCAGGACGCCGCCCGCACGGCCGACGCGCGCGCCGCCGCCCTCGACACCCGGGCCGCCGAGGCCGAGCGACGGCTCGCCGCCGCCGAGGAGCACGCCGCCGCGCTGCTCGCCGAGATCCGCCACCTCGCCGACGAGCGGGTGCCGGCCACGGCGGTGCGGCTCGGCCACGCCCACGCCCCGGTGTCCGGTCCGCTCGCCGCCCCGGTCGTCGGCCCGGAGGCCGTCGAGGCGCTCCAGGCGGTGCTGGACGCCACGGTCGCCGCCGTCACCGAGGAGCGCGAACGGGTCGACGCCGCCGCCCGCGCCGCCATGCGCGGCGCCACCTCCAAGATCCAGACGCTGCTCTACCAGATCCAGAGCCTGGTCCAGCAGCTCCAGGACGACAACGACGACCCCCGGCTGCTGGAGGTCGACTTCCGCAACGAGGTCGCGCTGCGCCGGATTCAGACCGTCGCCGTGCTCTGCGAGGCGTGGCCGGGCCTGGCGCGCACCGACTCCCCGCTCGCCGAGGTCGTCGTCGGCGCACTCTCCCGGGTGCCCGGCTACGCCCGGATCAAGGTCGCCAACCACCTGCGGGACAACCGGCTCGCCGTGGTCGCCCGGGCCGCCGAGCCGCTCGCCATCACCCTCGCCGAACTGCTCGCCAACGCCACCGCCTACTCGCACCCCGAGACCGACATCCCGGTCACCGTCCAGCAGGGCGGCCGCGGCGCACTGGTGATCATCGACGACAGCGGCATCGGCATGGACGACGACCAGCTGCGCCGCGCCCGCCGGCTGCTCGCCGGCCCGCCCCAGGTGCTGCTCACCGAGCTCGGCAACCCGCCCAAGACCGGCTTCGCGGTGATCGGCAAGCTCGCCCGCCAGTACGGCTTCGCCTGCCACATCGAGCCCTCGCCGTACGGCGGCATGCGGACCATCCTGCGCATCCCGGCCGCGCTGGTGACCGTCGTCGACGACGAGCAGCCGCTCTCGGTACTCGCCCCGCTGCCGCTGCGGGCCGGCGCCGGACCGGCCCCCGCGCCCACCGTCCAGGCCGTCCCGCCGATGCGCGACGCCGACGAGGACTCCGGCCTGCCCGTGCTCGCCGACCGGCACCACCAGACCGGCCCGCAGCACCAGGCCGGCCTGCACCCCGCACCCGCCATGCACGTCGTGCCGTCCACCACGGCCGGACGGGCCGGCGACGGCAGCGGCCTGCCCAGCCGGCGCCGCCGCCAGCCGCTCGCCGAACCCGCGGCCGGGCCCGCCGACGCCCCCGCCCGTACCGCCGAGCACCGGCCGGCTGCGGCCGCCGAGCAGTCCGCCCGGACGCCCGAGCGGGCCGCCGCCCACTGGCGGGCGCTCCAGCAGGGCACCGGCGACGGCCGGGCCGCCGTGGCACAGGCCGCCCGTGAAGGCGCGCCCGGTGTCCGCACGACCGGCGAGCCCGGCGCGTCCAGCCACAGCCCCGCCGCCCCGACCCCCGAAGGAGCCGAGCAGTGAGCAGCACGCCCAGCCCGACCGCCACCGACGAGATCTCGTGGGTGCTGACCCCGCTGCTGGAGCTCCCGGGGGTGCTGCACGCGGTCATCGCCACCGGGGACGGCCTCGTCGAGGGCGCCTCGGACGGCCTCGGCCGCGCCTCCGCCGAACGGGTCGCCGCCATGACCGCCACCGTCCACGCCGCCGCCCGCGCGTTCACCACCGCCTTCACCGACACCGCGCAGCCCCGGCTGGCCCAGACCGTGGTCGAGTCCGACCTCGGCTACGCCATCGTCGTCCCGGCCGGGGAGAACACCTCGCTCGCCGTGTTCACCTCGACCGACGCCCAACTCGGCAACGTGGCCTACCAGATGCAGGTACAGGTCGCCGCCCTCGGCCGCGCGCTCGCGAGCCCGCCCCGCCGCCCGGACGGCACCCCCCGGTCATGACCGCCGTACCCCGCAGGCGGATGGTGCCCGCCTACCTGGCCACCGGCGGCCGCACCCGCCCCGGCACCGCCGGCTTCGAACGGCTGACCGTGCTGTACGCCGCCGCCGCCGCACCGCCGCAGGGGCTGGAACACGAACACACCCGGCTCTGGGAACTGCTGCGCCCCGGCGCGCTGACCGTGGCGGAGGCCGCCGCGCACCTGCGCCTGCCGGTCAGCGCCACCGTCTTCCTCGCGGCCGATCTGGTCGAGGCGGGCTGCCTGAACGCCCGCGCACCGATCCCGCGCGCCCAGCAGACCGACCGCTCCATCGTCGAGAGGCTCCTCGTTGGACTCCGCACGCTCCGGTGACCCGGGCCCCGGCGGCCCGGCCGACCGGCCCAGCCGGGTGGGCTACCTGCCCGACCGGGACCAGACGCTGATGAAAGTCGTGGTCGCCGGCCCCTTCGGGGTCGGCAAGACGACGCTCATCCGCACCCTCTCGGAGATCGCCACCCTGCACACCGAGGAGGCGATGACCGAGACCGGACGCCCGGTCGACGGCCTCGCCGACCTGCCGGAGAAGACCACCACGACGGTCGCCGTCGACTTCGGCCGGCTGACCCTGCCCGGCAACGTGGTCCTCTACATGTTCGGCACCCCCGGCCAGCGCCGCTTCTTCCCGCTCTGGCAGGACATCGCCCGCGGCGCCCTCGGCGCCCTGGTGCTCGCCGACACCCGCCGGCTGGCCGACTCCTTCGAGATCATGGACATGATCGAGGAACAGGGCCTGCCCTACGCGGTGGCCGTCAACTGCTTCCCGGACGCACCCGTCCACCCGGTCGAGATCCTGCGCGCCCACCTCGACCTGCACCCCGACACCCCGCTGGTGCTCTGCGACGCCCGTGAACGCGGCGCCAGCCTCGACGCGCTGATCGCGCTCACCGAGCACGTCCTGGACGGCCTGCCCGCCGGCCCCGACGCCGCCGGTACCGCAGAAGCCGCCGACGCCCCTGACACCGCTGTCGCCCTGGAGCAGCCGTGACCACCGAGACCCGCCCGATCCCGATCCACGGCCCGGTCTTCGCCGCCGACCCGCACCTCGTGTACGACCGGCTGCGCCGCTACGGCGCGATCGCCCCGGTGGAGCTCGCCCCCGGCGTCGAGGCCCTGCTGGTCACCGACTACCGGGCCGCGCTCGACCTCCTGCGCGACACCGACACCTTCTCCAAGGACTCCCGCGCCTGGCAGCAGACCGCCCCGCCGGACTCCCCGCTCCTGGTGGTGCTCGGCTACCGTCCCACCGCCCTGTTCAGCGACGGCGAGGTGCACGACCGCTACCGCTCGGTGATCACGACCGGCCTCGCGCTGCTCGAACCGCACGTGCTCCAGCGTCGCGTCGCCGAGGTCGCCCACCAGCTCATCGACCGCTTCGAGTCGGCCGGCACCGCCGACCTGATCGCCGAGTACGCTCGCCAGCTGCCGGTGTTCGTCTTCAACACCTGGTTCGGCGTGCCCGAGGAGCACAGCGCCCGGCTGGTGGCCGGCATCTCCGAGATGATCGAGTCCACCGAGAAGGCCGTCGCCGCGTACGGGGACCTCGTCGCCGTGGTCAGCGCCATGGTCGCCGAACGCCGCGAGCGCCCCCGGCGCGACCTCACCTCCTGGTTCGTCACCCACCCGGCCGGGCTGAACGACGAGGAGGTGATCCGGCAGATCACCCTCACCATGATCGCCGGGCACGAACCGACCACCAACCTGATCGGCAACGCCCTGCTGCGCCTGCTCACCGACGCCCGCTACGCCGGCTCGCTGTTCGGCGGCGCGATGACGGCCTACCAGGCGATCGACGAGGTGCTGTGGCACGAGCCGCCGCTGGCCAACCTCTCCGCCCACTACCCGCGGTACGACGTCACCTTCCACGGCCGCGAGATCAAGGCCGGCTCGCTGGTGCTGGTCTCCTACGCGGCGGCCAACTCCCAGGCCGCGCCGCCGACCGACGGCTCCGAGCTGCGCAGCGGCGAGAGCGCCCACCTGGCCTGGGCGGCCGGCCCGCACGCCTGCCCGGCCCGGGACCCTGCCCTGCTGATCGCGATCACCGCGATCGAGCAGCTGACCAGTCGCCTCAGCGATCTCGAACTCGGCATGCCGGCCCAGGAGTTGCTCTGGCGCCCGGGCCCGTTCCACCGCGCCCTGGTCCACCTCCCGGTCCGCTTCGCCCCCGTCGCCCGCTGACCGGGCAGCACGACGGCCCGGGCGTCCGCAGGACGGATGCCCGGGCCGTTCGGTCCGGCGATCAGGAGCTCTCGGCCGGCCTGAGCGTCAGCGAGATGCTGTTGATGCAGTAACGCTGGTCCGTCGGCGTGCCGTACCCCTCGCCCTCGAAGACGTGGCCCAGGTGCCCGCCGCAGCGCGCGCAGCGCACCTCGACCCGGCGCATGCCGAGCGAGTTGTCCTCGATGTACTCGACCCGGTCCTCGGCCAGCGGCGCGTAGTACGAGGGCCAGCCGCAGTGGCTGTCGAACTTGGTCTCGGAGCTGAACAGCTCGGCGCCGCAGGCCCGGCAGCTGTAGACGCCGACGGTCTTGGTGTCGGTGTACTCGCCGGTGAACGGACGCTCGGTGCCCGCCTCGCGGAGCACGCGGTACTCCTGCGGAGAGAGCTGGGCCCGCCACTCGGCCTCGGTCTTCTCGATCTCGTAGCTCATCACGGCTCCCGGTCGGCGTACGTCAGACGTTCGAGGCAACGTTCGCGAGGTGCTTCAGAATTTCGGGGCCGAGGTTGGTGACGTCCCCCGCGCCCATGGTGAGCAGCAGGTCGCCCGGGCGGGCGAGGCCGGCCAGCACGGCGGGAGCGGCGGCGAAGTCGTGCTCGGCGGTGACGTCGGCGTCGGCCCGGCGGGCGGCGTCGATGATCAGCTCGCTGGTCACGCCCGGGATCGGGTCCTCGCGGGCCGGGTAGATGTCCAGCACCACCGAGGCGTCGGCGAGCGCGAGCGCCTGCCCCATCTCCTCGGCGAGCTGCTGGGTGCGGCTGAACAGGTGCGGCTGGAAGACCACCAGCACCCGCCCCTCGGCCGCCTCGCGGATCGCCTCCAGGTCGGCGGTCATCTCGGTCGGGTGGTGGGCGTAGGAGTCGATCACCTGGACGCCGCCCGCCTCGCCCTTGAGCTGGAGCCGGCGGCGCACCCCGGTGTAGGCGCCGAGCGCCTTGGCCAGGTCCGCGGCCGGGACGCCCAGCGCGACGCCGGCGGCCAGCGCGGCGACCGCGTTGTGGGCGTAGTGGCGGCCGGGCACCGAGACGGTGAAGGTCAGCTTCGAGCCGTCCAGCAGGACGGTGACCTCGCTGGTCATGCCGCGGGCGACGACCGACAGGACGCGGACGTCGGCGTCCTCGGCGGCGCCGACGGTGACCACGTTCAGGCCCGCGCGGTCGATCACCCGGGAGGTCAGCTCCCGGGCGCCGTCGTGGTCGGCGGAGACGACCAGCGTGCCGCCCGGGGTGATCCGGCCGACGAACGTCTCGAAGGACTCGTAGATCTCGTCGATCGAGGCGTAGTTGGCGTGGTGGTCCAGCTCCACGTTGAGCACGATCGCCACCTCGGGCGCGTACTTATGGAAGCTGCGGTCGCTCTCGTCGGCCTCGGCGACGAAGATCTCGCCGGTGCCGTGGTGGGCGTTGGAGCCGGGCGCGTCGAGGTCGCCGCCGATCGCGTAGGACGGGTCGAGGCCCAGCTCGCCGAGGGCGACGGCGAGCATGCTGGTGGTGGTGGTCTTGCCATGGGTGCCGGCCACCGCCAGCGCCCGGCGCCCGCCCATCAGCGCGGCCAGCGCGTCGGAGCGGTGCACCACCGGGATGCCGCGCTCGCGGGCCGCGGCCAGCTCCGGGTTGTCGGCGCGGATGGCGCTGGAGACGACCACGCTGCTGGTGCCGTCCGGCACGTGCTCGGCGGCGTGGCCGACGTGCACGGTCGCGCCGAGGGCGCGCAGCGCGAGGACGGTCTCGGACTCCTTGGAGTCGCTGCCGGAGACGCTGGCGCCGCGCACCGCGAGGATCTTCGCCAGCCCGGACATCCCGGCGCCGCCGATGCCGATGAAGTGCGGGGCGTGCAGGTCGTGCGCGGCGTCGTTCAAGGCGGGGCTCCGTACGGGCGATGGGCCCCTCCCGCCCGGTGGCGGGCAAGGAGGGATGGTGGACAGGCGGACGACAGCGAATCGTCCTCGCGGGCGGGCCGCAAGGACGATTCTGCACCACGTGCGGGTCGGCTCAGGAGTCGCTGGCGAACAGCCGGAGCACCGGGACTCCCACCTTGTGCCTGGCCTGGGAGGCCCAGTCGCGGTGGAAGAACTCCTCCACGAAGTGCGGGGAGGTGAGCACCACCACCTCGTCCGCCCGGTGCTCCTCGACCACGGCGCGCAGCCGGTCCAGGGGCTTGTCCTCGACCAGCTCGCCGACCGCCTCGGCGCCGGCCTGGCGCAGGTGGCGCAGGCTGTGTTCGAGCGATTCGGTCGCCACCGTCGGCCCGGTCTCGGACTCGTCGTGCTCGTGCACCACCTTGTCGAGGTGGCCGAGGGCGACGTCGTCCAGCGCCCGCAGCAGCTCGTCCTGCTTGCCGCGCGGCTGCATCAGGACGACGAAGGAGACCTTCTCGTCGCTGTGGAGCGTGGTGACGAGCTCCACGTCCGCGTCGGAGAGCGCCTTTTCGATCATCAGTACCGTCTTGAACACGTGAGTCCCTTCCACTGGCCGGCCCCCGGGCCCCGGCATCGCATTCCCCGTGCCCGCGGAGGCCTTCGGCCCGCTGCTCGCCCGGCACGCGGGCCGCGCGGACGAAAGGCCCCCAAGGGGAACGGGATCACTCTCCGGGGGTCACGGGGTCATCCGGACGCAGGTGACGCAGGTAACGGGTGAAAAGGAATCCTTTCTGCTCGATCAATGAGACCAGCCGCATCCGCTGCGCGTCAGGCATTTGCGCATCGTGGATGATGCGCGGCGCGTCGCCGCCCGTGATCAACGGGGCCAGCGACAGGCACAACTCGTCCAGCAGGCCCTCCGCCGCCAGCTGTCCCAGCAGCCGCGGGCCGCCCTCGCTCAGCAACCGCGTCCAGCCCCGCTCCACCAGCGCGGCCACAGCCGCCCGCAGGTCCACCGAGCCCTCCCCGGCCAGGACGACGTCGGCCACCTCGGCCACCGCGCGGCGGCGCTCGGCCGGGGCGTCCGCGGTGGTGATCACCACCGTCCTGACCAGCGGCTCGGTGAACAGCGGAGCGCTCAGGTCCAGCGCCAGCGACCGGCTCACGATCGCGATCGCCGGGGCCGGGGCCTGCCCGGCCGCCGCCCGCGCCGCCGCGAACTCGGCCCGGGCCCGGCCCGGCCGGTAGCCCTCCGCGCGGACCGTCTCCGCGCCCACCAGCACCACGTCGGACAGCGCCCGCAGCACCCCGAAGATCCGCTTGTCGGCGTCCCCGGAGAGGCCCTCGGACAGGCCGTCGAGCCTCGCCCCGCCGTCCAGCCCGGCCACCATGTTCGCGCGCAGCCACGGGCGGCCCCGGTTCACCTGGTCGGGGTACGCGTAGACAGCGGCGAGCGACTCCAGCGAGGACGGGTCGGCGACCGGCTCGCCCAACGGGCTGATCAACAGTTGCATACCGCCAGTCTTCCACCGGGAGTCGCCCGCCGGTGGCCCGTCCCGGGGGCTTCGGGACCAGGCGTACCCTCTACTAACGTGCCCGCAGCTCCCCACTCCGCCACCGCGACCGAGCCGATAGCCGCCGCGAGCGCGGCCGGCTCCCCGATCGCGCTCACCGACCGCCGTCCCGTCGTGCCCGCCGAGCGGCTGGTCGCCGAGATGGTCCCGCCGCCCCGGTTCGCCGACGTGAGCTTCGGGACGTACATTCCGGACCCGAACCAGCCCAGCCAGTACGAGGCCGTCCAGGTCCTGGAGCAGTTCGCCGGCACCCTCGGCGGAGGCAACGGCTCCGCGCCCAAGCGCAGCTGGTTCCGTCGCAGCGCCCCCGCGCCCACCGGCCCGGCCGGCGTCTACCTCGACGGCGGCTACGGCGTCGGCAAGACCCACCTGCTCGCCTCGCTCTGGCACACCGCCCCCGGCCCCAAGGCCTTCGGCACCTTCGTCGAGCTGACCAACCTGGTCGGCGCGCTCGGCTTCCAGCAGGCCGTCCAGACCCTCTCCGGGCACACGCTGCTCTGCATCGACGAGTTCGAGCTCGACGACCCGGGCGACACCGTCCTGGTCTCCACCCTGCTCGGCCGCCTGGTCGACGCCGGCGTCAAGCTGTGCGCCACCTCGAACACCCTGCCGGAGAAGCTGGGCGAGGGCCGCTTCGCCGCCGCCGACTTCCTGCGCGAGATCCAGGGCCTGTCCGCGCACTTCCGTCCGACCCGGATCGACGGCCAGGACTACCGCCACCGCGGCCTCCCGGACGCCCCGCCGCCCTACCCCGACGAGACCGTCGACGCCGTCGCCGCCCGCACCACCGGCGCCTCCCTCGACGACTTCGACGCCCTCCTCGCCCACCTCTCCGCCGTCCACCCCAGCCGCTACGGCGCCATGCTGGACGACGTGACCGCCGTCTGCCTGCGCGGCGTCCGCCAGGTCGACGACCAGTCCACCGCCCTGCGCCTGGTCGTCCTCGCCGACCGCATGTACGACCGCGAACTGCCGATCACCGCCTCCGGCATCCCCTTCGACCAGGTCTTCCCCGAGGACATGCTCCGCGGCGGCTACCGCAAGAAGTACCTCCGCGCCATCTCCCGCCTCGTCGCCCTCGCCCGCGACAGCGCGAAGTAGGCACCGCTTGTCCGTGGTGGGTCGTACGGTGGACTCGTGCGACCCATCACGAGTATTGAGCGGTCAGTGGCGCCCTTCGAGGTCGTCAGTCCCTACCAGCCCAACGGGGACCAGCCGGCGGCGATCGCCGAGCTGGAGCGGCGGATCACGGGCGGGGAGAAGGACGTCGTCCTGCTGGGTGCCACGGGTACCGGCAAGTCGGCCACCACGGCCTGGATGATCGAGAAGCTGCAGCGGCCCACCCTGGTGATGGCGCCGAACAAGACGCTGGCCGCGCAGCTGGCGAACGAGTTCCGCGAGCTGCTGCCGAACAACGCGGTCGAGTACTTCGTCTCGTACTACGACTACTACCAGCCCGAGGCGTACGTCCCGCAGACGGACACCTACATCGAGAAGGACTCCTCGATCAACGAGGAGGTCGAGCGGCTGCGGCACTCCGCGACCAACTCGCTGCTCACCCGCCGGGACGTGGTCGTGGTCGCCTCCGTCTCCTGCATCTACGGCCTCGGCACGCCGCAGGAGTACGTCGACCGGATGGTGCCGCTCAAGGTCGGCGAGGAGATCGACCGGGACGTGCTGCTGCGCCGCTTCGTCGACATCCAGTACGCGCGCAACGACGTCGCCTTCACCCGCGGCACCTTCCGGGTGCGCGGCGACACCATCGAGATCTTCCCTGTCTACGAGGAACTCGCCGTCCGGATCGAGATGTTCGGCGACGAGATCGAGGCGCTGTACACCCTGCACCCGCTCACCGGCGAGATCATCAGCCAGGACGAGTCGGTCTACGTCTTCCCCGCCTCGCACTACGTCGCCGGCCCCGAGCGCATGGAGCGGGCGATCGTCGGCATCGAGAAGGAGCTGGAGGGGACGCTCGGCAAGCTGGAGAAGCAGGGCAAGCTGCTGGAGGCCCAGCGGCTGCGGATGCGCACCACCTACGACATCGAGATGCTTCGCCAGATCGGCACCTGCTCGGGCGTCGAGAACTACTCGATGCACTTCGACGGCCGCGAGCCCGGCTCCCCGCCGAACACCCTGCTGGACTACTTCCCGGAGGACTTCCTCCTGGTCATCGACGAGTCGCACGTCACCGTCCCGCAGATCGGCGCGATGTACGAGGGCGACGCCTCGCGCAAGCGCACCCTGGTCGAACACGGCTTCCGGCTGCCGTCCGCGATGGACAACCGCCCGCTGAAGTGGGAGGAGTTCCTGGAGCGGACCGGTCAGACGGTGTACCTGTCGGCCACCCCGGGCCCGTACGAGCTGTCCCGCGGGGACGGCCAGGTCGAGCAGATCATCCGCCCGACCGGCCTGATCGACCCCGAGGTGATCGTCAAGCCGACCGAGGGCCAGATCGACGACCTGGTGCACGAGGTCCGCAAGCGGGTGGAGCGGGACGAGCGCGTCCTGGTCACCACGCTGACCAAGAAGATGGCCGAGGACCTCACCGACTACATGCTCGGCCTCGACATCCGGGTCCGGTACCTGCACAGCGACGTGGACACCCTGCGCCGGGTGGAGCTGCTGCGCGAGCTGCGCGCCGGCAAGTACGACGTGCTGGTCGGCATCAACCTGCTCCGCGAGGGCCTGGACCTGCCCGAGGTGTCCCTGGTGGCGATCCTGGACGCCGACAAGGAGGGCTTCCTGCGCTCGGGCACCTCGTTGATCCAGACGATCGGGCGCGCCGCCCGTAACGTCTCCGGCCAGGTGCACATGTACGCGGACCGGATCACCCCTTCGATGGAGAGGGCGATCGAGGAGACCAATCGCCGCCGGGCCGTGCAGCAGGCCTACAACAAGGAGCACGGGATCGACCCGCAGCCGCTGCGGAAGAAGATCGGCGACATCCTGGACACCCTCGCCCGCGAGGACGTGGACACCGACGAGCTGCTCTCCACCGGCTACCGCGGCGCCGGCCAGAAGGGCGGCAAGGCCCCGACGCCGGCCCTGGGCATCGAGCGCAAGCAGGGCGAGAGCCTGCCGGCCGCCGAGCTGGCGGAGCTGATCCAGTCGATGACCGACCGGATGCACGCGGCCGCCGCGGACCTCCAGTTCGAGGTCGCGGCACGGCTGCGCGACGAGGTGAAGGAGCTGAAGAAGGAGCTGCGGCAGATGCGGGAGGCGGGTGTGGCCTGACGCGACCAGTCGCCGCTCCGAGTCGCCGCTCCGAGATTCCGCTGCGGGTACTGCCGGGCGTGGCCGGAATGACACCGGTCAAGCCCGGCGGTGTCTCAGCCTTGTCATAAAGCGGCGAACGCGTGGGGGTCAGGGGTGCCGCAGGCCATAGGCTGGCCTGCGGCATCGCACGCCCGGGACGGGGTGGCGAGCCCGGGAATAGGGGGCCTCAGCCGGGGGACGGCGACGGGGTGTTCCACCGGGGAGCCGCGCGGGGCCGACCGCGTGGCCGGGCAGAGAGGACAACGTCGTGTCGGTGAACCTTGCCAAGGGTCAGCGGGTCAGTCTCCAGAAGGGCTCGGGCGGCGCGCTGACCGTGGTCCGGATGGGGCTCGGCTGGCAGGCCGCGCCCAAGCGGGGCCTGTTCGGCAGCCGCACCCGGAAGATCGACCTGGACGCCTCGGCGCTGCTGTACGCCGAGAGGACGCCGTCCGACGTGGTGTTCTTCCAGCACCTGGAGAGCACGGACGGCTCCGTCCGGCACACCGGGGACAACCTGGAGGGCGGCTCGGGCGCGGACGACGACGAGGCGATCCTGGTGGACCTGCTGCACGTGCCGGCGCACATCACCCAGGTGGTGTTCACGGTGAGCTCGTACACCGGTCAGACCTTCGCCGAGGTGCGGAACGCGCACTGCCGGCTGGTGGACGAGACGACAGGGGTGGAGCTGGCCCGCTACGAGCTGGCCGGGGGAGGCCCGCACACCGGCCAGATCATGGCGAAGGTGGTCCGGGACGGCGCCGGCGGCTGGGAGATGCAGGCGATCGGCGCGCCGGCCAGGGGGCGGACCTTCCAGGACCTGCTCCCGGCGATCGAGCCGCACCTGTAGGAGGCCTTTACCTTCTTTGCCTTTACTTGGCCCCGCTGTTACTCTCGACGGCAGCGGAGGGGAGTATTCCCCTTGCAGTCGTCCCGTCATCACGGGTGCCCGTCGCGGCGCCCCGGGGCGCTGGTCCGTACCGGGTGCAGCCCGGCGGGCGGAAGAGACCTCCGGCAGTGACGATGACCGTCTCGCCTACCTGCCGGAGGAGCAGCAGTGGACGTTTCCGTAGCCATGTGGGCCGCCACGATCGGTGTGCTGATCGCCCTGATCGTGGCGGACTTCTTCATCGGGGGCCGCAAGCCGCACGAGGTCTCGATCAGGGAGGCCGGGATCTGGACGGCGGTCTGGGTCGTACTGGCGGTGCTCTTCGGCGGCTTCCTCTGGTGGCACTCCGGCGGGCAGCCGGCCGGTGAGTTCTTCGCGGGCTACATCACCGAGAAGTCGCTCAGCGTCGACAACCTCTTCGTGTTCATCCTGATCATGGGCAAGTTCGCGGTGCCCAAGGTCTACCAGCAGCGCGTGCTCATGTTCGGCGTGATCATCGCGCTGGTGCTGCGCGGGGCGTTCATCGCCGGCGGTGCGGCCCTGGTGGCCCAGTTCTCCTGGGTGTTCTTCGTCTTCGGCGGCTTCCTGGTCTGGACGGCGTGGAAGCTGATCAAGGAGGCCCGGGCCGACGGCGAGGACGAGGAGTTCGAGGAGAACCGCCTGCTCAAGTCGATCGAGCGGCGCTTCCCGTCGACCGACAAGTACCACGGGACGAAGCTCTTCGTCCGGGAGAACGGCCGCCGGCTGATGACCCCGCTGCTGATCGTCATGCTGGCGATCGGCACCACGGACGTCCTGTTCGCGCTGGACTCGATCCCGGCCATCTTCGGCCTGACCCAGGACCCGTACGTCGTCTTCACCGCCAACGCCTTCGCCCTGATGGGCCTGCGCCAGCTGTACTTCCTGATCGGTGGCCTGCTGAAGAAGCTGGTCCACCTGTCGTACGGCCTGTCGGTGATTCTCGGCTTCATCGGCGTGAAGCTCGTCCTGCACGCCGCCCACGAGACCGGCGCGCACGTCCCGGAGATCGGCATCCCGTTCTCGCTGGGCTTCATCGTGGTCGTGCTGGCCGTCACCACGGTGACCAGCCTGACGGCCTCGAAGAAGCGGCAGGAGCAGGCCGAGCACGAGCCCGCGAAGCTCGACGCCTGATCGGGACGGCACGACTTGGGGCCCCGCCGCCGGATTCGTCATCCGGCGGCGGGGCTCAGTCCTACGGGCGCCGACCGTACTCGGCGACCCAGCGCGAGCCGAGCAGCACGATGTCGGCGGTCTCGACGGGGCGGCCAGCGGCCTGGTCGTAGTAGGTGCGCTCGATCGCCATCACCGGCACGGCGGGCGCGACGCCGAGCGTCTGGGCCTCGGACCGGCTGGCCTGGCGGGCGGTGACGCGCTCGACCGGCACGCCGACCTCGATGCCGATGAGCGCCATCCGGTCGGCGACGCCGATTCCGGCATGCGGACCGGCCTCCGGCAGGACGATCAGGCTTCCGCCGGTGATCGCCATGGGCTCCCAGCTCTCGGCCAGTTGGGCCGGCTCGCCGTCGG
The DNA here is from genome assembly GCF_009569385.1 of Streptomyces kaniharaensis. Classification (NCBI taxonomy): domain Bacteria; kingdom Bacillati; phylum Actinomycetota; class Actinomycetes; order Kitasatosporales; family Streptomycetaceae; genus Streptomyces; species Streptomyces kaniharaensis. The sequence continues at coordinate 4,400,325 of NZ_WBOF01000001.1, forward strand.
CCAGGTAGACGTAGCCGGTGTGCATCACCGGATCGCCGGGCTGGATCTCCAGTCGGGCCGCGATCCGGGCGTCCGCGGCACGAGGCTGCGACTCGTGCCGCCAGGTCCCGACCACTCCTTGCCGGGCGAGGGTGGCCTCCGTCGGTGATCCGTCGCCGGGCGCCCCGCGCTGGCGCCGTACGAGAACGGCCGGTGGCTCCTGGGACTTGACGTAGTAACCGGCGCCCGGGCGTGCGAGCACGAGCCCTTCGTCGATCAGCACGGCATATGCCCGCTGGATCACACCGGTCGAGACGCCGTGATCGCGCTGGAGCGCACTGATGGACGGCATTCGATCGCCTGGCTGAAGCCGCCGGGACGTGATGTGGCCGCGCAGCGCGTCCGCGACATGCAGGTAAGAGGGCGTATCGCTCACGCCTCGGCCTCCTCGCTCCCAACAGTGCGTTGCGGCTGACACCGTAACGCGCTCGGCGCTACTCTATCGATACGATTTCGCCGTGCCGATAGGGGGACTTCGGTGCAGATCAGCATGCGCACAAGCCTTCTCAGGGCTGCTCTCACTCAGGCTGCCGGGGCGCCCGTGCGACTCAGCAAAGGGAGAACCGGTCGCGTGCGGCTCTCGACGACCGCACCTGCCGACACCTCGTCCATGCAATGGACCGAGATGCTCGACATCCTCCGGTCGGGCTGTGAATGGGGCTCCACCGATGCCACCGGCGAGGTCATCGTCTGGGTCGAGCTGGAGGACTTCAACATGATCGACACGGGGGCCTGGTCGTGACCGCTGCCGCCCGCCGGCCGGACACGCCGACCGGCATCGTGATCCGCTTCGACGTGGGCAAAGCCGGGCGCTACGTCAGCGCCGAGTGCCAGCTGGATGCGCACTGGGCCTGTCCCGGCGGTATCCGGGAGGTGTCCGGCGCCGTCGTCCTGGTGTGCCTCTGCATGGAGCCGTTGTGTGCGTGCGCTCGGCATCTCTCGGGCGGCTGATAGTGAACGCCGCCGACTTCCGGGCTGGTCGGCTCCGGCGGGAGCCGGCCAGCCCGGACTCCGTCACCAGCCGCGTTCGCGCCATTCGTCCAGGTGGGGGCGCTCGGCGCCGAGCGTGGTGTCGTTGCCGTGGCCGGGGTAGACCCAGGCCTCGTCCGGGAGGACGTCGAAGATCTTCTCGTTGACGTCCCGGAAGAGGGTCCTGAAGGCCTCCGGGTCGCCCCAGGTGTTGCCGACGCCGCCCGGGAAGAGGCAGTCGCCGGTGAACACGTGCTGGTGGCCCTGCGGGTCGTCGTAGATCAGGACGATCGCGCCGGGCGTGTGGCCGACCAGGTGTCGGACGGTCAGCTCGGCCTGGCCGACCAGCAGCTTGTCGCCGTCCTTCAGCAGCAGCTCGGTGGGGACGTCGATGCCCTCGGCGTCGTGTTCCCCGGCGGCCGTCCGGGCCCCTGTGGTGGCGACCACCTCGGCGAGCGCGCCCCAGTGGTCGTGGTGCCGGTGGGTGGTGACCACGGTGGCCAGCTCGTCGCCGACGGTCTCCAGCAGCACCGGCGCCTCGGCGGCCGCGTCGATCAGCAGCTGCTCGTCGGTGGCCCGGCAGCGCAGCAGGTAGGCGTTGTTGTCGTACGGGCCGACGGCCACCTTGGTGATGATCAGGTGGGCCAGCTCGCGCACGTCCGGCGGCCCGCCGACCTTGACCGCTCCGTGGTACGTCATCCGTCCGCTCCTCGTTGTGTCGGTCCTGGGATCATCCTCGCGCCGTCAGCCCAGCGGGGGAAGCTGGGGGAGCGCGGTCCCGGGGGTGCGGCGCAGGCCCTCGCCGTCGGAGCGGCCGGAGAGCCAGGCGAGCAGGGTGCGGACCGGGCCCTGGACGGTCAGGGCGTTTTCGCCGGTGCCGATCAGACCGCGGTCGTCGGTGTCGTCGGCGATCAGCTCGACGGCGGGCAGGTCGGTGCCGGCGAGCTTGGTGGCGAGGCGGCGGAACTCGGTGACGGCGAACGCCTCCGGCCACTGCGCGGGGGTGTAGCCGGCGTCCAGGTCGACGTGGTGGTACGCGACCTCGGCGAGGCGCTTCCAGGGGATGTCGGAAGCCGGGAAGACGTAGCCGGTGCGGTGGCGCACGTCGGCCGTCCAGGCCTCGGCGGGCAGCAGGGCGGCGGCCGCGGCGAAGCGCTCGTGGCTGGCCTCCAGGTCGGCGAGGTGGACGTCCACCGGGCGGGGGGCGTCGCGCTCGATGTCCTGGTCGCGGACCTCGTTGCTGGCGTACTGCGGGATGTCGGTGCCGGTGCGGGCGCCGTTCAGCAGGTTGACCAGGGAGTCGGCGTTGCGGGCGATGTGGGCCAGCACGTGGCCGCGGGTCCAGCCGGGGAGCGCGGAGGGCTCGGCGACGGCCTCGGGCTTGAGTTCGGAGACGGTCTGCAGCAGGTTCCGGGTGCTCTCCTCCACCAGGGCCAGGTACCGGGCGGCGGACGCGGCGGCGGACTGCGGGTCGGTCATCGAATCGGGCCTTCTGTGGGAGACGGCGCGTTGCCCGCGGGGGCTTCGCTCGTTGACCAGCCGACGCTACCGCCGAACCCGAGCCCTGAGCAGGCCTTTTTCGGTCCGGGTGCGGACGGTCCGGAGATCGCTCTCACTCGATCGGGTGGACTCCACTGGACAAAGTCGAGATTCGAACGTCTGAGCTATAGGCTGGCTGCCGCATCCTGGAAGAAGCACTCACTCTCACCGCAAGCCGTCTCGCACCGGAGAAAGGCGCCAGAAGCAGTGGCCGACCGCCTCATCGTCCGCGGTGCTCGCGAGCACAACCTCAAGAACGTCTCGCTCGACCTGCCCCGCGACTCCCTCATCGTCTTCACGGGCCTCTCCGGCTCCGGCAAGTCCTCGCTCGCCTTCGACACGATCTTCGCCGAGGGCCAGCGCCGCTACGTCGAGTCGCTGTCCTCGTACGCCCGCCAGTTCCTCGGGCAGATGGACAAGCCCGACGTGGACTTCATCGAGGGCCTCTCCCCGGCCGTCTCGATCGACCAGAAGTCCACCAACCGCAACCCCCGTTCGACCGTCGGCACGATCACCGAGGTCTACGACTACCTGCGCCTGCTGTTCGCCCGGATCGGCAAGCCGCACTGCCCGCACTGCGGCCGGCCGATCGCCAAGCAGTCGCCGCAGGCGGTCGTCGACAAGGTGCTGGAGCTCGCCGAGGGCACCCGCTTCCAGGTGCTCAGCCCGGTGGTGCGCGAGCGCAAGGGCGAGTTCGTCGACCTCTTCGCCGACCTCCAGTCCAAGGGCTACTCCCGCGCCCGGGTCGACGGCGAGACGATCCACCTCGCCGAGCCTCCGAAGCTCAAGAAGCAGGAGAAGCACACCGTCGAGGTGGTCGTCGACCGCCTGACCGTCAAGGAGAGCGCCAAGCGGCGGCTCACCGACTCGGTGGAGACGGCCCTGCGGCTGTCCGGCGGCATGGTCGTGCTCGACTTCGTCGACCTCCCGGAGGACGACCCGGAGCGCGAGCGGATGTACTCCGAGCACCTCTACTGCCCGTACGACGACGTGTCGTTCGAGGAGCTGGAGCCGCGCTCGTTCTCCTTCAACTCGCCGTTCGGCGCCTGCCCGGACTGCTCGGGCCTCGGCAACCGGATGGAGGTGGACCCGGAGCTGGTCGTCCCCGACCCGGAGCGCTCGCTCGACGAGGGCGCCATCCATCCGTGGTCGGCCGGCCACGCCAAGGAGTACTTCCAGCGCCTGATCGACGCGCTCGCCGAGGAGTTGGGCTTCCGCACCGACATCCCGTGGGCCGGGCTGCCGGCCCGCGCGAAGAAGGCGCTGCTGTACGGGCACAAGCACCAGGTGCAGGTGCGCTACCGCAACCGCTTCGGGCGCGAGCGCTCGTACAGCACCGGCTTCGAGGGCGCCGTCCCGTTCATCCAGCGCCGGCACACCGAGGCGGAGAGCGACAGCAGCCGCGAGCGCTTCGAGGGCTACATGCGCGAGGTGCCCTGCCCGACCTGCGACGGCACCCGGCTCAAGCCGGTGGTGCTCGCGGTCACCGTCGAGGGCCGCTCGATCGCCGACGTCTCGGCGATGTCGATCAGCGACTGCGCCGAGTTCCTCGGTGCGATGAAGCTGAACGACCGGGACAAGCAGATCGCCGAGCGGGTCCTCAAGGAGGTCAACGAGCGGCTGCGCTTCCTGGTCGACGTCGGCCTGGACTACCTCTCGCTCAACCGCGCGGCCGGCACGCTGTCCGGCGGCGAGGCCCAGCGCATCCGGCTGGCCACCCAGATCGGCTCCGGCCTGGTCGGTGTGCTGTACGTGCTGGACGAGCCGTCCATCGGCCTGCACCAGCGGGACAACCACCGCCTGATCGAGACGCTGGTGCGGCTGCGCGACATCGGGAACACCCTGATCGTCGTCGAGCACGACGAGGACACCATCAAGACCGCGGACTGGGTGGTCGACATCGGCCCGGGCGCCGGCGAGCACGGCGGCAAGGTGGTCCACTCCGGCTCGCTGAAGCAGCTGCTCGGCAACAAGGAGTCGCTGACCGGCCAGTACCTGTCCGGCAAGAGGTCCATCCCGATCCCGGCGGCCCGCCGCGAGCGGGACGGCAAGCGCCAGTTGACCGTCCACGGCGCCCGTGAGCACAACCTCAAGGACGTCACGGTCGGCTTCCCGCTCGGCACCTTCACGGCGATCACCGGCGTCTCCGGCTCCGGCAAGTCGACGCTGGTCAACGACATCCTCTACACCCACCTCGCCCGGGAGCTGAACGGCGCCCGCAGCGTGCCCGGCCGGCACACCCGGATCACCGGCACCGACCTGGTGGACAAGGTGGTGCACGTCGACCAGTCGCCGATCGGGCGCACGCCGCGCTCCAACCCGGCCACCTACACCGGGGTGTTCGACCACGTCCGCCGGCTCTTCGCGGAGACCCAGGAGGCCAAGGTCCGCGGCTACCTGCCCGGCCGGTTCTCCTTCAACGTCAAGGGCGGGCGCTGCGAGAACTGCTCGGGCGACGGCACCATCAAGATCGAGATGAACTTCCTGCCGGACGTCTACGTGCCGTGCGAGGTCTGCCACGGCGCCCGGTACAACCGGGAGACGCTGGAGGTGCACTACAAGGGCAAGTCGATCGCCGAGGTGCTGGACATGCCGATCGAGGAGGCGCTTGCCTTCTTCGAGGCCGTCCCGGCGATCGCCCGCCACCTCAGGACGCTCAACGACGTCGGCCTCGGCTACGTCCGTCTCGGCCAGTCCGCGCCGACGCTCTCCGGCGGCGAGGCGCAGCGCGTCAAGCTCGCGTCGGAGCTGCAGAAGCGTTCCACCGGGCGGACGGTCTACGTGCTGGACGAGCCCACCACCGGCCTGCACTTCGAGGACATCAGCAAGCTGATCAAGGTGCTCAGCGGGCTGGTCGAGAAGGGCAACACGGTGATCGTCATCGAGCACAACCTCGATGTGATCAAGACCGCCGACTGGATCGTCGACATGGGCCCCGAGGGCGGCTCCGGCGGCGGCACCGTGGTCGCCGAGGGCACCCCGGAGCAGATCGCGGCCGTCCCGGAGAGCCACACCGGCAAGTTCCTCCGGGACATCCTCCCGGGCGACTTCGCCGACGCCCCGGTCGTCCCGGCTCCGGCCAGGGCCCGCGCCCCGCGCAAGCGGGCCGCCGCCGCGGCGAAGAAGTAGCCCCAGGGCGCCCACCGCTCCCGCGCCCGGGAGCGGTGGGCGCCGTGCCGCATAGACTTCCGTGGTCCCACGCAGCAGCCGAAACCGCAGGAGCGCACCGATGTCCGCACCCATGCCAGAGGGCCCCGAGAGCAGCCCCGCCACCTCCCGCCGCACCCTGCTGTGCGGCGCCGCGGCCGTCCTGGCGGCCGGCGGCACCGTGGCGGTCACCGGCTGCGGTTCGTCCGCCGGCTCCTCCGGCGCGAGCGGCGCCGCCAAGGGCCCGGTGGACCTCGGCCCGGCCTCGGCGGTGCCGGAGGGCGGCGGCAAGGTCTTCCGCGAGCAGCGGATCGTCGTGACCCAGCCGACCGCCGGGCAGTACAAGGCGTTCAGCGCCAAGTGCACCCACGCCGGCTGCATCGTCGACCAGGTGAAGAACCAGCAGATCCAGTGTCCGTGCCACGGCAGCCGGTTCGCCATCACCGACGGCGCCGTGCAGGACGGCCCGGCCCCCACCCCGCTGCCCGCCTACACCGTCACGGTCGAGGGCGGGAACCTCAAGGTGACTCCGAGCTGAAGCAGTTGATCTCCGACCAGTTGATCTCCCCTCCGCGGCCCCGGCCCGACTCGGTACGGTGGAGCCATGGCTGACCCGAGCACCTACCGCCCGGCTCCGGGCGCGATCCCGACCTCGCCGGGCGTCTACAGGTTCCGCGACGCCCACGGCCGGGTCATCTACGTCGGCAAGGCCAAGAGCCTGCGCCCGCGCCTGTCGTCCTACTTCCAGGACCTGGCCGGGCTGCACCCGCGCACCGCGACGATGGTCACCACCGCCGCGTCGGTCGAGTGGACGGTGGTGGCCACCGAGGTCGAGGCGCTCCAGCTGGAGTACTCCTGGATCAAGGAGTTCGACCCGCGGTTCAACGTCAAGTACCGCGACGACAAGAGCTACCCGGAGCTCGCCGTCACCCTCGACGAGGAGTTCCCGCGGGTCCAGGTGATGCGCGGGGCGCACAAGAAGGGCGTGCGCTACTTCGGTCCGTACGGGCACGCCTGGGCGATCCGCGAGACGGTCGACCTGATGCTGCGCGTCTTCCCCGTCCGCACCTGCTCCAACGGCGTGTTCAAGCGCGCCCGGCAGGTCGGCCGGCCCTGCCTGCTCGGCTACATCGGCAAGTGCGCGGCGCCCTGCGTCGGCAAGGTCTCGGCGGACGAACACCGGGCGCTGGCCGAGGACTTCTGCGACTTCATGGCCGGGCGCACCGGCAACTACCTGCGCCGGCTGGAAGAGCAGATGCAGGAGGCCGCCGCGGAGATGGAGTACGAGAAGGCGGCCCGGCTGCGCGACGACATCGGCGCCCTCAAGCGCGCGATGGAGAAGAACGCCATCGTGCTCGCCGACGCCACCGACGCCGACCTGCTGGCCGTCGCCGAGGACGAACTCGAGGCCGCCGTCCAGATCTTCCACGTCCGCGGCGGCCGGGTGCGCGGCCAGCGCGGCTGGGTCACCGACAAGGTCGAGGACGTCGACACCGCGGGCCTCGTGGAGCACGCCCTCCAGCAGCTCTACGGCGGGGGCAGCGAGTCCGTCCCGCGCGAGGTGCTGGTCCCCTCGCTGCCCGACCCGGCCGACCCGGTCAAGGACTGGCTCTGCGGCCTCCGGGGCAGCCAGGTCGACCTGCGGATCCCGCAGCGCGGCGACAAGAAGGACCTGATGGCCACCGTGCAGCGCAACGCCCAGCAGGCGCTGGCGCTGCACAAGACCAAGCGCGCCTCCGACCTCACCACCCGCAGCCGCGCCCTCCAGGAGATCGCCGACGCGCTGGAGCTGGACTCCGTCCCGCTGCGCATCGAGTGCTTCGACATCTCCCACCTCCAGGGCGAGGACGTGGTCGCCTCGATGGTCGTCTTCGAGGACGGCCTGGCACGCAAGAGCGAGTACCGGCGGTTCCAGATCAAGGGATTCGAGGGCCAGGACGACGTCCGCTCGATGCACGAGGTGATCGGCCGGCGCTTCCGCCGCTACCTCCAGGAGCGCGAGCAGACCGGCGAGTGGGTCGTCCCCGAGGCCGACGACCCGGGCGCCGCGGCCGAAGGCGCCCCGGCCGGCGCGATCGACCCGACAGCAACACGGGATGAGGGCGGCCGCCCGCGCCGCTTCGCCTACCCGCCCCAACTGCTCGTCGTCGACGGCGGCCAGCCCCAGGTCGCCGCCGCCAAGCGGGCCCTGGACGAGCTCGGCATCGACGACGTCGCCCTCTGCGGCCTCGCCAAGCGCCTGGAGGAGGTCTGGCTGCCCGGCGAGGACGACCCGGTCGTGCTGCCGCGCAGCAGCGAGGGCCTCTACCTGCTCCAGCGCGTCCGCGACGAGGCCCACCGCTTCGCGATCACCTACCAGCGCAGCAAGCGTTCCAGGCGACTCACCGCCGGGGAACTGGACTCCGTCCCGGGGCTCGGCGAGACTCGCCGCCAGGCGCTGCTCAAGCATTTCGGCTCGCTGAAGAAGCTCCGCGCCGCCACCGTCGACGAACTCTGCGCCGTACCCGGCATCGGACGCCGGACGGCGGAGACTGTTGCGGCGGCGTTGTCGTCCCGTACACCCGCCGCACCCGCGGTCAACACCGCGACCGGCGAGATCATCGAGGACGGGGCCGACCAGGCCGCCACGCCGGTGGCCGCAGCACCCACGACCGCACCATCCCAGGAGACGCCATGACGGCCGACGCCGTCCGTCAGCCGGCCCGGCGCGACCGCGCCATGCGCGTGCTCCCCAGCAGAAAGACCGAGAGCGGGGAACCGAAGTGACCGTGTCAGACGTGGCCGAGAACGCGCCGGAGCTGGTGATCATCTCCGGCATGTCCGGAGCCGGCCGCTCCACCGCCGCCAAGTGCCTGGAGGACCTCGGCTGGTTCGTGGTGGACAACCTGCCCCCGGCCCTCATCCCGACCATGGTCGACCTCGGCGCCCGCTCCCAGGGCAACGTCGCCCGGATCGGCGTCGTCGTGGACGTCCGCGGCCGCCAGTTCTTCGACGAACTGCTCACCTCGCTCGACGAGCTGGAGAAGCGCGGCGTCCGGCTGCGGGTCGTCTTCCTGGACTCCTCCGACGAGGCCCTGGTCCGCCGCTTCGAGAGCGTGCGCCGCCCGCACCCGCTCCAGGCCGACGGCCGGATCGTCGACGGCATCGCCCAGGAGCGCGACCTGCTGCGCGACCTGCGCGGCGAGGCCGACCTCGTGATCGACACCTCCAACCTCAACGTGCACCAGCTGCGCGCCAAGCTGGACGCCCAGTTCGCCGACCACGACGAGCCCGAGCTGCGCGCCACCGTGATGTCCTTCGGCTTCAAGTACGGCCTGCCGGTCGACGCCGACCTCGTGGTGGACTGCCGGTTCCTGCCCAACCCGCACTGGGTGCCCGAGCTGCGCGCCCGTACCGGCACCGACGCCGACGTCGCCGACTACGTGTTCCAGCAGCCCGGTGCCAACGAGTTCCTGAACGGTTACGCCGAGCTCCTGCGCGTCGTCACCGAGGGGTATCGCCGGGAGGGGAAGCGCTACATGACGCTTGCCGTAGGCTGCACCGGTGGCAAGCACCGCAGCGTCGCGATGTCCGAGCGCCTGACCAAGCGTCTCATCGCCGACGGCGTGGAGACGGTGCTGGTCCACCGAGACATGGGACGGGAGTAACCGCCTCCTCCCCGCCGGGCCGCCGGCCGGGCCGGCGGCGGGCGAACAGGAACGCGAGGTGGGTGTGTCGGGATACGTGCCCGGGTGGCAGCCGCAGCACAGGTCCGGCGATCGGTCGGGGGGCCCGGCACGGACCCCGGCGCCGAGCCGACCGCGCAGCAGCCCCGCCGCCCGGGCCAACCCGGCCCCCCGGATCACCGCGCTCGGCGGCGGCCAGGGCCTGTCCGCCTCGCTGTCCGCGCTGCGCCGGCTCACCAGCGACCTGACCGCCGTCGTCACCGTCGCCGACGACGGCGGCTCCAGCGGCCGGCTCCGCGCCGAGCTGGGCGTACTGCCCCCCGGCGACCTGCGCAAGGCGCTGGCGGCGCTGTGCGGGGACGACGACTGGGGCCGCACCTGGTCCGAGGTGATCCAGCAACGCTTCACCGGCAGCGGCGAGCTCGGCGGCCACGCCGTCGGCAACCTGCTGATCGTCGCCCTCTGGGAGAAGCTCGGCGACCCGGTGGCCGCCCTGGACTGGGTCGGCCGGCTGCTGAACGTCCAGGGCCGGGTGCTGCCGATGTCGGCCGTGCCGCTGGACATCGAGGCGAGCGTCCGCGGCCACGACCCGGCCCGCCCCGGCGAGGTGACGGCCGTCCGCGGCCAGGCCGACGTCGCGGTCACCCCCGGCACCGTGCAGTCGATCCGGCTGCTCCCCGACGAGCCGCCGGCCGTCCCGGAGGCCGTCGCGGCGGTCCGGGAGGCGGACTGGGTGGTGCTCGGACCCGGCTCCTGGTTCACCAGCGTGCTCCCGCACCTGCTGGTGCCGGATCTGGCCAAGGCGCTCGTCCAGACCCGCGCCCGCCGCCTGCTCACCCTGAACCTGGCCCCCCAGCCCGGCGAGACCGAGGGCTTCACCCCGCAGCGCCACCTGGAGGTCATCGCCGATCACGCTCCCGACCTCGCCGTGGATGCGATCCTGGTGGACGAGCGGGCCGTCACCGGCGGCGCCTTCGGCCAGGCCGACCTGGAAGGTCTGGAGAAGGCCGCCGAGCGGATGGGCGCCGCCCTGGTGCTCGGCCGTGTCGCCCGCACCGACGGCACCCCGCGACACGACCCGGAGCTGTTGGCGGCAGCGTACGACCGGATTTTCCGGACACATGGAAGGATCGGGCCATGGCGATGACTCCAGCGGTGAAGGACGAGATCAGCCGGCTCCCGGTCACCCGGGCGTGCTGCCGCAAGGCGGAGGTGTCCGCGATCCTGCGATTCGCAGGCGGGCTGCACATCGTGAGCGGCCGCATCGTGATCGAGGCCGAACTCGACACGGGTGCGGCGGCCCGGCGGCTGCGCAAGGACCTCCTGGAGATCTTCGGGCACTCCTCCGACCTCGTGGTGATGGCCCCCGGCGGTCTGCGGCGCGGCAGCCGCTTCGTCGTCCGGGTGGTCAAGGACGGCGAGCTGCTCGCCCGCCAGACCGGACTGGTGGACGGCCGCGGGCGCCCGATCCGGGGCCTGCCCCCGGCGGTCGTCTCCGGGGCGACCTGCGACGCCGAGGCGGCCTGGCGCGGCGCCTTCCTGGCGCACGGCTCGCTCACCGAGCCCGGCCGCTCCTCCTCGCTGGAGATCACCTGCCCCGGCTCCGAGGCCGCCCTCGCCCTGGTCGGCGCGGCCCGCCGGCTCGGCATCCCCGCCAAGGCCCGCGAGGTCCGCGGTGTGGACCGGGTGGTCATCCGCGACGGCGACGCGATCGGCGCGCTGCTGACCCGGCTCGGCGCGCACGAGTCGGTGCTCGCCTGGGAGGAGCGCCGGATGCGGCGCGAGGTCCGGGCCACCGCCAACCGGCTGGCCAACTTCGACGACGCCAACCTGCGCCGCTCGGCCCGGGCCGCGGTGGCGGCCGGCGCCCGGGTGGCCCGCGCGCTGGAGATCCTCGGCGAGGAGGTGCCCGAGCACCTGGCCGCGGCCGGCCAGCTGCGGATGCAGCACAAGCAGGCCTCGCTGGAGGAGCTGGGCGCGCTCGCCGACCCGCCGCTGACCAAGGACGCGGTGGCCGGCCGGATCCGCCGCCTGCTGGCGATGGCCGACAAGCGCGCCTCCGAGCTCGGCCTGCCGAGCACCGAGGCCAATCTGACCGACGAGATGGCGCTCAACTGACGTCACGCTCCGTGAGCGATCTGCGGCCGGTGTCCGGATTCCGGGCACCGGCCGCGGCCGTGTCCGGAAGCCGCGGACGGCGTTCCGGCGCGCCCGGATTGGTAGGGACCACTGCCCCCGTACCAACTGCCCGCCGGTCCAAGGACGGAAGGCCGGAAATCGCGTTTAGGACGCGCCACGCCAAGTCTGGCGAATCGGTGCGATGTGCCCTCCCAGGCCCGGGAGGGGTAGGGTCATAGGCGGTCGGGGACTTCCCAAATCTCACCCCCGTCGGCTTAGCTCCGGCGTACCTAACGAGGAGATCGGTTCGTGACGATCCGGGTAGGCATCAACGGATTCGGCCGCATCGGCCGCAACTTCTTCCGAGCGGTCAAGGCCCAGGGCGCGGACATCGAGATCGTCGGTGTCAACGACCTGACCGACACGAAGACCCTGGCTCACCTGCTGAAGTACGACACCACCCTGGGCACCTTCCCGGGCACGGTCTCGCACACCGAGGACAGCATCACCGTCGACGGCAAGACCTTCCAGGTCACCGCCGAGCGTGACCCCGCCAACCTGCCGTGGGCCGCCCTGGGCGCCGACATCGTCGTCGAGTCCACCGGCATCTTCACCAAGGCCGAGGCCGCGAAGAAGCACATCGCCGCCGGTGCCAAGAAGGTCATCATCTCGGCGCCCGCCACCGACGAGGACGTCACCATCGTGATGGGCGTCAACGACGACAAGTACGACGCCGCCAACCACACGATCATCTCCAACGCCTCCTGCACCACCAACTGCGTGGCGCCGATGGCCAAGGTGCTGAACGAGAGCTTCGGCATCGTCAAGGGCCTGATGACCACCGTCCACGCGTTCACCAACGACCAGGTGACGCTGGACTTCCCGCACAAGGACCTGCGCCGCGCCCGCGCCGCGTCGCAGAACATCATCCCGACCTCGACCGGTGCCGCCAAGGCGACCGCCCTGGTCCTGCCGGAGCTGAAGGGCAAGCTGGACGGCACCTCGCTGCGCGTCCCGGTCCCGACCGGCTCCATCACGGACCTGGTCGTCACCCTGGAGCGCGAGGTCACCAAGGACGAGGTCAACGCCGCGTTCCAGAAGGCCTCGGAGGGCCCGCTCAAGGGCATCCTGGCCTACACCGAGGACCCGATCGTCTCGTCGGACATCGTCAACGACCCGGCCTCCTGCATCTTCGACGCCCAGCTCACCATGGTCCAGGGCAACCAGGTCAAGGTGCTCGGCTGGTACGACAACGAGTGGGGCTACTCGAACCGCCTCGTCAACCTGACCACCCTCGTCGGCGGCCAGCTCTGACGCAGCGGGAGCTGACGTGAGATAGGGGCGAGGGCCCGGCTGGCGCACACTGCCATCCGGGCCCTCGCTCTACATTCCCTCGTCTTCAGGCGGCCCCTGCGCCGTGCCGCCTCCCTGCGCACCGACCATCTCCCCAGGAGTCCGAAGAACCCGTGAAGACCATCGAAGACCTCGACGTCGCCGGCAAGCGCGTGTTCGTCCGCGCCGACCTGAACGTCCCGCTGGCCGGCGACCAGATCACCGACGACGGCCGGATCCGCGCCGTCGCCCCGACCATCGCCAAGCTCGTCGAGCGCGGTGCGAAGGTCGTCGTCGCCTCCCACCTCGGCCGCCCGAAGGGCGAGCCCGACCCGCAGTTCTCGCTCGCGCCGGTGGCCGTCCGGCTCGGCGAGATCCTCGGCAGGCCGGTCGCCGCCGCCACCGACACCGTGGGCGAGAGCGCCCGGGCCGCCGTCGCCGCGCTGGCCGACGGCGAGGTCGTGCTGCTGGAGAACCTGCGCTTCAACGCCGGCGAGACCAGCAAGGACGACGCCGAGCGCAAGGCCTTCGCCGAGCAGCTGGCCGCCCTCGCCGACCTCTACGTCGGCGACGGTTTCGGTGCCGTGCACCGCAAGCACGCCTCGGTGTACGACCTGCCGGCCCTGCTGCCGAACGCCGCCGGCGACCTGATCGCCACCGAGGTCGGTGTGCTGAAGAAGCTCACCGAGGACGTCCAGCGTCCGTACGTCGTCGTGCTCGGCGGCGCCAAGGTCTCCGACAAGCTCGGCGTCATCGACAACCTGCTGAAGAAGGCCGACCGGATCCTGATCGGCGGCGGCATGGCGTACACCTTCCTCAAGGCCAAGGGCCACGAGGTCGGCATCTCGCTGCTGCAGGCGGACCAGATCCCGGTCTGCCTGGAGTACCTGGCGGAGGCCGAGAAGCGCGGCGTCGAGTTCGTCCTGCCGGTGGACGTCCTGGTGTCGGCGGACTTCCCGGACCTCAAGACCAAGGCCCCGGCCAACCCGGAGCTCGTCGACTCGGACAAGATCCCGGCCGACCAGGAGGGCCTGGACATCGGCCCGAAGACCCGCGAGCTGTACGCGGCGAAGCTGGCCGACGCCAGGACCGTGTTCTGGAACGGCCCGATGGGCGTCTTCGAGCACCCGGACTACGCGAACGGCACCAAGGCCGTCGCGCAGGGGCTGCTCGACAGCGACGCGTTCACCGTGGTCGGCGGCGGCGACTCCGCCGCGGCCGTCCGCATCCTGGGCTTCGACGAGACGAAGTTCGGGCACATCTCGACCGGCGGTGGCGCGAGCCTCGAGTACCTGGAGGGCAAGACCCTCCCCGGTCTCGCCGCCCTGGAAGGCTGAAAGCAATGACTGACCGTCTCCCGCTCATGGCGGGTAACTGGAAGATGAACCTCAACCACCTTGAGGCCATCCAGCACACCCAGAAGCTGACCTTCGCGCTGAACGACAAGGACTTCGAGGCCGTCGAGGTCGCCGTCCTGGTGCCGTTCACCGACCTGCGCTCGGTGCAGACCCTGGTCGACGGCGACAAGCTGAAGATCAAGTACGGCTCGCAGGACATCTCGCAGCACGACTCCGGTGCCTACACCGGCGAGGTCTCCGGCCCGATGCTGGCCAAGCTCAAATGCACCTACGCGGTGATCGGCCACTCGGAGCGCCGCCAGTACCACGGCGAGAACGAGGAGATCGTCAACGCCAAGGTCAAGGCCGCCTACCGGGCCGGGATCACCCCGATCCTGTGCATCGGCGAGCCGCTGGAGATCCGCAAGGCCGGCACCCACGTCGAGTACACGCTGGCCCAGCTGGACGGCGCCCTCGCGGACATCCCGGCCGAGCAGGCCGAGTCCGTCGTGGTCGCCTACGAGCCGGTCTGGGCGATCGGCACCGGCGAGGTGGCCACCCCGGAGGACGCGCAGGAGGTTTGCGCCGCCATCCGCGGGCGGATCGCCGAGCTGTACGACGCCGAGCTGGCCGACAAGGTCCGCGTGCTGTACGGCGGTTCGGTCAAGGCGTCGAGCGCCGCCGGCCTGATGGCCAAGGCCGACATCGACGGCGGCCTGATCGGCGGTGCCTCGCTGGACGCCGACGAGTTCGTCAAGATCGTGCGCTACCGTGAGCAGGCAGTAGGCTAACGCCGCCGCAGCAACGTAGGCTTTGGGGCCGGACCGCCGTACGCGGCCCGGCCCCTTCGCCGAAGATACGAGAGAGTTGGTCCCGTCGTGGTTATCGGGTTCTCGATTGCCCTGATCATCTTCAGTCTGCTGATGATCCTCCTGGTGCTGCTGCACAAGGGGAAGGGCGGCGGCCTGTCCGACATGTTCGGCGGGGGCGCGATGTCGACCGGCGGTGGCTCCGCGGTGGCCGAGCGCAACCTGGACCGCATCACCATCGTGGTCGGCCTGGGCTGGTTCGCCAGCATCATCGTCCTCGGCCTGCTGCTCAAGTACCAGAAGTAGCACCGAGCCGGTACCGAGCCACGACGAGCCGGTACCCGGAGCCGACGTAACCCTGACGCCCCGTCGTCCGAGCGCCTATCCTGGGACGGTCGGGGCGGAGGCGATGGTGGCGGACCCTTAACTCCTGCTTACACTAGGACGAATTTCGCCACCGACGCGCACCGCGGCGGGTCGGCGTACCAGCACGCAGGGAGTCAGACCGTGGCAAGTGGCAATGCCATCCGTGGCAGCAGGGTCGGAGCGGGCCCGATGGGCGAGGCGGAGCGCGGCGAGTCCGCCCCGCGCAACCGGATCTCCTTCTGGTGCGCCAACAAGCACGAGACCCGGCCCAGCTTCGCGGCCGAGGCGGTCATCCCGGACACCTGGGACTGCCCGCGCTGCGGCTTCCCGGCCGGACAGGACGAGCACAACCCGCCGGCGCCCTCGCGCAACGAGCCGTACAAGACCCACCTCGCCTACGTCCGTGAGCGGCGCACCGACGCCGACGGCGAGGCGATCCTCGCCGAGGCGCTGGCCAAGCTGCGCGGCGAGATCTGAGCAATCCGGGCACCGAAGCCGAGAAGGGCGCCACCGTCAACGACGGTGGCGCCCTTCGGCGTTGTGGACCGCTACGCCGAGGCCGGCGGGTACAGCTGCGGCGGGATCCGCTCCGCGGCGGCCCGGTCCAGCAGCCACAGGGTGCGGCCGCGGCCGTACGCGCCGGAGGCGGGCGCCTGGAGCTCGCCGGGGCCGGACAGGGCCAGCGCGACCGCGCCCGCCTTGTCCTCGCCCGCCGCCAGCAGCCAGACCTCGCGGGCCGCCCGGATCGCCGGGAGGGTGAGCGAGATCCGGGTCGGCGGGGGCTTGGGGGCCCCGCGCACGCCGACCACGGTCAGCTCGGTCTCCCGCACGCCCGGGTGCTCGGGGAAGAGCGAGGCGATGTGGGTGTCCGGTCCGACGCCGAGCAGCAGCACGTCGAAGGCCGGGACGCCGAGCCGCTCGCCCGGCCCGGCCGCCTTCGCCAGCTCCTGCGCGTAGCGGGCGGCGGCGGCCTCCACGTCGGAGCCGTCCATGCCGTCCGAGGCGGGCATCTCGTGCACCCGCGCCGGGTCGAGCGGGACGGCGTCCAGCAGCTCGGCGCGGGCCTGGACGGCGTTGCGCTCCGGGTCCGCGGCGGGCACGAAGCGCTCGTCGCCCCACCAGAGGTCCAGCCGGGCCCAGTCGACCGCGTCGCGCGCCGGGGAGGCGGCGATCGCGGCCAGGAGGGCGTTGCCGTTGCGGCCGCCGGTGAGCACCACCGAGGCGGTGCCGCGGGCGGCCTGGGCGTCCACGATCCGGGTGATCAGCCGGGCCGCGGCGGCCTGGGCCATCAGCTCCTTGTCGCGGTGGACGACGAGCTGCGGGGTGGCGTTGGTCATGCGCCGTCCCCGGCGCTGCGCTTGGCGGCCTTCCGGGTGGAGGGCTTCTTCTCCGCGCCGTCGGACGTCACCCGGGTCGGGTTGGCCACGGCCGCCTCGGCGACCGCGTGTGCGACCTCGTGGGCCGCCGCGACCTCGGCGCTCGCGGGCTCGCGCAGCCGGTCCACGGGCGTGCGCACGGCCGACGCGTAGATGTCGTCCGGGTCGAGTCGGCGCAGCTCCTCGGCGATCAGCTCCGAGGTCTCGCGCCGCTTGAGCGCCACCTGGCGGTCCGGCGAGCCGGGCATGGAGAGCGTGCCCATCAGGCCGTCCGGGCGGTCCAGGGTGATGTCCCCGTCCTTGGTTCGCAGGTGCACCGCGGTGATGCCCGGGCCGCCGGTGACGACCCGCTCGACCGGGACGTGCAGCCGGTTGTGCAGCCAGAGGCCGAGCAGTTCCACGCTGGGGTTGTACGACTCGCCCTCGACCACCGCGGACAGGATCCGGGACGGGCGCTGGTCAAGCGCGGCGGCCAGCATCGAGCGCCACCCGGTGATCCGGGTCCAGGCGAGGTCGGTGTCGCCCGGGGTGTAGCTCTGGGCCCGCTGGGCGAGCTGGCCGACCGGGGACTCGGCGGTGACCGCGTCGGTGATGCGGCGCTGGGCGATCGAGCCCAGCGGGTCCTGCGCCGGGTGCATCGGCGCGTTGTCCGGCCACCAGACGACGACCGGGGCGTCCGGCAGCAGCAGCGGCAGGACGACCGACTGGGCGTGCGCGGCGAGCTCGCCGTGCATGCGCAGGACGACCGTCTCGCCGGAACCGGCGTCCGAGCCGACCAGGATCTCGGCGTCCAGCCGGGTCTCGGCGCGGGCCCGCGGCGAGCGCCCCGCGCGCTTGATCACCGCGAGGGTGCGCGAGGGGTGCTCGCGGGACGCGTCGTTGGCGGCCTTGAGGGCGTCGTACGCGCTGCCCTCGTCGGTGACGATCACCAGGGTGAGCACCATGCCGGCGGCGGTGGAGCCGCTGGCACGGCGCGCCTCCATCAGCGCGGCGTTGATCTTGCCGGACGTCGTGTTGGTGAGGTCGATCTTCATGGCCGGCGCCAGCTCCTGCCGTCTCGTGCGAGCATCTCGTCGGCCTCGACCGGGCCCCAGGTCCCCGCCGGGTACTGGGCGGGCTTGCCGTGGGTGTCCCAGTACTTCTCGATCGGGTCGAGGATCTGCCAGGAGAGCTCGACCTCCTGGTGGCGCGGGAACAGGTTGGCGTCGCCGAGCAGCACGTCGAGGATGAGCCGCTCGTACGCCTCCGGGCTGGACTCGGTGAAGGACTCGCCGTAGGCGAAGTCCATCGTGACGTCCCGGACCTCGAAGGAGGTGCCCGGCACCTTGGAGCCGAACCGCACCGTCACGCCCTCGTCCGGCTGGACCCGGATGACCAGGGCGTTCTGCCCCAGCTCCTCGGTCGCGTAGGAGTCGAACGGCAGGTACGGGGCGCGCTGGAAGACCACCGCGATCTCGGTGACCCGGCGGCCCAGCCGCTTGCCGGTGCGCAGGTAGAACGGGACGCCCGCCCAGCGGCGGTTGTTGATCTCCAGCTTGATGGCCGCGTAGGTGTCGGTCTTGGACTCCGGGTTGATGCCGTCCTCGTCCAGGTAGCCGACCACCTCCTCGCCGCCCTGCCAGCCGGAGCTGTACTGCGCCCGCACGGTGTGCTTGCCGAGGTCGGCCGGGAGCTTGACGGCGCTGAGCACCTTGAGCTTCTCGGCCACCAGCGCCTTCGGGTGGAAGGACGCGGGCTCCTCGATGGCGGTGAGCGCCATCAGCTGGAGCAGGTGGTTCTGGATGACGTCGCGCGCCGAGCCGATGCCGTCGTAGTAGCCGGCCCGGCCGCCGATGCCGATGTCCTCGGCCATGGTGATCTGCACGTGGTCGACGTAGGAGCGGTTCCAGATCGGCTCGAACATCTGGTTGGCGAAGCGCAGCGCCAGGATGTTCTGGACGGTCTCCTTGCCCAGGTAGTGGTCGATCCGGAAGACCTCGTCCCGGGGGAAGACCTCGTGGACGACCTTGTTGAGCTCCTGGGCGCTCTCCAGGTCGTGGCCGAACGGCTTCTCGATCACCGCGCGGCGCCAGGATCCCTGCGGAGGGTCGGCCAGGCCGTGCTTCTTGAGCTGCTGGACGACGGTCGGGAAGAACTTCGGCGGGACGGACAGGTAGAAGGCGAAGTTGCCGCCGGTGCCCTGGGCCTTGTCCAGCTCCTCGATGGTCTGGCGGAGCTTGTCGAAGGCGTCGTCGTCGTCGAAGGTGCCCTGGACGAAGCGCATGCCCTTGGCGAGCTGCTGCCAGACCTCCTCCCGGAACGGGGTCCGCGCGTGCTCCTTGACCGCGTCGTGGACCTCCTTGGCGAAGTCCTCGTCCTCCCACTCGCGCCGGGCGAAGCCGACGAGCGAGAAGCCCGGCGGCAGCAGGCCGCGGTTGGCCAGGTCGTAGATCGCCGGCATCAGCTTCTTGCGGGACAGGTCGCCGGTGACCCCGAAGATGACCAGACCCGACGGCCCCGCGATGCGCGGGAGCCGTCGGTCGGCGGGGTCACGAAGCGGGTTGACGGGCGCCGGCGGGGCGTTGCCCGCGTCCGACTCGTTCGTCAACTCGGGGAAATCAGTGCTCACTTGATGGGCTCCGCTTTCGTGCGCTGTGTGAGCAGGAAGGTCACTTCTCGGCGGCGTGCGCGGTGAGCGAGGCGGAGACGGTGTCGAGCAGCTCGGTCCACGACTGCTCGAACTTCTCCACGCCCTCGTCCTCCAGGACCTGGACGACGTCGTCGTAGTCCACGCCGGCGGCGGCGATGGCGTCCATCACGGCCTTGGCGTCGGCGTAGTTGGGGACGATGGTGCCGCCGGTGACCACACCGTGGTCGGCCGTGGCGTCCAGGGTGGCCTCGGGCATGGTGTTGACGGTGCCCGGCGCGACCAGCTCGGTGACGTACAGGGTGTCCGGCAGGGCCGGGTCCTTGACGCCGGTGGAGGCCCAGAGCGGGCGCTGCGGCTTGGCGCCGGCGGCCTCCAGGGCCTTCCAGCGGGCGCTGCCCTCGGTCTTGCCGTCGACCGAGCCGAAGACCTCCTCGTACGCCTGGTAGGCGAGGCGGGCGTTGGCGAGGGCGGCCTTGGAGCGCAGGTCCTTGGCGTCGCCGCCGACCTTGTCGAGGCGCTTGTCGATCTCGGTGTCCACGCGGGAGACGAAGAAGGAGGCGACCGACTCGATCTGGGAGAGGTCCAGGCCCTTGGCCTTGGCGGTCTCCAGACCGGTCAGGTAGGCGTCGACGACGGCCCGGTAGCGGTCCAGCGAGAAGATCAGCGTGACGTTGACGCTGATGCCCTTGCCGATGACCTCGCTGATCGCGGGCAGGCCGGCCTTGGTGGCGGGGATCTTGATGAAGACGTTCGGACGGTCGACCAGCCACCACAGCTGCTTGGCCTCGGCCACGGTGGCGGCGGTCTCGTGCGCCAGGCGCGGGTCGACCTCGATGGAGACCCGGCCGTCGCGGCCGTTGGAGGCGTCGTAGACCGGGCGCAGCACGTCGGCCGCGTCGCGCACGTCCGAGGTGGTGATCATGCGGACGGCCTCGTCGGTGGTGACCTTGCGGACGGCGAGGTCGCGCAGCTGGCCCTCGTAGGCGCCGTTGCCGCCGATGGCCTTCTGGAAGATGGTCGGGTTGGTGGTCACGCCCACCACGTGCTTGTTCTGCACCAGCTCGGCCAGGTTGCCGGAGTTGAGCCGCTCGCGGCTGAGGTCGTCCAGCCAGATCGCCACGCCTTCGTCGCTGAGGCGCTTCAGTGCGTCAGTCATGGTGCTTCAGTCCTTCTTCTCTTCGTTCGTCAGTCTGTGGGTCGTCAGACCGGGCCGGGCCGTTGACGTGCGGGTCGCGGGCCCGGCCCAAGTGGCGTCAGCGGTTGACGGCTTCGAGGGAGCGGAGGGCGTTGTGCGCCTCGGCCACCACGCGCTCGGCGGTCAGGCCGAACTCCTCGAAGAGCACCTTGTAGTCGGCGGAGGCGCCGAAGTGCTCCAGGGAGACGATCCGGCCGTGGTCGCCGACCAGCTCGCGCCAGCCCTGGGCGATGCCGGCCTCGACCGACACCCGGGCCTTGACCGACGGCGGCAGCACGCTGTCGCGGTAGGCCTGGTCCTGCTCCTGGAACCACTCGAAGGACGGCATCGAGACCACGCGGGTGGCGATGCCCTCGGCCTCCAGGACCTCGCGGGCCTTGACGGCCAGCTGGACCTCGGAGCCGGTGCCGAGCAGGATCACCTGCGGGTCGCCGTTGCCGGCCTCCGCCAGGATGTAGCCGCCCTTTGCGGTGCCCTCGGCGGAGGCAAAGACCTCGCGGTCGAAGGTCGGGACGTTCTGGCGGGTGAGCGCCAGGCCGACCGGGCCGGGGTGGGTGGTCTGCCGCTCGACGACGGTGCGCCAGGCGACGGCGGTCTCGTTGGCGTCGGCCGGGCGGACCATGGCCAGGCCCGGGATGGCCCGCAGCGAGGCCAGGTGCTCGACCGGCTGGTGCGTCGGGCCGTCCTCGCCGAGGCCGATCGAGTCGTGCGTCCAGACGTAGGTGACCGGCAGCTTCATCAGCGCGGCCAGGCGGACGGCCGGGCGCATGTAGTCGGCGAAGACCAGGAAGGTGCCGCCGTACACGCGGGTCCTTCCGTGCAGGGCGATGCCGTTCATGGTCGAGCCCATGGCGTGCTCGCGGATGCCGAAGTGGATCGTCCGGCCGTACGGGCCGGCGGTCTTCAGCGGGTTGCCCTCGGGGAGGAAGGAGCTCTCCTCGTCGATGGTGGTGAGGTTGGACTCGGCGAGGTCGGCCGAGCCGCCCCACAGCTCCGGGATCACCGCGCCGATCGCCTTGAGGGTCTCGCCGGAGGCCTTGCGGGTGGCGACCTCCTTGCCGGCCGGGAAGGACGGGATGGCCTTCTTCCAGCCCTCGGGCAGCTCGCCGGCCTGGATGCGGTCGAACTCGGCGGCGCGGTGCGGGTTGGCGGCGCGCCAGGCCTCGAAGGACTGCTGCCACTGGTCGCGGGCGACCTTGCCGCGCTTGATCGCCTTGCGGGCGTGCTCGATCACGTGGTCGCTGACCTCGAAGGTCTTCTCCGGGTCGAAGCCCAGGACCTTCTTGGTGGCGGCGATCTCGTCGGCGCCGAGCGCGGAGCCGTGGGCCTTGGCGGTGTCCTGGGCGTTCGGCGCCGGCCAGGCGATGATCGTGCGCATCGCGATCATCGACGGGCGGGAGGTCTCGGCCTTGGCGGCGGCCAGCGCGTCGGCCAGGGCGGCCACGTCGATGTCGCCGTTCGCCTTCGGGGCGACCCGCTGGACGTGCCAGCCGTACGCCTCGTAGCGCTTGAGGACGTCCTCGGAGAAGGCGGTCTCGGTGTCGCCCTCGATCGAGATGTGGTTGTCGTCGTAGAGGGCGACCAGGTTGCCGAGCTTCTGGTGGCCGGCCAGCGACGAGGCCTCGGCGGAGATGCCCTCCTCCAGGTCGCCGTCGGAGACGATGGCCCAGATGGTGTGGTCGAAGGGGGACTCGCCGGCCGGGGCGTCCGGGTCGAACAGGCCGCGCTCGTAGCGGGCGGCCATCGCCATGCCGACCGCGTTGGCGATGCCCTGGCCGAGCGGGCCGGTCGTGGTCTCGACACCCGCGGTGTGGCCGTGCTCGGGGTGGCCGGGCGTGCGGCTGCCGGCGACCCGGAAGGCCTTGAGGTCGTCCAGCTCCAGGCCGTAGCCGGAGAAGTAGAGCTGGGTGTAGAGGGTCAGGCTGGTGTGCCCGGGGGAGAGGACGAAGCGGTCACGGCCCACCCAGGACGGGTCGGTCGGGTCGTGGCGCAGGAAGCGCTGGAAGATCAGGTACGCAGCCGGGGCCAGCGACATGGCCGTCCCGGGGTGTCCGTTGCCGACCTTCTGGACGGCGTCCATGGCCAGGACGCGCGCCGTGTCCACCGTCCGTTCGTCCAGCTCGGACCACTCGAATTCGTTCGTCGGCGTCGTGCTCACCCTGTCTCAGGGCTCCTTCCGTTGTGAAGAGTGACCCCGTGAAGGGGACCGGGTCGGCCACGGCGCTGTGGTCCCGACGTTTGGGTGGTGCCGGTCACGGAGGGTAGATCCCGCTTCTGCGTGCGAGCCTACCGTCCGGGCCGGGGCTCACCCTCCGTGCCGGGACAACGGGGATTTGCGTATGGCGATTCCCACGAGAGTGTTGCGGGTGGTTTCGTCCCAGACTCTCCTGTTTTATCGTGCCCTGCCCCTCCGGTGAGCAGGACGAGGGAGGCGCGCCGAGCGGGCCGACTTCGTCGGTTCACCCAGGGGTGTGCGTTCTGCCTCGCCGGGGGACCCCGGAGCCGGTGGGGAGATATGGAGCGTCTATGGTGTCGTGGTACGCGCAGAGCGGACGATTCGGGACCTTCGTTTCCGTGGACGCCTGCGAAGATTCATCTTCAGTTGGGGTGTTAGTGACCGCCGTCGAAACCCGTCCCGCCGGGGTCACCGGGGCGACTCCTGCGCGCCGGCCGTTCGGGGCACGTGTCGGCGCCTTCGTCGCACTGACCAAGCCCCGGATCATCGAGCTGCTGCTGATGAGCACCGTGCCGGTGATGTTCCTGGCGCAGCAGGGTGTTCCGGACATGCTGCTGGTGCTGAAGGTCGTGGTCGGCGGCTACCTCTCGGCGGGCGGCGCCAACGCCCTCAACATGTACATCGACCGCGACATCGACGCGGTGATGTCGCGCACCGAGCGGCGGCCGATCGTCACCGGCATGGTGTCGCCGCGCGAGGCGCTGGTGTTCGGCATCACGCTCGCGGTCGTCTCGACGCTGCTGCTGGGCCTCACCGTCAACTGGCTGTCCTCGGGCCTCGCACTGAGCGCGCTGCTGTTCTACGTGTTCGTCTACACGCTGGGGCTCAAGCGGCGCACCACGCAGAACATCGTCTGGGGCGGCATCGCCGGCTGCATGCCGGTGTTCGTCGGCTGGGCCTCGGTCACCAACTCGCTGTCGTGGTCGGCCCTGGTGCTGTTCCTGGTGGTCTTCTTCTGGACCCCGCCGCACACCTGGGTGCTGTCGATGAAGGTCCGCGAGGACTACCTGCGGGCCGGCGTCCCGATGCTGCCGGTGATCAAGGGCAACCTGGCGGTGGCCAAGCAGGTCGTCGTCTACTCCTGGGTCATGGTGGCGGTCTCGCTGACGCTCTGGCCGCTGGGGCACATGAGCTGGCTGTACCCCGTCGCCGCGGTGCTGCTCGGCGCGGCCTGGCTGCGGGAGGCGCACGCGCTGTACGCCCGGGCCAAGGCCGGGATCGTGGGCGCGAAGCTGAAGGAGATGCGGCTGTTCCACTGGTCGATCACCTACCTGTCGCTGCTGTTCGTGGTGACGGCGATCGACCCGTTCGTGAAGTAGCCGCAGCAGTATGGAAGAAGAGCCCCGGTCCGGCGGACCGGGGCTCTCGCGCGTTCAGCGGGCGGGGAGTTCGGACGGGCCGACGTGGCCGTCCAGCCAGTCCTTGAGCGGCTGCGAGGCGCGCAGGAAGGCGGTGATCCGGGTGTAGGCGGAGCGGGTGCCCAGCCACTTGGCGGGCGGCCACTCCTGCCAGGCCACCAGGCCCTTGTGGCGCAGCAACTCGATCCGGGGATGGTCCCTGGGGTAGCCGCGGGGGGCCGACTTCAGGGTGTCCCGGCCGAACACCCGGGGGCCGTCCTTCTCCACCCGGGCGATCACCCGCTCCAGTTCGGCGCCGCTGACGTCCTCGGCGACGGCCGCCCGGTAGCGCTCCAGCTGGTCCGGAGCGAGCTGGTACATCCCGTTGCCGCAGGCCAGGCCGTCGGCGGAGAGCTGGACGTAGCCGCCGGCCTCCAGGTGCGCGCCGATGTGCGTCTTGTACGGGGACTTGTCGGCGCTGAAGCGGATGTCGCGGTTGGGGCGGAAGATCCTGCCCGGCCCGAACTCCGGCTCCAGGTCGGCGAGCAGCCGCTCCATCGGCGCGCGCACGGCGTCGTCGTACTGCTCCTTGTGGGCTTGCCAGAAGGTCTTCGAGTTGTCGGCCTCCAGGTGCTCGTAGAAGTCGAGCGCCTCGGCCGGCCAGCCTTGGAAGGTCACCCCTCCAGTATGTGGCCCGGTGCACAGCCCGCTCCCGTCGCCATCGCCGATACCGGTGGGTAGCATGCGGTCATGAGCAGCGCAGAGACCGCCAACGCCGCCGCGCCGGACGCCCGCACCGAGCGCCGTGCCAAGCGCATCGCCAAGAACCTCACCAGCTTCGCCCAGCAGCACGGGGGCAGGGCCGACGCGGTCGTCGAGTACGTCGGCGCCGTGGCCACCCGGATCGTCGTGGTCGGCGCGGACGG
Source organism: Streptomyces kaniharaensis (assembly GCF_009569385.1). Taxonomy (NCBI): domain Bacteria; kingdom Bacillati; phylum Actinomycetota; class Actinomycetes; order Kitasatosporales; family Streptomycetaceae; genus Streptomyces; species Streptomyces kaniharaensis. The sequence goes on from NZ_WBOF01000001.1 coordinate 4,425,345, forward strand.
CGCCTGGGGCGACCAGGTGGCCCCGAGCTACGCGGTCGGCCGCCGGGCCGCGGAGCTGGCCGGGCTGACCCTGCACGACGACTTCGAGGGCGAGCTGGCGCTCAAGGTGAAGACCGGCCCGTACGAGTGGAAGCGGATGGCCGGGATCCAGCTCGGCGGCTGACCGCGCCTCCCACGGCCCGTCCTTCACACGGCGACGGCCCGGTTCCTCCGGACGGGGGAACCGGGCCGTCGTGCGTGCCGGGTCAGACCGAGGCGGCCTGCGGGGCCTGGACCGGCAGCGGCGCGGCGCTCGCGTCGTCCTCGCGGGTGCGCAGGGCGAGGGGGATGCGCAGGGCGGCGATCCAGGTGAGTGCGGCGAGCAGCATGTGCAGGCCGACCATGAGCTCGGGGGCGTCCGTGAAGTACTGGACGAAGCCGAGCACGCCCTGCAGGAGCAGGATGGCGAGCAGTTCCTTGGCCCGGGCACGGGCGGGCTGCGGGGCCTTCACGGCGGCGAAGACGAAGATCGCCGCGATGGCCATGCCGACCGAGACCATGGCGAAGTCGGCGTGGAACTGGGCGAGGCGGTCGTAGTCGATCGGGATGCGCGGGACGATCTTGTTGTCCTTCGGCGTGCCCGGGTGGTGGCCGGCACCGGTCACCAGGGTGCCGGCCGCGACCAGCAGGCCGATGACCGTGACCAGGACGTACGAGAGCTGGTGGATCGGCCGGGCCACCGCGAGCTTCGACGGGCCGTCGCCTTCCTTGGACCGCTCCCACATCAGCAGCGCGACCCAGACCAGCGCCATCGCCGCGATCATGTGCAGCGCCACGGTGTACGGGTTGAGGCCGGTCAGCACGGTGATGCCGCCGAGCACGGCGTTGCTCATCACCAGCCAGAACTGCGCCCAGCCGAGCTTGGTCAGGCCGCGCCGCCAGGGCCGGTGGCAGCGGGCGGCCAGGATCGCCCAGCCGACGGCGGCGCTCAGCACGTAGGTGAGCATCCGGTTGGTGAACTCGACGATGCCGTGGAAGCCCATCTCGGGGGTGGGCGTGAGGCTGTCGCCGGTGCAGCGGGGCCAAGTCGTACAGCCGAGGCCGGAGGCGGTGAGCCGGACGGCGCCGCCGGTGACGACGATCACCACGCTCATCACCAGCGCGGCGAACGCGGCACGCCGGACCATGGCGGCGGAGGGCTGCCAGCGGTCGGCGAGCAGGGAGAAGGGGTTAGGCACGGGGTCAATCGTAGGCGGCCTTACAGGCGATCTTGGGGCGGGGCGCGGGCAGGACACCGGGGCGAAGTTCGTCGCCGACCGAATCTGTGGCCACGGTGATCGAACGTGATCGCCGGGAGTGCTGTTTTCCCGTCGGGTGACGAAGTTCCTTCGGGTTTGTCGAGTCCGCGTCGGGCGAGGTGGCGGCCGTGATGGGCTGGTGACGCACGTCCGAGGCGGGACCGACAGGCGGAATCCGGTCGTACGGCGGGGTGTGGCGAGGTGCGGGAGTGCCGGTAGAGTCCCCCGGACACTTGTAGCGGGCCCCCGCGAACCACTCAACGTGCCTGCTGCACAAGACCGTTCGGAGGGGAACAGCGTCATGGCGCGACAGCGGCGGCACTTCGGGATAGGCGCGACGACACTCGCCGGTACGGCAGCGGCCGGAATTCTGCTGCCCCTGGCCCTGGCCGGCAGCGCTTCGGCGCACGTGCCGACGTGGCAGGCGACCTGCGACAAGATCGTGATCGATCTGGTCAACTACAGCGACAAGAGCGACGTGAAGAACACCGTCAGCCTGACCGTCGACGGCGAGAAGGTGCTCGACGACAAGGCGTTCCCGAAGGAGTTCCACGGCACCTTCCCGGTGAAGGACCACTCCGCGCCGGTCAGGGCGACCCTCGTGGTGAAGACCACCGAGGACGCGGGGAACAAGGACTGGAACATCAACGAGACGAAGACGATCGAGCCGTGCCACACGCCGACGCCGACGCCCACCAGGACCCCCACGCCCACCAGGACCCCCACGCCCACGCCGACCCCGACGACGACGCCGAGCACCACCCCGACGCCGACGCCGACCGTGGCGCCGACCCCGAGCACCACCCCGCCGGCCACCCCGACCCCGCCGGTGACGCCCACCCCCGCCCGGACCCCCGCCCCGGTGCCCGCCACCAGCGGCCCGGTGCTCGCCCAGACCGGTAGCAGCGACGCCACCCCGATGATCGCGGCGGTCGGCGGCGGCGTGCTGCTGGTCGGCGGCGCGCTCGTCCTGCTCGCCCGCAAGCGCCGTGGCGGCAACCAGAGCTGACGAACCGCCGGAAGAACGCCGAGCGCCCCCTGGCCCGAACCGGCCAGGGGGCGCCGCGCGTTGTGCGGAGGACTACTCCCAGCGGAAGAAGCGGGCGGCCGCCGCCAGGCCGAGGACGGCCCAGCCGGCCAGGATGCCGAGGTCCGACCACGGCACCCCGGCACCGGTCTGCAGGACGGACCGCAGGCCGTCCGAGAGCGCGGAGATCGGCAGCAGCTCCAGCACCGACTGCACGGCGGACGGGAACCTGCTCAGCGGCACGATCACCCCGCCGGCCAGCAGCAGCAGGATGAACACCAGGTTCGCGGCGGCCAGCGTGGCCTCCGCCTTGAGCGTGCCGGCCATCAGCAGGCCGAGCCCGGAGAAGGCGGCCGTGCCGAGGACCAGCAGCGCGGCGACGGAGAACGGGTCGCCCTGCGGTGACCAGCCGAGGGCCAGGGCGATCGCCGACAGCAGCGCGACCTGGAGCGCCTCGGTGACCAGCACGCAGCCGGTCTTGGCGGTCAGCAGCGCCCAGCGGGGGAGCGGGCTGGCGCCCAGCCGCTTCAGTACCCCGTAGCGGCGCTCGAACCCGGTGGCGATGGCCTGGCCGGTGAAGGCGGTGGACATCACGGCCAGCGCCAGCAGGCCGGGGGCCAGGAAGTCGACCCGCTTGCCGGGGCCGTCCACCGCGACGATGTCCACGGCGGAGAACAGCACCAACAGGACCGTCGGGATGACCACGGTGAGCAGCAGCTGCTCGCCGTTGCGCAGCAGCATCCTGGTCTCGAACGCGGTCTGGGCGAGCAGCATCCGGCCGACGGGCGCCGCGCCCGGCTCGGGGGAATAGTCCGTGGTGACGGCGCCGATGGTTGCCTCACTTCGTTCGCTCACGAGCGGAGCTCCCGTCCGGTCAGGTCGAGGAAGACGTCTTCGAGGCTGCGGCGCTGCACGCTCAGGCGCTCGGGCAGGATGCCGGAGGCCGCGCACCAGCCGGTGACGGTGGCCACCAGCCGCGGGTCGACGGGCGCCTCGATGCGGTAGCTGCCGGGGGAGGTCTCGGTGGCGGTGGCGCCCTCGGGCAGCTCCTTGAGCAGCGGGCCGAGGTCGAGCCCGGGCGGGCCGTCGAAGCGCAGGGCGTTCTCGGCGCCGCCGCGGCACAGCTCCTCCGGGGTGCCGTTCGCGATGACCTTTCCGCGGTCGACGATGGCGACGTGGTCGGCGAGCTGCTCGGCCTCGTCCATGTGGTGGGTGGTGACGACCACGGTGACGCCGTCCCGGCGCAGGTCGCGGACCAGCTCCCAGGTGGCGCGGCGGGCCTGCGGGTCGAGGCCGGCGGTGGGCTCGTCGAGGAAGACCAGCTCGGGGCGGCCGACCACGGCCATGGCCAGGGCGAGCCGCTGCTGCTGGCCGCCGGAGAGGCGGCGGTAGGTGGTCCGGCCGCAGGAGCCGAGGCCGAGGCGTTCGACCAGCGCGTCGACGTCCAGCGGGTGGGCGTGAAGCTTGGCGGTGTGGCGCAGCATCTCGACGGCGCGCGCGCCCGCGTACACGCCGCCGGACTGCAGCATCACGCCGATCCGGGGTCGCAGGGCGGCGTTCTGGGCGACCGGGTCGAGGCCGAGGACGTGCACGGTGCCGGCGTCGGGACGCCGGTAGCCCTCGCAGGTCTCGATGGTGGTGGTCTTGCCGGCGCCGTTGGGGCCGAGGACGGCGGTGATCGCGCCGCGCGCGATGGTGAGGTCGAGGCCGTCCACCGCGGGCTTGTCGTCGTAGCGCTTGACCAGCCCGGCGATCTGGACCGCGGGTTCGGAGTGCATACCGGCGAGTGTAAGAGGGGCGAACAATCCGGCCGGACGCCGGCCTGCGTGATCGTTTCCGCAGGTCAGGTAAGGCTTGCCTGCGTGACAGATGCCACGGGTGAGGCCTGGGTCACGGCTTGTCCTGTCGGAAGCAATTACGCAACACTGGTGTTGTGAAAAACATGAGCGAGCACGCCATGCAGCAGGAGGCCGAGTCGGCCCCCGGCTGTGACGTGCCCGTGACGGCGGCCGAGGTGCTGCTGGACGGCCACCGCGCCACCCGCGACCGGGTCGCCCGGTCGATCCTCGACCACGGCCCCTCCTCCGCCGCCGACCTGGCGAGCCGGCTGGGCCTCACCGCCGCAGCCGTCCGCCGCCACCTCGACGGGCTGGCCGCCGCGGGCCTGGTCGAGTCCCGCGAGCAGCGGGTCTACGGCAGCCGCGGCCGGGGCCGTCCGGCCAAGGTCTTCGCCCTCACCGACGGCGGCCGGGACGCCTTCTACCAGGCGTACGACCAGCTCGCGGCCGACGCGCTGCGCTGGATCTCCGACTCGGTGGGCGGCGGCAAGGCGGGCGAGGAGGCGGTCGCCGCCTTCGCCCGGGCCCGGTTCGGCAAGCAGGGCGAGAAGTACCTGGAGTCCCTGCGGCAGGCCGGGGCCGGGGAGCGCACCGAGGCGCTCGCCCAGGCGCTGAGCGAGGACGGGTACGCTGCCACGGTGCGGCGGGTCCCGTCGGCCGCGGCGAAGGCCCCGGCGGGCGCCCAGCTCTGCCAGCACCACTGCCCGGTCGCGCACATCGCCGAGCAGTTCCCGCAGCTCTGTGAGGCGGAGACCGAGGTCTTCTCCCAGCTCCTGGGCACCCATGTGCAACGGCTGGCCACCATCGCCCACGGCGACGGGGTCTGCACCACCTATGTGCCGGCACCCGGTGCCGCATCGTCGCCCACCCTGCGCAGCGCGGGCCCGGGCACCGGTGCCGTGCCGACTGCCGGTACGTCCACCGAAGATTCAGCGTCCGCGCGTTAGGAAGCTCGCATGACTGACACCGTTTCGCACCCGGAGCTCGAGGGCCTGGGGAAGTACGAGTACGGCTGGGCCGACCCGGACACCGCCGGTGCCGTGGCCAAGCGCGGGCTCAGCGAGGACGTCGTGCGCGACATCTCCGCGAAGAAGAACGAGTCCGAGTGGATGCTGAACCTGCGTCTCAAGGGCCTGAAGCTGTTCGGCAAGAAGCCCATGCCGACCTGGGGCTCGGACCTGTCCGGCATCGACTTCGACAACATCAAGTACTTCGTCCGCTCGACCGAGAAGCAGGCCGAGTCCTGGGAGGACCTGCCCGCGGACATCAAGGCCACCTACGACAAGCTGGGCATCCCGGAGGCGGAGAAGCAGCGCCTGGTCGCCGGTGTCGCCGCGCAGTACGAGTCGGAGGTCGTCTACCACCAGATCCGCGAGGACCTGGAGCAGCAGGGCGTCATCTTCCTGGACACCGACACCGCGCTGCGCGAGCACCCGGAGCTGTTCAAGGAGTACTTCGGCACCGTCATCCCGGCCGGTGACAACAAGTTCGCCGCGCTGAACACGGCCGTCTGGTCCGGCGGGTCCTTCATCTACGTGCCGAAGGGTGTCCACGTCGACATCCCGCTCCAGGCCTACTTCCGGATCAACACCGAGAACATGGGCCAGTTCGAGCGGACGCTGATCATCGTCGACGAGGACGCCTACGTCCACTACGTCGAGGGCTGCACCGCGCCGATCTACTCCTCCGACTCGCTGCACTCGGCGGTCGTGGAGATCATCGTCAAGAAGGGCGGCCGCTGCCGCTACACGACCATCCAGAACTGGTCGAACAACGTCTACAACCTGGTCACCAAGCGCGCCGTGGCGTACGAGGGCGCGACCATGGAGTGGGTCGACGGCAACATCGGTTCCAAGGTCACCATGAAGTACCCGGCCGTCTACCTGATGGGCGAGCACGCCAAGGGCGAGACCCTGTCGATCGCCTTCGCGGGCGAGGGCCAGCACCAGGACGCCGGCGCCAAGATGGTGCACATGGCGCCGAACACCTCGTCGCACATCGTCTCCAAGTCGGTGGCGCGCGGCGGCGGCCGGACCTCCTACCGCGGTCTGATCGAGATCGGCGAGGGCTCGCACGGCGCCAAGTCCAACGTCCTGTGCGACGCGCTGCTGGTCGACACCATCTCCCGCTCGGACACCTACCCGTACGTGGACGTCCGCGAGGACGACGTGTCCATGGGCCACGAGGCGACCGTCTCCAAGGTCAGCGAGGACCAGCTGTTCTACCTGATGAGCCGCGGCCTGACCGAGACCGAGGCCATGGCGATGATCGTCCGCGGTTTCGTCGAGCCGATCGCGCGTGAGCTGCCGATGGAGTACGCGCTGGAGCTCAACCGGCTGATCGAGCTGCAGATGGAGGGCGCGGTCGGCTGACCCCCGGCCACCCACCGCCCACCGACTTTTCGAGGAAGAGAGCTACCCGACAGCCATGGCTGACACGGCTTCTAATGTCCCTGTGAACACCACCGGCTCCACGACCGCCGGTTCGATCGAGGTCGGCACCGCCGGCGCGGGCGCGCAGCTCGCCGGGCCCGGCACCGGCCGGGCCACGGTCCAGCAGCCGATCGACGCGCGCGTGGCGGTCAAGCCGTCCTACGACGTGAACGACTTCCCGGTGCCGCACGGCCGCGAGGAGGACTGGCGCTTCACGCCGCTGCACCGCCTCGGCGGGCTGCACGACGGCACCGCCGCCCAGGGCGAACGGGGTGAGGACAAGGTCGAGTTCACGCTGCCGGACGGCGTCACCGCCGAGACCGTCGGCCGCGACGACGCCCGCCTGGGCAAGGCCGGTAAGCCGGTCGACCGGGTCGCCGCCCAGGCGTTCAGCGCCTTCGAGCAGGCCCTCGTGGTCACCGTGCCCAAGGACGCGGTGCTCACCGAGCCCGTCAAGATCGACGTGCGCGCCGAGGGCGGGGTCCGCTTCGCCCACGTGGTGATCGACGTCAAGCCGTTCGCCGAGGCCGTCGTGGTGCTGAACCACGCCGGCACCGGCACCCGCGCCGCCAACGTCGAACTGCTCGTCGGCGACGGCGCCAAGCTCACCTTCGTCTCCGTCCAGGACTGGGACCGCGACGCCGTGCACGCCGCGCAGCACAACGCGCTGGTCGGCCGGGACGCCTCGTTCAAGTCCGTCGTCGTCACCTTCGGCGGCGACGTGGTCCGCATCCACCCGCGGGTCAACTACGCGGGCCCCGGCGGCGAGGCCGAGATGTTCGGCCTCTACTTCGCCGACGCCGGCCAGCACCTGGAGCACCGCCTGGTGATCGACCACGACACGCCGCACTGCCGGTCGAACGTGGCCTACAAGGGCGCCCTCCAGGGCCAGGACGCGCACGCGGTCTGGGTCGGCGACGCGCTGATCCGCGCCGCCGCCGTGGGCACCGACACCTACGAGCTCAACCGGAACCTGGTGCTCACCGACGGCGCCCGGGTCGACTCGATCCCGAACCTGGAGATCGAGACCGGCGAGATCGTCGGCGCCGGCCACGCCTCGGCGACCGGCCGCTTCGACGACGAGCAGCTGTTCTACCTGATGGCCCGCGGCATCCCGGCCGACGAGGCCCGCCGCCTGGTGGTCCGCGGCTTCTTCGCCGAACTGCTCCAGCAGATCGGCGTGGCCGAGGTCCAGGACCAGCTCATGGAGAAGATCGAGGCCGAGCTGGAAGCGGCGGTCTGATCCCGATGACGTTTCTCCGTGCCTGCGCGCTGAGCGACCTCCAGGAGGACGTGCCCAAGCGCGTGGACCTCAACGGCGTGCCGGTCTCCGTCGTCCGCACCGACGAGGGGGTGTTCGCGATCAACGACATCTGCTCGCACGCGAACGTCTCGCTCTCGGAGGGCGAGGTCGAGGACTGCATGATCGAGTGCTGGCTGCACGGCTCCAGCTTCGACCTGCGCACCGGCAAGCCGTCCGGCCTGCCCGCCACCAAGCCGGTCGCTGTCTACCCCGTAAAGATCGAAGGGGACGATGTGCTCGTCTCCGTCAACCAGGAGTCCTGAGTACACATGGCAACCCTTGAAATCCGCGACCTGCACGTCTCCGTCGAGGCCGAGAACGGCCCGCGCGAGATCCTGAAGGGCGTCGACCTGACCGTGAAGCAGGGCGAGACCCACGCCATCATGGGTCCGAACGGCTCCGGCAAGTCCACCCTGGCCTACTCGCTGGCCGGCCACCCCAAGTACACCGTCACCGGCGGCTCGGTGCTGCTGGACGGCGAGGACGTCCTGGAGATGTCCGTCGACGAGCGTGCCAAGGCCGGCGTCTTCCTGGCCATGCAGTACCCGGTCGAGGTCCCGGGCGTCTCGGTGAGCAACTTCCTGCGCACCGCCGCCACCGCCGTCCGCGGCGAGGCCCCGAAGCTGCGCCTGTGGGTGAAGGAGGTCAAGGAGGCGATGGCCGCCCTCCAGATGGACCCGGCCTTCGCCGAGCGCAACGTCAACGAGGGCTTCTCCGGCGGTGAGAAGAAGCGCCACGAGATCCTCCAGCTGGAGCTCCTCAAGCCGAAGATCGCGATCCTCGACGAGACCGACTCCGGCCTGGACGTCGACGCGCTGCGGATCGTCTCCGAGGGCATCAACCGGGTCCGCTCGACCGGCGAGGTCGGCACCCTGCTGGTGACCCACTACACCCGCATCCTGCGGTACATCAAGCCCGACTACGTCCACGTCTTCGCGGGCGGCCGCATCGTCGAGTCCGGCGGTGCCGAGCTGGCCGACAAGCTGGAGGCAGAGGGCTACGAGTCGTACGTGAAGGGGGGCGCTTCCGAGTGACCCACACTCCGCTGTCCGGCCTGCTCGACACCGACACGATCCGCAAGGACTTCCCGGTCCTGCAGCGCCTGCTGCACGAGGAGAAGCCGCTCGTCTACCTGGACAACGCGGCCACCTCGCAGAAGCCGCGCCAGGTGCTGGAGGCCCTGAACGCCTACTACGAGCGGCACAACGCCAACGTCCACCGCGGCGTGCACGTGCTCGCCGAGGAGGCCACGGCCCTCTACGAGGGCGCCCGTGACAAGGTCGCGGCGTTCATCAACGCGCCGAGCCGCAACGAGGTGATCTTCACCAAGAACGCCTCGGAGTCGCTCAACCTCGTGGCCAACATGCTCGGTTGGGCCGACGAGCCGTACCGGGTGGACGCCGACTCCGAGATCGTCATCACGGAGATGGAGCACCACTCCAACATCGTCCCGTGGCAGCTGCTGTCGCAGCGCACCGGCGCGAAGCTGAAGTGGTTCGGGCTGACCGACGAGGGCCGGCTCGACCTCTCCGACATCGACGAGCTGATCACCGAGAAGACCAAGGTGGTCTCCTTCACCCTGGTCTCGAACCTGATGGGCACCATCAACCCGGTCGAGGCGATCGTCCGCAAGGCGCAGTCCGTCGGCGCGCTGGTCGTCATCGACGCCTCGCAGGCCGCCCCGCACATGGTGCTGGACGTGCAGGCGCTGGAGGCCGACTTCGTCGCCTTCACCGGCCACAAGATGCTGGCCCCGACCGGCATCGGCGTGCTCTGGGGCCGCCACGAGCTGCTGGAGGACCTCCCGCCGTTCCTGGGCGGCGGCGAGATGATCGAGACCGTCACCATGGGCTCGTCCACCTACGCCCCGGCGCCGCACAAGTTCGAGGCCGGCACCCCGCCGATCGCCCAGGCGGTCGGGCTCGGCGCGGCCATCGACTACCTGCAGGGCGTCGGCATGGAGAAGATCGCCGCGCACGAGCACGCGATCACCGCGTACGCCATCGAGCGCCTGCTGGAGGTCCCGGACCTGCGGATCATCGGCCCGCGCACGGCCGTCGACCGCGGCGCCGCGATCTCCTTCACCCTCGGCGACATCCACCCGCACGACGTGGGCCAGGTGCTGGACGAGCAGGGCATCGCCGTGCGCGTCGGCCACCACTGCGCGCGGCCGGTCTGCCTGCGGTACGGAATTCCGGCGACCACGCGGGCGTCGTTCTATCTGTACTCGACGCCGGGCGAGGTCGACGCTCTGATCAACGGCCTGCACCACGTCCGGAACTTCTTCGGCTGACGGGACGCGCAGGACATGAAGCTCGACTCGATGTACCAGGACATCATCCTGGACCACTACCGCAACCCCCACGGCAAGGGGCTGCGGGACGGCGACGCCGAGGTGCACCACGTCAACCCGACCTGCGGCGACGAGATCACCCTGCGGGTGAAGCTCGACGGCGCGACGGTCGCCGACGTGTCGTACGAGTCCCAGGGCTGCTCGATCAGCCAGGCCAGCGCCTCGGTGCTGAACGACCTGGTCGTCGGCAGGACCGTGGGTGAGGCACAGGCCGTCCAGGAGGCCTTCCTGGAGCTGATGCAGAGCAAGGGCCAGGCCGAGGGCGACGAGGAGGTGCTGGAGGACGCGGTCGCGTTCGCCGGCGTCTCCAAGTACCCGGCCCGGGTCAAGTGCGCCCTGCTCAGCTGGATGGCCTGGAAGGACGCCACCGCCCAGGCGCTGGCCCAGCAGCCCGCCGTCAACGACTGACCCCCCGGAGGAGGACAGACCATGAGTGACACCACCGAGCCCGCGTCCGCCCCGGCGGAGGACGGCCAGATCGGCATCGTCGGCACCACGGCCGGCACCGTCTCGGTCGAGGACCTGACCGAGGCCCTGATGGACGTCGTCGACCCCGAACTGGGCATCGACGTCGTCAACCTCGGCCTGATCTATGGCATCCACATCGACGAGTCGGACGTGGCCACCATCGACATGACGCTCACCTCGGCGGCCTGCCCGCTGACCGACGTCATCGAGGACCAGGCCAAGACCGCCACCGACGGCCTGGTGAAGGACCTGCGCATCAACTGGGTCTGGATGCCGCCGTGGGGCCCCGACAAGATCACCGACGACGGCCGCGAGCAGCTCCGCGCCCTCGGCTTCAACGTCTGACGGACGTCACCCGTCAACCTGCTGCCGCGCAAACCGCTCCTTCGGGGAAAGGTTCGCGCGGCAGTGGTATATCTGCGAGCAGGCGGCCAGGCTGGAGCCTCGACCTCGGAGGGAGCGAAGTCATGTCGGTAGTTGCGTTCGCGCAGTTGCTCCTGCCTGACTCGCCGTACGCCATGTGGGTCAGGGGTGAACTGGAGGAGTATCTCCGGCTCCCGGACGACGGCACGCGGGTTGAGGTGATCGGAGGGGAGATCGTCGTGTCACCGGCGCCGGTAGTTACCCATGCGGTCTTCCTCTCACACATCGAGCGAGGGTTCACCCTCGCCAGCGGCTCGGATCCGGCCTTCCCGTGGCGGGCACTTCAGACGGTCAATCTGGACCTGGTGGAGATCGGAGACGCGTACGTTCCGGATCTCGTCATCGTGGATGCCGAGGTGGAAGAGCGGGCGCTGGCTGGGGATGTTGCTCGCCTGTACCCGCACGACGTCGGAATGGTGGTCGAGGTGACCTCGGCGTCCAACGCCCGTCACGACCGTCGCCCCATGTTCGGTCGACAGGTCAAGCCCACCAAGTGGAGTGGCTGCGCGCGGACCGGGGTGCCGTACTACCTGCTGGTGGACCGCGACCCGCGGCAGCCCGGAGTCACCCTGTTCGGCGAGCCGGACCGGGGCGAGGGTACCTACGAGGTGCTGGGCGAATGGAAGTTCGGCGAATCCGTCCGGTTGCCGAAGCCTTTCGACGTCGAGATCGGCACCGACAAATGGAAGCCGTGGGCGTAGAGCGTGGTGAATGCGCCGCGGCCCGGGACGGAAACCTCCGTCCCGGGCCGCGGCGTTCTTCGTGCCGGTCAGGCCGTCCGGGGCTTGCGGGCCACGGCGACCGCCAGGGCGGCGCAGAGGACGGCGGCGAGGCTCGCGAAGCCGCTGACGGCGGGCAGGAGGCCGTAGCGCTGGACGAGGGCGCCGACGCCCACGATGGGGAGGGAGCTCCCCAGGTAGACGATGATCCAGAGCGAGGAGAGCTCCGAGCCCCGGCGCTCCGGGTTCATCGCGGCGACGGCGGTGGTGAAGAGCGAGCGGAAGGCGACGCCCTGGCAGGCGCCGCCGAGGACGCTGCCGATGAACAGCAGGGCGGGCGTGCCGGTGTACTGGGCGGCGACCACCAGGCCCAGGCCGCTGGCGAGGCCCGTCATGCCGAGGGCGATGACCAGACGGTCGGAGGTCGGCGGGACGAGCAGCTGGGCGATCGCGGAGGAGCCGAGCAGCAGGGCCGCCACGACGGCGCCGGTCAGGTGGGAGCTGGTGTGCAGCAGCTTGGCGCTGAAGGCCGGGGCCAGGCTGAGGTAGACGCCGAACACCGCGTACGAGATGAAGCCGGCAGCCGAGGAGAGCAGGAACTCGCGGCGGCCGGTCACCGGCAGGGCCAGGCGCTGCGGGCGCAGGTGGGCCGGGGTGGTGATGCGCGGCGGCGAGGCCGGCGGACGGTTGCGGCCGGGCATCCGGGGGTGGACGACGGCGAGCGGCACGCAGAGCACCAGCAGAGCGATGGCGTGCAGCAGGAACGGCGTCAGCAGCGGGTCGGAGCCGCCGGACAGCAGGGCGCCGACCACCGGGCCGAGCGCGACCCCGCCTGCGGAACAGGCCAGGGTGAGCTTGGCGGCCAGCGTCGGGTGGTCCGGCAGCAGGTCGCCGAGGGCGGCCCCGGCGGCGCCGGTGGACAGGCCGACCGCGATGCCCTGGACGGCCCGGCCGGCGGCGAGCTGCCAGAAGCTGCCGGCGGTGGCGAACACGACGTCGCCGGCGGCAGCCAGTGCCACGGCGGGCAGGATCATGGCGCGCCGGCCGAGGTGGTCGGACCAGTGGCCGACCACGGCGAGCACCGGGACCAGCGCGAAGATGTAGATCGTGAAGAGGATCGACGTGTCGATCGCGGTCAGCGCCAGGCGCTGCTGGATCAGCGGGTAGATCGGCGTCGCCAGGTTGGCACCGATCAGCATGAGCAGCAGGGCGGTGGCGACCAGGCCGACGCGGACTCCGCGCATCGCGTTCCAGCGGCTGATCGCGGAGAGCTGGAGCTGGGCGCGCGGCGCGAGCTCCAGGGGAAGCAGGGCCTCCGACAGTCGGCGTCCGTCGAGCTGCGCGGTGCGCAGGCCGGGGCCGGCGGGGGAGAGGTCCGCCATTTCAGGGGTCTCCTGTGGCTGGGCCCCACCGGGGCGGCTGGGTGTGCCGGCGCGCCCGTCCTGAGGCGCTGTGGTGGTGGCCGCGGTGCGGGCTCCCTGATGGAGCGGGTGAGTGTTCTTGGGCCCCTCCTGGCCGCTCGGGAGGGCAAGGAGGGAGGGGCTTCGTTGCCCGGTGGCCCGCGCGGGGTGTGCACGGCGCCAATGCGAAGGATAAGGGGTGGGCGCACGGTTGCGGCGCGCGCCCCCTCGAGGCCGGGCATCGGGGGTGCCCGGCCTATACGCTGAGGTCGTGGATCGGTACGCGGAGCTGATGGGCGGACCGCTGGCTGAGGGAGAGCGCGCAACGATGGCCGGACGACGTCGGAAGAAGGCAGGGGCTTCGGGTGAGGGCGCGGCCGACGCGGTCCTGCCCGCCGACCTGGAGCTCCAGGACCTCTACGGGGCGTTCGCCGCGCACGGACTGGACGACGAGGACCTGGACGACGCGGCGGTCCTGGTGCCGCCGGTGAAGCTGCCCGCGGAGCGGGAGCTGGCCGAGCAGGCGAAGGCCGTCCCGATGCTCGGGTACGCGCTGAAGCTTGCCCGGTGGGCCGCCCCGCACCGGGCGGTGGACGAGTTCGGGGACCTGACCGTCCCGGACCGGGCCCCGGCGGCGCAGCTGCTCGGCCTCGCCCCGGCCGAGGGGGAGGTGCCGGAGGAGGCGGAGGTCGAGGCGATGCGGGCCTGGTCGCTGGCCTGCGACCTGGACCTGGTGGAGCTCGGCACGACCGCGGCCGGCGAGCACGTCGCCGTTCCCGGTCCGGATCTGGAACCCGCGGAGGAGGGTGATCCGGAGACGGTCCTGGAGCTGTGGCTGACGGCCGCCGGGATCGTCCGGGAGCTGGCCGTGGAGGCCGACTCGCTGCCGGAGGAGGGAGCGCCGCCGGAGGAGGAAGAGGCGGCGGCCGGCGAGGAGGACGAGGACGGCCTCTCCGAGGTCGAGGAGGCCCGGGACGCCGCCGCCGAGCTGCTGGACGAGGCGCTGCAGGTGCTGTACGAGACCACCGCCTTCGCCGAGCCGGGCAACGAGACCGTGCCGCTGGGCGTGCTGGCCGCGCTGCTGGTGGTGCCGGAGGGCGAGGAGCCGAGCGAGGAGCTGCTGGGCGACATCACCGACGTGATGGTCGCGCTGGACCCGATGCTGGGCGACCTCGCCGAGCTGGGCCTGGTGGACTACCGTCCGATCGACCCGGAGCTGTTCGACGAGGAGGAGGGCGCCGAACCCGGGCCCGAGGGCGCGGCCGTCGGCGAGGCGCCGCTGGACGAGGAGGAGTCGGCGCGCTTCGGACTGGTCCGGCTCACCCCGCTCGGCCAGTACGGCATCCGGCAGTGGCTGCTGGAGGACGGCTACGACGCGCCGCTGGTCGGCGAGCTGGCCCAGGGGGACGCGGCCGAGCTGCTGCGCGGCGTGTGCGAGTCCACCAACGTCCTGCCGGACGAGGAGCTACGGGTCTGGATCACCGGCAAGGAGCCGGTGGCCGCGGCGCGCGAGCTGCTGGCGGCGGCGCGCGGCGACGACGCGTACGCCCCGATGCGGCGGATGCTCTGCGTGTCCGCGCTGAACCTGCTGGGCGCGCCCGCCGAGCCGGCCGTCCGGGACGTGCTGGACGACCCCGAGCTGGGCGGCGGCGCCCGGGCCTGGCTGACCGCGCTCGGCGCGGCGGACGTGCCGGTGCCCGAGCGGCAGATGGCGCTGTGGACGGTGGTCGACACCTTCGCCGCCCAGCTGCTGGACAGCGGCGGCGACGCCGAGCTGCTGCGCGAGCTGATCGACGACCTGCCGGCCATCGGCGATCCGGCGAGCTACTTCGGTGAGCTGTGGCGGGTCGACCACCCGTACACGGCGGACGTCCTGGAGGCCATCGGGGAGCTGCACCCGGACCGTGCGGTGGCCAAGGAGGCGCGCAAGGCGGCCTTCAAGGCGCGGTCCCGGAACTGAGTGGCGGCTTACGGAAGATCCAGCGAGCCGTCCTCGGTGAAAGGGAAGAACGGGTTGTGGGCCAGCTCCCAGAGGTGGCCGTCCGGGTCCTCGAAGTAGCCGGAGTAGCCGCCCCAGCTGGTCGTCGTCGGTGGCTTGACCACCACGGCGCCGGCCTTGAGGGCCGTCTGCAGGGCGGCGTCCACCAGCGCGGGGGACTCCAGGTTCACCGCGAGGGTGACGCCGCGGAAGGACGGCTCGCCGCCGCCCGGCACGCCCGCGTCGGCGGCCAGCTCATCGGCCGGGAACAGGCCGAGCACCGAGTCGGCGGTGCGGAACCAGACGATCTCCGGACTGGAGGCCGAGGACCGCTGCCAGCCGAGGTCCTCGTAGAAGCGGGCGCTGCGGTCGAGGTCGGAGACGCCGAGGGTGACGATGCTGATGCGGGCGGGGAAGCTGCTCTGTGCTGTCATGCCGCCAGGGTAGGGAGGGCGGCTGACAACCGGGCGCCCTGACACGGCGGGTGCCCGTGCGGGGGCGCGGAGCTGATGACCCGGCAGGTCCCCGGCACGTAAGGTGGCGGAGGCGGTGCGGGCGCGAGGACTCGGGGGTGCGGCACAGGATGATGCGGGAGAGCGACCGGCGTGGACCGGACGGAGGCGTTTCGGACGCGCCCGGTCGGGAGGATCGTTTCGCCGAGCAGGAGGCCTTCTCCCGCCGGACCCTGGCCGGCGCCGACTTCCCGGTGTACGGCGTCGCCGCCGGGCTCGCCGGGGAGGGCGGTGCGCTGGCCGCGTTCGAGACCACCGGCGGCCGACTGGACTGGGTCGAGGTGCAGTCCGGCGACTGGAGCTCTGCGGCCGGCCCGTACGTCACCGTGCGCACCTACCGGCCGGGCGCCGAGCGCTGTGTCGCCCTGCCCGAACTGGAGGACGTGGTCGAGGACGAGCGCGACCGGGTCTTCGAGCACCTGGGCATCGACGAGGGCGACGGGCCCGGGCGGGTCCGGGCGCTGCGCGAGTGGATCACCGTCGAGGGCGAGCCGTGCGCGGTCGAGGTGCACGAGGACCGGCCGGTGCTGTGGCCGGGATCGCTGGCGGACGGGGCCGGGCCGGTCTGGGCCGGCCGGCTGCGGATCGGCGGGCTGACCGTCACGGTGTGCGGGCGCGGGGTGGCGCCCGGCGGCCTGGAGCTCGGCCGGATCGGGGACGTCGAGCCGTACCTGCGTGGCCGGACCGAGCTGTTGCGCGGGCTGGCCTCCCGGCACGCGACGCGGGTGCCGGTCGAGGAGCGCGAACTGCCACCGGTCAGCGGGCTGGAGGCGCACCGGGAGCTGATCGGGCAGAACATCGTCGAGTCCGCCGCGATCGAGGCGCAGGTGCGGGCCGGGCGGCCGCCGCGGCCGCCGCGCGGGCTGCGCGGGGAGGCGGGCGCGCTGCGCTGGGAGGCCGCGGTGCGCCAGCAGATGCGGCTCGCCTCGGAGACCCGGGAGGAGGCGCTGGCGGCCGTGACGTCGATGGTCAACCACCTCAACCGGCTTGCGCAGCAGACACATTGGGTGATCGGCACGCCGGAGGGGGCGGCGGCGGTCGAGGAGGTCGTCCGCTACACGGTGTTCGCGAGCGAGGTGGCGAGCCTGCCGGCCCAGCGGGCCTGGGAGCAGCTGTGGCGGGACCGGGCGGGCGGCGGGCCCGGGGAGTGGGAGGAGCAGCGGCTCGCGGAGCAACTGTGGCTGTCGGCCTGGGAGCAGTGGCGGGCGGCGCGGACGGTGTGACGGCCGCGGGCCTCAGTCCTCCGCGGGCAGCCGCAGTTGCAGCATCGCCAGCAGGCGCTGCTGCGGCTGGGTGAGGTCGATGCCGGTCAACTGCTCGGCGCGGCGCACCCGGTAGCGCAGGGTGTTGGGGTGGATGTGCAGGGCGTCGGCGGCCACTCGCACCTCGCCGAGCGCGTCCAGCCAGGCCAGCACCGACTCGGCGAGCCGGGTGCCGTGCCGCAGGTCGTAGGCGGTGAGCGCGGTCAGCCGGGGGTCGCGCAGGCCGGTCCGCTCCTGGAGCAGTGCGAGCATCTCGCTGACCAGCACCTCGGCCTGCACGTCGATCAGCGCGGCGACGTCGAGCTCGACCCCGCCGCGGCCCATCGCGTCCAGGATGCGGTCCGCCTGGGCGCGGGAGTCCGGTACCTGGGCGAGGCCGTCCACGGTCGAGCCGATCGCGGCGCGCAGCGGCACCCCCAGGTGGTCCCAGGCCGCCTCGACCACCTCGGACGCCCAGTCGCGGACCGTCGTCATCGGCAGGCCGGGCGGGAGTTCGGGCAGCAGCACGTACACCCGGGAGTCGATCGGGGCGAGCAGCGCGGTGCGGTGCCGGGCGGCGGTGTGCACCGAGATCAGGCCGGTGACGTCGGAGCGGTGCAGCGCCTCGGTGGTGTGCGCGCTGTACGCGAGCACGGTGGCCGGGCGGCGCAGGTCCAGGCCCAGGTGGGTGGCGAGCGACTGCGGGCCGGTCGAGCCCTCCAGCAGGCCGGTGAGCAGGGTCTGGGTCAGCCGGACGTCGGCGGACAACTCGCGGCGGCGGCGCACCAGTTGGGCGGCGGCGACGCGGGCGGCGCCGATGAGGGCCTGCTCGGCGAGCGGCGCCAGCGGCTGCGCGCCCTCCTGCACCCAGATGGTGCCGAGCGGCTGTGCCCCGGCCCGGATGCCGATCGCGAGGCGGCGGCGAAGGCCGAGTTCGGGGTGCGGCTCGACCGCGATCGGGGCGTCCGAGGTGCGCAGGTGCTGGAAGATTCCCCACTCGCGGAGCTTGGACAGGTACGGTTCGGGGCCCTGCCAGCCGAGGATGGACAGCCGGCGGAGGTCGTCCACCTCGTCCGAGTCGGAGGAGCGGGAGTAGGCGAGCACCCGGCTGGAGGTGTCCTCGACGGAGACGATGCCGTTGGTGAGGACGGCGACGGTCTGGGCGAGGGAGAAGAGGTCGCCGGCGTTGTGCTCGGGGGTGCCGGCGGTGTCCGGGGCGTCGGGGCCGGCGATGATCGCGCGGGCGAGGGAGTCGAGGTGTTCCCAGCGGGTCTCGCGGCGGACGGAGAGCAGGGCGACGCCCGCGTCGGTGGCGGCCTCGCGGAGGGCGTCCGCCTGTCCGGGGCCGTCCAGCTTGACCGCGACCGCCGCCGCGTTCGCCCGGCCGGCCGCGCGGAGGGCGGGGAGGGCGGCCCGGCCGCGGGCGCCGATCGCGAGCACGAGCTCGCCGGGGGCGGCGGTCGGCGGGTCCTCCGGGTCGAGGATGGCGACGTCGCGCACCGGGACGTCCAAACCCTGTGGGGCGGCCTGGAGTTCGACGAGGGGTTCGCCGAGGGACATGAGCAGCTGGCGGAGCGGGAGGCCGGGGGTCGTCATCGGGCCTCCTTCATCCGCTCGGACAATGTCGTGTGGTTGATTTTAGCCGGGCGGACAGAGTTGTGGCCCGCCCGGCGATCGTCAGTCCTGAATAGTTGACTCTGACTATTCGACACTGGATAGTCAGTACTGACCAAGTGGTGAGGAACGTTCTCATGGCGAAGCGACGCAAGGTGTCGAACCCGCTGGCCCTCGCGGTCATGGCCGAGCTCGGAGCCGAGCCGATGCACCCGTACGAGATGGGGCGCCGGCTCAAGGAGCACGGCAAGGACCGCAACATCAAGTACAACCGCAGCTCGCTCTACATGGTCGTGGAGCAACTGAGGAAGGCCGGGTTCGTCGCCGAGCAGGAGACCGTCCGCGACACCCAGCGCCCGGAGCGCACCGTCTACGCCCTCACCTCCGAGGGCCGGGCGGAGCTCCTCGACTGGATGCGCGAGTGGGTCGCCGAACCGCAGGAGGAGTACCCGGCCTTCGGGGTGGCGCTGTGCCTGCTCGTGGTGCTCCCCACCGCGGAGTCGATCGAACTGCTCGGCCGGCGGCTGGCTGTCCTGGACGAGCGGATCGACGACGAGCGCGCCCAACTGCGCAAGGCCGCCGAGATGGGCGTCCACCCGATGTTCGTGATCGAGGACGACTACGCCCTCGCCCTGCTGGAGGCCGAGCGCCGCTACGCCGAGAACCTCATCCGTCAGCTCGGGGAGCCGGAGTTCAACCGGACCCTGCAGGAATTCATGAGGAGCCTGGAATGAGCACCACCCGCACCACTGGCACGACCGGCACGACCGGCACCCCCGGGAAGGCGCTGATCATCGGCGGCGGCATCGCCGGCCCGGTGATGGCACTGGCGCTGCGCAAGGCCGGCATCGAGGCGGAGATCTTCGAGGCCTACCGGACCTCCGCCGAGGGCATCGGCGGAACTTTCATGATCGCCCCCAACGGGCTCGGCGCCCTGGCCGTCGTCGGGCTGGAGGCGGAGGTCGGCCGGATCGGGCAGCCGGTCGGGCCGATGGTGATCGAGGACGGCAAGGGCGGCGTGCTGGCGGAGTTCTCCGGCCTCGCCGACCTGCCGCGCGGACGGCTGATGCGCCGCGCCGAACTCTACGAGGTGCTGCAGCGGCGGCTCGGCGAGAGCGGCATCGCGGTCCACCACGGCAAACGCCTGGTCGGCGCCGAGGAGGGCCCCGACGGCGTCACCGCCCGGTTCGCCGACGGCAGCAGCGCCACCGGCGACCTGCTGATCGGCGCCGACGGCACCGGCTCCACCGTCCGCACCCTGATCGACCCGGCCGCGCCCGCCGCCCGGTACACCGGCCTGCTCGGCATCGGCGGCTACAGCGCCCACCGGCTGTCCGGCCGGGCCGGCCGCGGCGAGACCGTGCACTTCGCCAACGGCGCCCGCGCCTTCTTCGGCTACTGGAGCCTGGCCGACGGCAGCGGTACCGCCTGGTTCAGCAACATCCCCCAAGCCGAGCCGCTCACCGCGGAGTACGTCCGCTCCGTCGGCATGGCGCAGTGGCTGGGCCGCTGCCGCGAGCTGCACGCCGACGACGTGCCCGCCCGGGACGTGCTGCGGATGGCCGACGTCGAGACCATGGAGGCCTTCCCGCGGCTGGAGATCATGCCGTCCGTCCCGCGCTGGTACCGCGGCCGGATGGTGCTGGTCGGCGACTCGGTGCACGCGCCGTCCAACAGCTCCGGCCAGGGTGCTTCGCTGGCCGTCGAGAGCGCCGTCGAACTCGCCCGTTGCCTGCGCGACCTGCCCGACCACACCGCCGCCTTCGCCGCGTACGAGGCGATGCGCCGGCCGCGGGTCGAGAAGATCGCCGCCGACGCGGCGCGCACCAACAGCCAGAAGTCCTCCGGGCCGGTCGGGCGGATGATGTTCCGACTGGTCGCGCCGATCGCGATGCGGACCTTCATGAGCCCGGAGAGGATGCTCCGGCCGGTGCACGGCTACCGGATCGACTGGGACCGGCGGGTGGCCCCGGTTCGGGGGACGAGCCGTCACGGGCGGGCCGCCTGACGGGGCGGTCGCGACCGTGTGGCCGGTGGGGCGCGTGGGGCCGGCCGTGACCTTCGCGTGACCGCTTTCGTCGGCCCGGACAACGCCGTACGGGGGACTTTAGCCGCCCGGCCAATCAAGTGGCCTCGGGTGCAGGAATAGCGTTCGTGCTGTGGCCGGCGTGCGACCCGCGCCGGCGTCCCCCCGCATCAACGAAGGAGAGCGTGCGCTCTATGGACGCTGTGACCCAGGTCCCCGCGCCGGTGAACGAGCCGGTCCACAGCTACGCCCCCGGCAGCCCGGAACGGGCCCGCCTGGAGGCCAAGCTGAAGGAGCTGGGCGGCCAGGAGCCGGTCCAGCTGACCATGACGATCAACGGTGAGCGCCGCATGGGCGGCGGCGCCGAGATCCACGTCGTCCAGCCGCACAACCACGCGGCTCGGCTCGGCACCCTGCGCAACGCCACCCAGGCCGACGCGCAGGACGCCATCGACGCTGCCCTGGCCGCCGCCCCGGCCTGGCAGGCGCTCTCCTTCGACTCCCGCGCCGCGATCTTCCTCAGGGCCGCCGACCTGCTGGCCGGCCCCTGGCGCGAGACCCTGGCCGCCGCCACCATGCTCGGCCAGTCCAAGACCGCCCAGCAGGCCGAGATCGACACCCCCTGCGAGCTGGTCGACTTCCTGCGGTTCAACGTCCACTTCGCCCGCCAGATCATGGCCGAGCAGCCGATCTCCTCGGACGGCGTGTGGAACCGCAGCGACCACCGTCCGCTGGAGGGCTTCGTCTACGCCATCACCCCGTTCAACTTCACCGCGATCGCCGGCAACCTGCCGACCGCGCCCGCGCTGATGGGCAACGTGGTGCTCTGGAAGCCGTCCCCGACCCAGCAGTTCTCCGCGCACCTGCTGATGCAGCTGCTGGAGGAGGCCGGCCTGCCCAAGGGCGTCATCAACATGGTGACCGGCGACGGCCTGGACGTCTCCGCCGTGGCGCTCAAGCACCCGGCGCTCGCCGGCATCCACTTCACCGGCTCCACCGCCACCTTCCAGCACCTGTGGCGCGAGGTCGGCAACAACATCTCGCAGTACCGCACCTACCCGCGGATCGTCGGCGAGACCGGCGGCAAGGACTTCCTGGTCGCCCACCCGTCCGCCGACCCGGCCGTGCTGAAGACCGCGATGACCCGCGGTGCCTTCGAGTTCCAGGGCCAGAAGTGCTCGGCGCTGTCGCGGGCGTACGTCCCGGCGTCGCTGTGGGCCGGCCTGCGGGACGGGTTCCGCGACGAGGTCGAGAGCCTCACCATGGGCGACGTCACCGACCTGTCCAACTTCATGTCGGCGGTCATCGACGAGCGCGCCTTCGCCAAGAACAAGGCCGCCATCGACCGGGCCCAGGCGGACCCGAAGGTCGAGGTGCTGGCCGGCGGCACCTACGACGACTCGGTCGGCTACTTCGTCCGCCCGACCGTCCTGGTCTGCGAGGACCCGGCGAGCGAGTACTTCAGGGACGAGTACTTCGGCCCGGTCCTCGCCGTGTACGTCTACGAGGACGAGAAGTACGACGAGATGCTGGCGCAGATGGAGTCCGTGTCGGCGTACGGCCTGACCGGCTCGATCATCGCCCAGGACCGTGCGGCCGTCGAGCACGCGATGGAGAAGCTGCGCTTCGCGGCCGGCAACTTCTACATCAACGACAAGCCGACCGGCGCCGTCGTAGGCCAGCAGCCCTTCGGCGGCGGCCGGGCCTCCGGCACCAACGACAAGGCCGGTGCCAAGCAGAACCTGGCGCGGTGGACCTCGACCCGCTCGGTCAAGGAGACCTTCGTCCCGCCGACGGACTACCGCTACCCGCACATGGGCTGACCAGCCCCTCGGACCACTCGGTCACCCGCGACGCCCGGCCCCGCAGCCGGGCGTCGCCCCCGCCGGGGCGGCGGGCCACCCCCGTACCGCCGCCCCGGCCTTCTGCCACCCTTGGAAGCACCAGCCCAGGAGTCACGATGCTCCGTTCCGCCCTTCTCGCGGCCTCCCGGTCGCCGCAGGTCCGCACCGTGGTCGAGAAGTTCCCGCCGACCCACGCGATAGTCGAGCGCTTCGTCGCCGGTGAGGCCCTCGACGACGCGATCACCGCCTGCGACGACCTGGTCGCCACCGGCCGCAAGGTCACCCTCGACCACCTCGGCGAGGACACCCAGGACGCCGCCCAGGCCGCCGGCACCGCCGAGGCCTACGAGCACCTGCTCAAGGCGCTCAAGGAGACCGGCCTCGCCGCCGGCGCCGAGGTGTCCGTCAAGCTGTCGGCCGTCGGCCAGTTCCTGCCGGTCGACGGCGAGAAGATCGCGCTGGAGAACGCCCGCCGCATCTGCGAGGCCGCCGCCGACGCGGGCACCACGGTGACCCTCGACATGGAGGACCACACCACCACCGACTCCACCCTCGCCATCGCGCGCGAGCTGCGGGCGGACTTCCCCTGGCTGGGCGTCGTGCTCCAGGCCTACCTGCGCCGCACCGAGGCCGACTGCCGCGAGTTCGCGGGCGCCGGCTCGCGCGTGCGGCTGTGCAAGGGCGCCTACAAGGAGCCCGAGTCGGTCGCCTTCCAGGGCAAGCGCGAGGTCGACCTCGCGTACGTCCGCGCCCTGAAGATCCTGATGGCCGGCGAGGGTTACCCGATGATCGCCTCGCACGACCCCAACATGATCAAGATCGCCGGCCAGCTCGCCGAGTGGAACGGCCGCACGCCCGACTCGTACGAGTACCAGATGCTGTACGGCATCCGCCCCGAGGAGCAGCTGCGCCTCGTCGGCGAGGGCAACACCATGCGCGTGTACCTCCCGTACGGCCAGGAATGGTACGGCTACTTCATGCGCCGCCTCGCCGAGCGCCCGGCCAACCTCACCTTCTTCCTGCGCGCCATGGCCACCCGCAACTGACCGTAGGCCACATGACCAGCGGCGGAGCCTATTTCGGCTCCGCCGCTCAGTGCTTCGATTGGTCTACGCCTCTAGTCGGCCTTTGAGGTCAGTCCGGGCCCCGTAGAGTGCTGGTAGAGATCCATTTCAACTCACGCTGCGAGCGCGGCGAGGAAGTCCCCGGCGACGTCTGCGGCCAGGACGACCCGGCCGAGTGCACGGCCGCCATGCTCCGACGGCACGTTCATATTCTTCACCTCGACGACCTGTCCGCCAAGTGCAGCCGCGTTTCCACGCAGCCAGGCGGCTGCTGTGTTCAGCACGTGGTCGGCGTGACCGCGTCGTACGAGGATCTGTCCCAGCGAAGGCTCGTCAGGCGACCGCAGGAGAGACACCGTCCACTCCCGCCCCTTCGGGACTGCCGCCAGGTACAGCAGGGCCAACTCGCCCACCACCACGCGCTGCTGGCTGTCCAGCGGCTTCAGCACCTCGAACGGAAGCCCGCCGGCCATCGGGTCGATGCCCAGCCAGGCGTCCACCGCTGAACGCCCGCGGCGGCCGTCCTCCGGCATGAAGTGGGTGTACCGGCGTAGTGTGAACCCGGGGTCGTCGTGGCCCAGCCACTGGGACAGCGCGACGATAGACTCGCCGGCCTGCAGCTGCACGGACGCGTACGTGTGCCGAGTGATGTGGAAGCCGAGCTCGCGCGCGGACTCCCAGCCGCCTCGGTGGTGCGAGGCCCTTGAGCTGTCCCACTGCCCGATCAGCCCTGCGTGGGCGAGGGCCGGCTTCCAGGCGTCGTAGTTCCAGGACGACTGGTTGATCGGGTTGCCGAACCGGGTCGTCATCAACAGCGTCGCGGTCAGCTCGCCGCTTTCGGGGCCGCCGGGCCCACGCCAGGGGAGCGTGACCTTCACCGGTGTGAAGTTGTCCGCATACTCATCAAGAGCGAGCGCGAGCCCGGAGGACAGCGGCACCCGACGCTCCTTCTCGCCCTTGGGGAGCTTGAAGTACGGGCGCCCGTGCTTGTCGATCTGGAGCTGACGGCGGATGTGAAGCTCTTCGGCCGCCTCGTCAACGTCGACGGGAGAGAAGCCGAACACCTCACCCTGACGGAGGCCTGCGCCCACGCCCAGGTCGAAGGAGATCCGGTTGCGCGAACGAAGGCCTTCTCGGACGCTTTCACTCTGGGGCCGGGTAAAGGCCCGCGCCTTGACCTCCGGCGCCTTCGGCTTGATCCCGCGGGTTGAGCAGGGGTTGCGGGTGATGCGCTTCGGAACCGCGCTATTGAGGATCGCTGACAGATAGTCGTAGATGACGCGGACCGTCGATGGCTCCAGCTTCTTCAGAAGAGTGGCCACCCAGATCCGCAGATGCTCCTCGTCGATGACGGCGATCTGCAGGTGGCCAAGGTGTGCGAGCACGTGCGAACGGATCTTCTGAAGCATCGTCCGCTCGGTCCCGAGGGCCACCGACACACCTGGCCAGTAGACCTTCGTGAAGTACTCGGCGAGCAGGATCTGGCCGAGCTCCGGGTCGACGAAGACGCCACGGCGGGAGTCGGTCTGTGCAGAAGCCAGCCAGTCCTTGGCATCCTTGAGCTTGACGAATGACTCGTCCTTGACGCCTGGGATTCCGCAGACCCGGTACCGCATGCCAACCCCGTAGGTCGACTTCTTCATCTCTCCGGTGACGGGGTGCGGCTTCTTCCTCATCCACCGGTCTTCGATGTATCCCGGCACCTGGGCCCCCTCGCGTTCCTAGGCGGCGCCGCTCTGCGGCTTGTTGACGTCGTAGAGACTAGAGCGCTCGGTCGGAATGGTGCTGGGGTCGTCCGCGCCGCGGACCTCGCGAGGGTCGACACTGATGATGTCGCCCTTCCACTCCTGGAACCAGTGACCGCCGGACAGAATGGCCCTGCTGGCTTCGTTGAGAGCGCTCACGATCTGTTCAGGGGTGAGTGCGCGGCTGATCTTGAGGAGAAGACTGCCGCGGTCCTCCGTCACGTCGATGTCGGCGCCCTCGATCTCTTCGGGGTCCACCAGTTCGTACCTGATCGTGATCACGCGCCACTCCCGTGCTGTGCTCTTCCAGGCATTCCCACGTGCGGAGAGAAGCACACTAGTCACACTGGAGCGCCACAACAAGACTTGGGGCAAAGTCAACAAAGAGGTCACTAAGGGATGCGGTATGGCCGTTCGTTAGCTGGCGGCCGGACTTTCGCGCTCAGCCTCTTCGGCGGCGTCGAGCATGACGCGGAGGCGTCGGCGGTCCCGGGGAGCCATCGCTGCGGCACGGATGATGATGTGTCGCATGTCCTCGTCATAGCCGGAGAGTTCGACCGATTCCCACGCCAGCCACTGAGAGGCTGCGGCTTCCTTGACGAGCCGGATTGGCTTGCGAATGCCTCTGGCGATTGCTTCGAGCTCTTCAGGTTTGGGCGCGGTTAGGACGCCGCCCGTCGCGAGCCGCTGGAAGAAGGCCTTTGACATACCGCGCTCGCCGGCCGGGCCGATTGAGTCGGCCGCCATCTTGCCGTAGGACGTGCCAGCCTGCTGCGCTGCCGCGACCATGTCAGACAGCTTGCCGGTCAGCACCTGCCCCGACTTGGCGTTGATGCCAGTCACAGCCACCTCTCCTGTATGCGCATAGCGCCTGCGTTCGAGCCAAATCGTCGCAGGCCAAGGACGCTCTGGCGTCCCAGTCTAGAGACGCTTCGGCTATACAGCGAGAACGTCACCCCAGGTGGGCCTGAAATCACCCCTGCGTCATCGTCCAGATTGGTAGACGTGGCGTCTCAAGTTGTGCAACTATGGAGACATCGAGAGACGGAACGTCCAAGTCTGGAGACGACCCCCTTGTCGAACCGCGCACAGCTCCATGATCCAGCCACCCTTCGGTGGATCATGAAGCATCCAGGGTGCGGAAGCCCCTTCTCGGTGCGCACTCTGGCTGCTGCAGCTGGATGCAAGCCGGCCGCCATCGGGCACCTCGTGTCCGGTCGATACCGGCGGACCAGCGAGGAGAGGGCTCGGCGCATAGCAGAGGTGCTCGGATGCGAGCCCACCGCTCTTTTTGCGCTACCTCCGTCTACGGATCTAGACGAATCGACCGGATAGTAAGACCGACACGAAGGAATTGGCATATGCCCCCCAAGGCGGGAACACCGGCTCCGGCCGGATTCATGTGGATCGAGGATGCCGCCAAGGAGCTCGGCGTTCAGGTTTGCACCCTCCACAAGTGGCGCTACCGCGGAATCGGCCCGGCAGCTGCCCTGCACGCGGGGCGCCTCATCTACGCGAAGTCGGGGATCAAGAGCTACTGGGAGAGCCTCGCGAACCCCGAGCTCAAGCCGACTCGCGTCCCGCGGCCGCACGTCCGCCGCGCCGCCTGATCTACCACCCCTGACATGGGTCGGGCCCCCACCCGGATGCCGCCGGACGAAGGCCCTGAGCCCACCCGTGCATCAACGATCATCACGAAAGAGAGGTGGACCTGTGTCCATCATCCCCTACACGTTCCCGGAGACCGCCACTGCGGTCCGGGTCGTGACCATCGGCGACGAGCCGTGGTTCGTCGCGGCCGACGTCGCCGACATCCTCGGCTACCGAATGGCGTCGGACATGACGCGCCGGCTGGACGACGACGAGAAGGGTACGCGCCCGGTGCGTACCCCCGGTGGCACCCAGAAGCTCGCCATCATCAGTGAGCCCGGCCTCTACTCCGCTGTCCTCGCCAGCCGTGTGCCCCAGGCGAAGGCGTTCAAGCGCTGGATGACGCACGAGGTGATCCCGAGCATCCGTCGTACGGGCTCGTACTCGGCGCCGGTTGCGCCGGCGCTGCCGTCGCCGCGGGAGTTGGCGGCGTTGGTGATCGCGGAGGCGGACCGGGCGGACGCAGCCGAGGCGCGCGTCATGGAGCTGGAGCCGAAGGCGCTCGCCCACGACACGTACCTGTCGGTCGGTTCGGGTGACCGGTTGGTGCGCGAGGTGGCGAAGCTCCTTGGCTGGCGGCAGCAGGACCTGCGGCAGTTCCTGATCGCGGAGCGGCTGATCTTCGCCCGGGTCGCAGACTGCGGCAGCACTCAGTGGGACTTCTACGCCGGGCACGAGCGGCACTTCAGGTCGGCGGAGACCGTGGTGACGCATCGGACCCGTGGCTTGTGCTCGCACTACACGCTGTACGTGCGGCCGGCGGGTGTGGACCTGATCCAGCGGCGGATCGCCAAGCGGCAGGCCGAGCGTGACGCGATCGGCGGTGCGGCGTGAGCGAGCGTCTGAGCATCGAGGCCCTAGACGGGTTCCGGGCCGTGTACAAGGGCCAGGAGTCCGAGGAGGCGCGGACGATCATGCGCCTGGTGGCCGAGGTTGAGGTCCTGGACCGGCTGCTGACCGAGTCGGAGGACGAGGTCGAGTACTGGCGGGCCGAGGCCGAGCGGCTGCGGGCGAAGGTCGAGCCGAAGGCGCTGTCGGCGTCGATCTCGCCGACGGCGTCCGGGAAATGGGCGGTGCGCTGGCGTGAGGACGGCTCGCAGCGCTCGCGGACGTTCGAGCGGCGGGCTCACGCGGAGCAGTTCCGCGCGGAGATGCGCGGCCGTTGGACGGGCGGTGCCCGATGAGTGCCCCGCTGGTGGATGTGTCGGTGCTGCGGGGGCTGCCGGAGCCGGCCGACGTGGGAGCCGTGCGCGTGGCGGTGGCCGGCCTGGTGGCTCGGGTGCTGGCCGGGTCGGTGACGGACGTGGGTGTCAGCCCGGATGGCCGGGTCGTCCGTTTGCAGGTGGCGTCGGTGACGGCGCTGTCGGCCTGGCATGACCTGGTCGGCCGGGCGTCGGGCGGGGTGGCCTCGCGGGACGTGGGCGGGCTGTCGTGGTTCGTGGACCTGCCGCCGCTGGTCGAGCTGCCGGGTGTGCGGGTCGAGTTGACCGCGGTGTCCGGCGAGTTCGAGGTGCTGCCGCGGTCGGCGTTGGTGCGGGCGATGTGCCCGTGGATGCCGCGACTGTGGGAGATCGAGGACCGCGAGGCCGCGGCTGCAGCCAGGCTGGAGGTAGCGGCGTGATCACGATGGATCTGACCTCGGTCACCGGGGTGGCGGACATCGTCGTTGACGGTGAGCGGTTGTGGGCGTCGTCGGGCGTGAACGGGTGCGGCCGGTTCTGGGCGCTGGTGACGCCGGCCGATGTGCGGGCGGGCGTGGTGACGGAGCACGCGGACGGCACGGCGGACGCGGTGGTTGGGACGGTGTCCCGGCACGTCGAGTCGGTGCAGGCGGCTGCGGAGTGGGTGGTGGCGGTCCTGCGGGGCGCGGTTCTGTGCCCGTGTGGCTGCGGCTATCCGTTCCACAAGCACGTCCCGATCGCGTCGGGCGGTGCCCGGTGAGTGACTTCTCGAGCTCGGTTGCCCGTCGTGCGACCACACTGCTGGCCCGCACGTACGGGGTCCCGCTGGCTCGCAGTGTGGTCGCGGTCCTGGACGGCGAGGGCTTGTTGGCCCGGGCGGCGGACCGGATCAATGGCGCGTTCCCGGTGTGGGTGCGACGGCGGCCGGTGGGTGTGGAGCTGGACGTGACGCCGCTGGTGTCCGCGCTGGTGGTGTCGCTCGCGGCGGAGGCGGCGGAGGACCCGGAGGGCGTCGGGCAGGAGTTGGCGGACCTGTACGGGGCGTCGGGCCCGGAGCGGGACGAGCTGGTGCAGAAGCTGGTTGACCGGCTGGGCGGCGCGAACATGCTGCTGACGGCGGCCGACGCACGGCACCTGGCGGACCGGCTGCTGGTCGCAGCCGGGGGCCACGTCCCGCAGCAGCGCAAGGGGGTGGCGTGATGCTCGCCCTGGTGATCGGCGCCTCGCTCGCGGTGTTCGCGGTGTTGCTGTGGCTGGACTGGCGGGCGCGCCACCGGGTGCGGTCGGTGCCGGCCCGTGAGGTGACGCCGGAGCAGATCCGGTACGCGACTTTCCACACCGAGGAGGACGGCCGGTGATCCGCCGCCTCCGCTCGCTGATCGCCCTGCGCGTCGCCTGGCCGTACCCGGCGCTCGAGCTGGCCCGGCCCGACGGCCGTGGCTGGCTGATCTGCCGGCTCCCCCACCCCAAGAACTGATCAACCCCGGCCGGGGCCACGGCGCCCCGGCCGCTCTCCAACGGAGACACCCATGAGCTTCACGTTCGCCCCCGCCACGCGGGAGCAGGCCAAGGCCCGCGTGGCCCTCGCCGGGCCGTCCGGGTCCGGCAAGACCTACACCGCCCTGTCGCTGGCCACCAACATGGCCCCCCGCGTCGCGCTGATCGACACTGAGCGCGGATCCGCGTCGAAGTACGCCGCTGGCAAGCTCGGCGCCGGCTTCACCTTCGACACCCTGCAGATGTCCAAGTACGACCCCCGTGACCTGGTCAAGGCCCTCGCTGCCGCCGGGCAGGCCGGCTACGGGGCCGTGATCGTCGACAGCCTCTCCCACTTCTGGATGGGTACGGGCGGCATGCTCGAGCTCGTCGACTCCATCGGCAAGCGCTCTGGCGGTGGCGGCCAGTGGGGCGGTTGGAAGGATGCCCGGCCCTTCGAACGGGCCATGATCGACGCCCTGCTGTCGTACCCCGGGCACGTCATCGTCACGATGCGAACGAAGTCCGAGTGGGTCATCGAGACGAACGAGCGTGGCAAGCAGCAGCCGAAGAAGGTCGGTACGAAGGCCGAGCAGCGCGACGGCATCGAGTACGAGTTCGACATCGTGGGTGACCTCGACCTGGAGAACACCCTCGTGATCTCCAAGAGCCGGTGCGACGAGCTGTCCGGCGCCGTGATCAACCGGCCCGGGTCGGACATGGCCGCCACGGTCCTCGCGTGGCTGGAGGACGGCGTCGAGGTCCCGGACGCCGTGGACCTGGTGGCCGAGGCGATGAGTCCGGCGCTGACCGTGGACGGCGCGCTCGCCCTGCACGCGAAGACCGAGCGGCACAGGCTGCTGGGCGCGGCGATCCTGCACCCGGAGACCGGCGCCCCGATGTCCCTGGGGGACCTGATCGTTGAGCGGGGCCGGCAGTTGCGGGCCAACGGCGGCCGTCCGTCCGGAACGCAGGGGCCTACTCAACCGCCCAGGCCCATGCCCGGACCTGGCACGACGGGGGCCGGTGTGACGGCTCCTGCTGCGGGGCCTGGAGCCCCTGACCGACAGGCGGCCATCGATGCACTGCGGTCGGCTGCGCTGGCCACCGGTGTCGAGCGGACCATCGAAGCGGACTTCCGGCAGTCGTACGGCGTGACGGTCGAGGACGCTCCCGTCGCGGCCATCCGCGAGATGACCGAGCTGCTGCGAGGTGCGGCGTGAACCTCGCGGATCTGGCCGCCCGTGAGGCGGTGTTGAAGGCCCTCGCCGATGAGATCGGTGACCAGCTGAAGGCCGTGCGAGCCGCGGTGCAGGCAGAGCTGGACGAGAACCGGGGCGTGCAGCAGGTTGCGGCGGTCCTGCCGGACGGGCGGCAGGTGGCGAAGGTCAGCCTGACCGACCCGGCGCCGGCCGCCGTCGTGACCGACCAGGAGGCGTTCGTTGCCTGGGTCCGTGACCATCACCCCGATGAGAACGCGGTCACTCGGCGGTTCGTGATCGAGGTCCGGCCGGCCACGCAGGCCGCGCTGCTGGCGGAGATGACCGCCGCCGGGGTGCCGCAGTGGTGCGACACGGAGACGGGCGAGGTGCACACCGTGCCGGGCGTGGAGATCCGGGCGACGCGGGCCCGCTCGCACTCGGTTCGGTTCGACAAGGGTGGCCGGGACCGCGTCGCCGAAGCCTGGCGCGCAGGTGAGTTGGCCGCGCTGGTCCTGCCGGAGCTGACCGCCGGGGGTGCCGAGTGAGCTGGCACCTGACGCCGCTTGTCGGCTTCGACGTGGAAAGTACGGGCGTGGACCCGGAGTCGGACCGAATCGTGACGGCCGCGGTCCTGTGGGTGGGCCCGCAGCGGTCGGCCAACGCGGAGGACAACGCGATCCGGTGGAAGGCGATCGACCGGTACGGGTGGGTCGCGAATCCGGGGGTGGAGATCCCCGAGGGCGCCGCGAAGCTGCACAACATCACGACGGAGCACGCCCGCGCAGTCGGCCGCCCGGCCGCGCGGGTGGTGCAGGAGATCGGCATCGCCCTGGCCGAGCGCATCGCCGAGGGCACGCCCATCGTGGCCATGAACGCGGTTTACGACCTGACCATGCTGGACCGGGAGTTGCAGCGCCACGGTCACCGCCCGCTCGCGGTGCAGGCGGGCCGGGAGCCGGTCGTCGTGGACCCGCTGGTGTTGGACCGGCAGGTTGACCGGTACCGGCGCGGGAAGCGCACCCTGACCGCGCTGTGCCAGCACTACGGCGTGAAGCTCGACGACGCGCACGAGGCCGCGGCCGACGCGCTCGCCGCGATCCGGGTCGCCGTCGCGATCGCCGAGCGCCACCCCGCGATCGGCGGAGCCTCTATCGCTGACCTCCACACGGCCCAGACCGCCTGGGCTGGCGAGCAGGCCGACAACCTGCGGCAGTACCTGGCCCGGCAGAACCGCGACGTCTCCGGCGTGCACGGGCACTGGCCGCTCATCCCCCGGCAGGGGGTGGCGCGGTGAAGACCGTCACGTTCGAGCACGGCACGGTGACCGGCTACAAGTACCGCGGCTGCAAGTGCCTGGCCTGCTGCAACGCGTACGCCGCCTACCAGCGCACCCGAAACCGGAAGCGCGCCT
This sequence comes from Streptomyces kaniharaensis, assembly GCF_009569385.1. Taxonomy (NCBI): domain Bacteria; kingdom Bacillati; phylum Actinomycetota; class Actinomycetes; order Kitasatosporales; family Streptomycetaceae; genus Streptomyces; species Streptomyces kaniharaensis. Next base: position 4,457,529 of record NZ_WBOF01000001.1, read on the forward strand.
ACGGCACCTGGCAGCCCTTGGTCGACGCCGCCCCGGCACGCAAGCACCTGGAGGCCCTGCACGCCCGCGGCATGGCATGGGAGCAGATCGCCCGCGTGTCCGGTGTCCCGGTCACGGAGCTGCGACGGCTGCGGATTCCGATGGGCAGCCACCAGCCGCCGGAACGGATCCGGCGCGAGCGCGCCCAACTACTGCTGGCCGTCGAGTTCGACGTCGCGCCGACCACGCCCAAGGCGCTGGTCCCGTCCGTCGGGACGGCTCGACGAGTCCAGGGATTGCGGGCGATCGGCTGGCCGCTGCCGGTCCTCACGGAACGGTCCGGTCTGTCCCGGCACGCGCTGACTGGCGCGATGCGCCAGGCCATGGTGCAGGAGACCACGAGGACCGCAGTCGTCGAGCTGTACGACGACCTGAAGGACCAGGACCCGCGCCGTCACGGCGTGCCCGACGAATCGACTCGGAAGGCCATCACCTGGGCGGCTCGCTCAGGTTGGGCGGCGCCGAACTGCTGGCTCAGCAGCGACATCGACGACCCGGACGCGAAGCCGGGCCCGCCGGAGGGCCGCCGCTACTCAAGCCCGTCGGCCGGCGACCGTCGGCAGGCGATCGTCGACGACACCGCCGAACTGGCCAGCCAGGGATGCACGCGTGAGGTGATCGCCGTCCGGCTCGGCGTCAGTTGGGAGGCGGTTCAGCGGGCACACAGCCGCGCCGGTGTCCGCATCCCGCCGATCCTCAGCTCGGGATCGGTGGCGGCATGAGCCACTACCGGGACCCAGCGGCCAAGCCGGACGCCACGATCGCGTCGCTGACGCTCACGCCGGTCGCCGAGGAGGACCGGGAACGGGCCCGCCGGTACGTCGCCCGTCGAGCCCGGGACGAGGCGGATAAGGCGCTGCTGCTGACCGCTCTCGGCCTCGACCAGCCGCCCGCGTGACCTGCGGCCAGTGGCTGCCCGCAGTCGGCAAGCACTGCGGGCAGCCCGCCCGGCCCTACCTTCCGGGGCCCCGTTGCCCCGACCACACGCCGGCCAAGCAGGCCGGACACCCCGAACCACCAGACCCGAAGGACGCTCAGTGAACGACGACCAGACCGTCGCCCTGATCCAGCAGGCCATCGGCAGCGCCGCCCACGGTGACATCGACACCGCCGCGCGCGCCCTCGAATCCCTTGGCCAGGCCAGCGACAACAACCGCATGTACGGGGTGTGCTGCGCGATCGCCACCACCGGCACCCACACCCTCCGGCTCTTGTATGGATCGCAGGCCCCCACGGCCGACAACGGCGCCATGTGGGCGACGACCGAACTCACGCCCGGCGCGTTCGCGGCCGACCCGGCCGAGGCGTTCGCGATGCGCTTCCTCGTGGCCTACAGCAACGGCGACACGGACACCTGCCTGGCCCTGTTCGAGACCGCGTTGAAGGCGGGCGGCGAACAGTACGTCTCCTCGGTCTGCGCTCTGCTGACGGCGGTCGCCAAGCTGGTCCGCCTCGCGCTGGACGAGAAGGCCGCCGGACGCCTGCCGGCCTAACCCGCCTGACTGCCTGGGGCGGGGTGTCACCGCCCCCGCCCCAGGCCACCAACCCACCTCCCCGCACCAACTGACCGGAGACCAGCACATGGCCGAGAAGGACCGGCGCACTTACGTCCGTGTCCACGACGGGCTGACGGACCACCCGAAGATCATCGAGGTGGGCGGGGAGGCCGCGTGGCTGTACGTCAGCGCGCTCTGCTACTCGTCGCGTCAGCTGACCGACGGCCTGGTTCCGAAGCGTCTGATCCCTCGACTGACCGACGGAAGCCAACCCGAAGCAAGTGCTTCGGCACTGCTTCGCGTTGGCTTGCTTCACGAGGGCGAACACGACTGCCCTCGATGCCCCGTCGGAGGGCCCGACATGTACGTCGTGCACGACTACCTCGTCCACCAGAGGTCCGCTGCGGAGGTGACAGAGCTCCGCGAGAAGCGCTCCGCCGCAGGTCAGCGGGGTGGAAGGCGCTCGGGCGAGTCCCGTCGGGCCGCCTCCAGCGCCGAAGCAAACGGTGAAGCAAGTGCTTCAGCAAAACCGAAGCAAACGCGAACCAAAACCGAAGCAGAGACAGAGACAGAGACAGAGGTAGAAGAAGTACTACGTACTTCTTCACGTACGCGCCGCAAGACCGGCCACGACGAGCCGCCGAGGGCCGACGTCGAACGCGTCTGCCGAGCCCTCGCCGACGCCGTCGAAGCCAACGGCTCCAAGCGGCCCACCATCACCAAGCAGTGGCGGGACTCCGCCCGGCTGCTGATCGACAAGGACGGCCGGACCGTTGAGCAGGTCCTCGGCGCCATCGAGTGGTCGCAGAACAACGACTTCTGGCGGGCCGCCGTCCAGTCGATGCCCAAGCTCCGCAAGCAGTACGACCAGATGCGCCTCCAGGCCATGCGCAACCAGCCCGGCGCGAGCCTCGCCCCGACCGGCACCGGCGGCCACCGGCCATCCACCACTGACCAGCGCGTCCAGCAAGGCCTCGCCCTCGTCGAGGAGCTCCGCGCGCTCGAAGGAGAGCACCAGTGACCCCGTCCCAGGTAGCCGAACTCCTCACTATGGCATCCGCCTTCGACCGACGCACCGTCGGTAAGACCGACGTCATGGCCTGGCACCTCGTCCTCCGCGACGTCGACTTCGAGCAGGCCCAGGCTGCCGTAGCGGCTCACTACGCCGATACCCGCGACTGGATCATGCCGTCCGACATTCGCCACCGGGTTCGCAAGCAACGGGACCAGGCCGCCGCCGACATTCAGGGCCCCGGTCTGCCCGCCGAAATCCCCGACGCCGACCCCGACGACGTTCCCGCCTACCTTGAGGCACTTCGGCGGCAGCGGTACCGGGCCGCCATCGGCGCGGACCTTCGGCCCCGATCGGTTGCCGAACTCACCGCCGGCGTCGGCAAGGAGATCCCCGCCGAGCACCAGCCGGTACGCCGTCCCGGCCCGCTTGGCGTCGAGTGCCCTCGTTGCCACGCCCCGATCGGGCACGCCTGCCGCACCAACGTCTTCGCCAAGCGAATGGCCGACGTCCACCCGTCCCGGCTCGACGCATCCCGGGCCGCCTGATGGGCGCCCCGATGCCCGCCGGCCTCCGCCGCAACGAGCGCCCGCCCGAGTGGGCCATCCCCTGCCCCATCCAGCACTGCCGTGCCAAGCCCGGCACCCCCTGCCACACCCCCACCGGCCGCCGCCTCGCCGCCGGCAGCCACCCCAGCCGGCTCGAAGCCTGGCTCACCCGCCCGCACGCTGCCTGACCCCAGGAGCACCCAGTGACCGACTTCCCGATCCCCACCGGCCCCCTCGACAAGGCCCCCGTCGGCTACCGCGACGACGCCGACAACGAGACCGCCCTCCTCGCCGCGTTGGCCGCCGCCGGCGTCCAGCTCGGCAAGTACGACGAGCGCCTCGTCACCTGGCTCGCCTCCTGGGAGTGGGCCACCGTCGCCCCCATCGCCAGCTGGATCACCCGCGCCAACCAGCCCGCCGCCTGAGGAGATCACCGTGACCACGCCCAGTGCCAGCAGATTCCTCCCGCTCAACGGACTCGGCCGCGTTCAGTTCGTCGACTTCGATGGTGACGCCGCGACCATCGTCCCGGCCAGCTTCATCGCCGACGGCCAGACCTGCGCCGCCGTCTACATCGACACCAGCGACAACGGCGTGTACGTGCCCCTCGACGCGATCGACGAGTTCATCGCCGCGATCCGTGAGGTCGCCCGTGTCGCCGCCGAGCGCGCCAACACCGCCGCGGAGACCGCCCGATGAGCGCGCCCTGCGTCCCGATGACCGCCCACGTCGGCGCCGAGGAATGCCTCGACGGTGAATGCGACGACTACCTCGATGAGGACGGCGAGCCGCTCGGCATCGACACCTGCACTCACCTCGACACCGAGCAGGCGTGCGAGACCCACTCCACGGTCGACGGCAACCGGATCCTGCACACCGCCCGGTGGCCCTGCACGACCACCGACACCACCGAGGAGACCAGCCGATGAGCCAGCCCCAGCCCGCCGAGCCCCTCGACCTCGACGCCATCCAGGCCCGCCACACCCTCCCCGTGGAACCCAACGGCTGCGGCACCTGCCGCGATCGAGCCCGCGACGGACAGAAGCCCATCCACTACGGCTGCGAGCGGCGTGCCACCCTTCTGCCCGCCCCCGACGCCCCCGACTACGAAACGCTCCTCGACCTCACCGACGCCCAGCGCCGCGGCCTGCCCACCCGGTTTCACACGCCCGTCTGGGAAGGCAACGCCGAACCCAACGCCTGGCTGTGCGCTGTCTGCTGGGGAGACGGATGGGTCACCCAGTGGCCCTGCCCGACGGCTGCCGAGCACGGCTCCGACGTGTTCACGCCCGAGGACCTGGCCGAACGCGCCCGCACGGACGTCGAGCAGCTCCTCGCCCGGGTCCGGGAGCTGGAGGCCGAACGCGCCCTGTACGTCGGCGTCGAACCCACCATTGCGCAGGAACTCGCCTACCGCAGCAGCGAGATCGACCGGCTCGAAGCCGAGTACGAGCGGCTCCGCACCGCCTGGCACTCCGCCAAGACCCGCGCCCGCACCGCACGCGAGCACCTCGAACTCGCCGAACACGGCCGCGACTGCGCCACCGAGGCCATCGAGCAGCTCCAGACCACCCTCAGCCAGATGCCCCGCTGCCAGGCGCCCCACCCCGTCGCGGATGACGCCCGGTGCGAGCTGATCATCCAGCACCCCGGCTGGCACGCCGCCCACGTCGGCGCCTGGCCCCACGCCAGTTGGCCCTTCACCCCGCAGACGTAGAGGCCCCGTGCGCGGCCAGGACCGGACCCACAACGGCCGCGCACGCCCCACCCGACACCCAGCGCCACCCAACAGCCACAGGCCCCCACAAGGGTCGCCACGCCACACAGGCCCCTCGCCCTATACCCCCGGGAGTATTGCCGTGACCACCGAACCCGCCCTGCGGATCCTCTCGCTCGGCGCCGGCGTGCAGTCCACCACCCTCCTCCTGCTCGCCGCCGAAGGCCGTATCCCCACCTTCGACGCCGCGATCTTCGCGGACACCGGCTGGGAACCCGCCGCCGTTTACGCGCACCTCGACCGCCTGGAGCAGGAGGTCGCCGCACCCGCAGGCATCCCCATCCACCGCGTTCGGGCCGAGGCCAGCAAGGGCGGCAGTCGCGTCAACGGGAACCTGCGCACCGACTCCCTCGCCCCCGGCTCCTTCGTGCGCATGCCCGTCTTCGTCCCCGACCGCACCGGCGCCAAGGCCGCCGTCGTGCGGCGCCAATGCACGGACGAGTACAAGGTCAAGCCCGTCAAGGCAGCCGTCCGGCGACTCATCGGTTACCCCCACCCCAAGCCCGTCCCCGCGGGCGTCGTGGTCGAGCAGGCCATCGGCATCAGCCGCGACGAGTTCCACCGCGCCAAGGACGCCATGGTCCGCTACCTGCGCAACACCTTCCCCCTCCTCGACCTGCCCTCCCCCTCGGGCGTCGGAACCGGCTGGACCCGCACCGACTGCCAGCGCTACCTGCGCTCCAACGGCTGGGGAACCACCCCCAAGAGCGCCTGCATCGGCTGCCCCTTCCACGGCAACGCCGCCTGGCGCGACCTGCGCGACAACCACCCCGCCGAATGGGCCGACGCCGTCGACTTCGACCACCAGCTCAGGGCGGCCACACTGCGCGGCATCAAGGGCGCCCCGTACCTGCACCGCAGCCTCCTGCCGCTCGACCAGGCACCCATCGACCGCGTGACCAGGGGCGAGTGGAACCAGCGGCAAGGCGACCTGCTCGACGCGCTCGCCGACCAGAACGACGAGGACGACAAGCCCGGATGCTCGCCCTGGTCCTGCCGCTCCGGTAGCGACGCCTGACGACCAGCCCGGGCGGCCGGGACATCTGCCCCGACTGCTGGGACGCCGGCCACCGCTGGCCGTCAGTCAGCCAGCAGGAGCACCACCAGGATCGGCAACCCGAAGACCAGCAGGATCACGAGGAACGTCCCCAGCGGACCGCCTCCACCACCGCTGCCAAAAGGCCCGTTGCCGCCCCCGCCGGCGCCGCCGAACCACGAGTCACCGCCGTCACCACCGTGATGCCCACCGTCCACCCCAACCACCTCCGCCCGCATTCTCCGCCCACACCACCGACACCCGTCAACGCCGCCCGTGACCGCGGGCAGCCCCAACCACCCACCAAGGAGACCACCTTGACCGTCCCGTCCATCCGCTGGCAGTGCCCCGAACTGCACGACGGACTCCCCGCCGCCACCTTCGGCATCCACTCCAGCCAGGCGGAGTTCATCGCCGACGCCGTTGACCGCCGAGCCTGCGAACACATCACCCCCGCCGAACGCGCCGAGCTGAAGGCCGGCCGCATCCCGGAGCGGCTCCAGCCCGTGGAGGTGGAGTACTGCCCGACCGGCGAGGACAAGTACGGCGCCGGCTGCATCCACCCGGCCGGACACGACGGCCCGTGCGACGTCCAGCCCGGCGACCCCGACTACTGACCGCCCCGGCCTGCCGCCCACCCGGCGGCAGGCCACAACCCGAGGATCCACATTGCCGTTCAACGTCGGCGACCCCTGGAGTCTGGAGGACACCCTCCGCGAACTCTGCCAGCCGCCCTGCGACCCGATGTTCCCCAGTGACCCCGACAGCCACGACGACAACTGCCCCGCCCGGACCTACAGCCCCGAGAGCGAGTGGTGACCGTCAGCCCCTGGCTGGTCCTGGCCGGCGCCCTCCTCGGCGCCGGCCTCGGGACCGTCCTTCTGCCATCCACCCACCCACACCCGGAGACGCGCCATGACCGCCTGGACCGTCCTCGCCACCTGCGGACCCGCCACCATCATCGGCCTGCTCTGGCTCCGCAACATCCGCCGCAACCTCGCCGCCGCAGCCGACACCATCGCCGAACGCGACGCCGTCGACCGTGAGTTCGCCGCCCTCATCGCCCAGCTCGACCCCGACCTCACCGACCAGGAGGACACGACGTGGTGACCCTCACCAGCCGGCAGCAACAGATCCTCCGCCTCGTCGCCGAAGGCCACACCAACGCCGCCATCGGCCGCCGCCTCAACATCACCGAGCAAGCCGCCGGATCCGCCGTCGCCCGACTCCTCGCCAAACTCGGCGCCCGCGACCGCGCCAACCTCGTCCACATCGCCCACCAGCACCGACTCCTCACCCACGTCGAATGCGGCACCCACAACGGCTACCGCCGCCACCAGAAGCGCCGCGAACCCGCCTGCACCGACTGCCGCGAAGCCGAACGCATCCACAGCGCCATCCGACGCGCCCAGACCAGGAGAGCCGCATGACCAGCGCCTACCAGCAGCAGCTCGTCCAGCAACTCCGCGACTCCGAGGCCCGCATAGCCGCCGTCCGGGCGCTCCACCAGTCCGTTGACGGCCTCGGCTACCACGAGGACGGCAGGTACGAAGGCGACCGCCTGGCGTGCAGCACCTGCGGCACCCCCGACGAATACGCCGCCTGGTGGCCCTGCTCCACCATCCGCGCCCTCGACGGGGCGCCCGAGGCCCAGCCGTGACCTGCCCCGACGACCTGTGGGACGGCTGGGACGAGAAGGCCTGCCTGTTCGACGACGACGCTGAGTTCGACCTCGTCCCGGCCTACCCGCCGTGGTGGCGTCGGCCCTGGCCCGTCTACCGCGACACCAGTCGCGCCCTCCCCGCCCTCCCCGACATCGCCACCTACCAGCCCACCAGCTGAACGACGCCCGCACAGCGCACCAGGAGACCGGACATGTACTCCCTGCCCGCCCCGCTCGTCGACCGCCTCCGCACCCAGCTCGCCCAGATGCCGGAGCTGATAACCCTCGCCCACCTCGCGCTCGCCCCTGGCTCCGGTCGGCGTGGGGCCCGCGTCTCCGGCGCCACCCGCACCGCACCCCTCCCGTGCAACCCCGGCACGCTCTCCCTCATCGGCCCGACCGCGACCGACACCGTCCACGACGAGTACGGCGACCAGGACCAGACCCCCGGCCTCTCTCTCCTCTCCACCTGGGCCCGGACCGTCATCGACGACCGGCAACGCGCCAACGACTGGACCGGCTGGACCCGACCGGCCGGCCACGAGCGGGAGCGCACCGTCAGCGTCGCCGTGAAGGTGCTGCTACTGCACCTTGACTGGGCCGCCACCCGCCCGTACGCCCGTGACATGGCCGACGAAATCGGCCGACTCCACGGCCACCTCAACCGGGCGGCCGGCTACCCGATAGCGCCCACTCCCCAGCCCCGGCAGGTCTGCCCCCGCTGCCAGCTCATGACCGTCACCGTCCGCCCAGACGGGATGCGCGAGTGCTCCACCCTCGACTGCCGCGCAGTTCTGTCCGCCGACGAGTACGCCGACCGCGCCGAGTGCACCCTTGCCGAGCTCGCCGCGGCGTGACTGCCAACGAACGCCGGGCCAACCGGTGATGCGCCGGTGATGCGCGGCTGATACGCCGCAGGTCAGCGGCATGACAACGGCCCCACCCGAGACGCCGGGTGGGGCCATGATGCGTCCGGCTATGCCTCGGATGCGTTGGGATCCTGCGCCGCCTTCTTCGGCCGACTCTTGCCGGATCCGGAGTAGCCCTTGGAGATGTCCTGCACGGTCGAGAAGCTGATGCCGAGCTCTGCGCCGACCGATCGCAGTGACGCGCCGTCCCGGGCAAGCAGTTCGTTGACTGCTCGCTGGCGGAGCTCCTTCAGCTGCTTGTTCCGGTCGGGCAGTGCCTTCAGTACCTCGCCCACGGCGAGCGCTCTCTCTTTGGGATCGCTGATCCCTTCGAGCGCATCGATGGCTTCGAACACTCGTCGCGCCTCCTCGGTCATGCCCGGCCCCTTCCCATGGGTGGGCTACTTCCCAACTGTAGGGGGATCCCCTACAGTGATGGAAGGCAGCCCGTGCTGCTCCAACAAGAAAGCCCCGGCCGGCGCTTGCGACGCCATATGGCCGGGGCCAGTCCCACCCTCACGCCGCTAAGCCGAGGAGAGCAGGACCATGCAGCAGAGTACCCGCACCCGCCGCCAGAACCTCCGGGACCGCGCCCGCACCACCCGGGCCGCCGCCCGCATCAACCGCCGCGGCGAGGCCTCCCTCGCGACCCACGGCATCGCCCAGGGCCTCCGCCCGGCCGAGGCCCGCAGCATGGCCGGCACCCTCCGCAAGGAGGCCGCAGCCCTGTGGATCGACGGCAGCGAGCACCGCGTCCACGTCCGCCGCCAGATGCGGACGACCCACCGCTACACGCCCGCGCAGGTCGCGCTCATCGCCGTCATGTACCGGCCCCGCAAGCCGGCCTACAAGACCGCCGCCGCCCGCCTCGCCCTCGCCGCCTGACGCTGCCCAGACCCACCCACCCAAACACCACCACTAGAAAGGCAAACGTCGTGACCCCCAGCCTCGCCCTCGTCGCCACCGTCACCGGCACCCTCATCACCCTCGCCCCGATCGACCCGGCCGCCGTCCGCGCCAGCCTCCGCACGCTCGACCCCGATGCCCCCTTCGAGCAGACCGCCGAGGTCACCGCCGACCTCAGGCTCATCGACCACATCACGACGTGGCTTCCCGCCTGGCAGCAGCACGGCCTCGCCGCACTGGACCACAAGCTCCGGCTCCGCGACCAGTCCGAGAACAGGCTCCTCGCCGCCCACGGCTACCCGATCCCGACCGAGCAGCAGCAGTACCGCGCCCGCCAGGCCATCGCTGCAGCAACCGCGGCCATCCAGACCGCTGCCGACCAGGCCCACCCGCCCACGGAATGCCCGGCCTGTCACGGCTGGGAGGACTGCCCGGACGCCGACCGGGCCTACCGGAACGCGCTTCACACCGCCTGGGTCAACCGCTGGACCACCTCGGCCTGACAGTGCAGGCCAGTCCGGCGGCCGCCGGACCCACCACGACCCGCCCCGCTTCCCCGGAGCACAACCACCATGATTCGCCGCACCCGCACTGAGCAGCACGAGCAGCTCGTCCCGCACACCATCAACGGCATCACCGAGATGGTCACCGAGAAGTACGCCACCGCCGTACCCATCCCGCCCCGCGACTGGGACCGCATCGTCCGCGGCGCCGTCACCGGAGCCACCGCCCTCACCGTGGCTGGCAGCATCGCGTGGTCCACCGCCAGCATCGGCGACCTGCTCTCCCGCACCGTTCACCCCGTCATCGGCTACGGCGCCGCCGGAGTCTTCGACCTCGCGTGGATCAGCTGCATGGCCCTGGAGTGGCTCGCCCGCTACGACCGACGCAAGGCCGCAGGCCCCCGAAAGGCCGGCCACGTGGCGCTCGTCATCGCCATGGCCGCCGTCTGCGCCCACGGCATCCTCCAGGGCGGCCACGGCGCGATCGTCGTCGGCATCATCGGCGCCCTCGTATCCGCCCTCGCCAAGGGCATGTGGACGATGACCATGCGGCACCACTCGGTGGAACTCGACGACCGCTCCCAGCAGTGGGTGGAAGCCCGGTTTTCCGCCGCCCACGCCCGTCTCGCGACCGCCGCCGTCCACCGCGAACTTGCGCGCGTTGACGGCAACACCGCAGACATGCAGGCCGCCTACCAGACGACCGCGGTCGAGCCCTGGCCCGGCCCCGACCGGCCCCGCGGACAGCGTCCGGACAACGTGGACCCGGTTGTCCGAGGCGCCATCCTCGCCGCCATCGCCACCATGCCCGGCGCCACGCCCCGCGAGATCGTCGACCAGCTCGTCCACGCCCGCATCACGACCGACGAGAACACTGTCCGGACCGTGTCCGGACAGACGGACAGCAGGTCAGCGACCCTGCACGACCTCGACGAGCGCCGGGGCAAGGACAACATCTCGGACACCGTCCGGCACCTTGTCCGGACCGGAGTCACCGACGACGACGCGCTCCTCGTGCTCGTCCGCTACGTCCACGGCGACGACGTCAAGCCCGACACCGTCCGACGCCTGGCACAGCGCGTCGGTTGAAGGGGCGCCCCGTGTCCGCCTGGCTCCTCGCGCTCACCGCCGCACTTGCGTTCGCCGGCGTCTACCGCGTCTCCGACCACCCGGTCCGCCAGACGCTCCGCTTCGCCGGCGTCATCGCCCTCTGGGCCACCTGCATCGTCCTGATCACCACCTGGAGATAGCCATGGGCCTCGTGTCCAAGCTCACCGCCGCACTCGGCGGCAGCAAGACCACCAGCACCGCCATCGGTACCGGCTGCACTGATTGGGAGCGCACCGGCGGCCGCGGCCCCCGCAAGGAGACCTGGCTGTGACCCCGCCGCCCCCGCCGCCAACCCGGCCGCCCACCATCGGCGACCCTCCCGGCGCCAAGTGGTGGAGCAAGGGCGGCCCATGGAGCCAGCCCGCTCCCGAGCCCGAGCCCGTCGACCTCCACAAGCCCGACGTCTCCAGCGAATCCGGGGACCAGGCCGCCGCCGAGACCGAACCCGCCGGCAACGACCAGGCCGCCGAGCCGCAGGCCACGGGGGAGACCGACAACGACCCCCGAATCTGGGTGTCCGAGTTCGCCGACAACCTCGCCAAAAGGCTGGGCTCCGAGATCGGCACGATCCTCACCGAGACACCGGAAGAACGCGCCAACCGCCAGCGGGAGGAACGCGAGGCCGCGTACGAGGCCGCCGAGGAAACCGACTCCCAGCGCAAAGCCCGCCACCGGCGCGAGGCCCTGGCCCGCCGCCACAAGGCCGACGCCCTGTGGCACCAAGACCACGCCGAACGCACCAAGAGATTCCGGCGCTGGTGCATCCTCACCACCCTTTCCGCTTCCGCCGGATACGCCGTGCACCTGCCCCAGGCCCTCGCTCACCTGCCGCTCCCGGTCGGCATCGGCGCCCTCAGCCTCGCCTGGGCCTTCGACCTCAAGATGCGCGGATGGGGCCACATCCGCGTCACCCAGGTCCGCGGCCCCGCCGTGCTCTACCTCTGCCTGGTCCGCGTCCCCGTCGCCTCCGCCCTGGTCGCCGTCCTCGGCCTCGCCCCCCTCCTCGCCCTCACCGGCCCCCACCACTGACAGGAGTCACCAACCATGCTCGGCACCTTCGGCGCCGGCGGTGTCCTCATCGTCGTCGCGCTCGCTCTCATCGCCCACAAGCGCGGCGGCGGGAAGTTCCAGCCGGTCAAGGGCCACCACGTCTTCTACTGGGGTGCGGTCATCGGGATCGTCGCAGCCAGCGCGGGCACAGCCCTCCAGAAGATCAGCCTGGTCGGCACCCAGTTCTCCGACACGCTCACCAAGCAGTCCGAGACGTTCGGCACCGTCGGCCCGGCCGCCGTCGCCGCGTTCCTGGTCGGCGTCGCCTTCTGGTTCAAGCCCTCGTTCGTCAAGGACTTGATCTGCGGGATCGCCGCCCCCGGCGTCCTCAGCGCCGCCGCTGGCGTGTGGGCGATCCCCGTCGGCATCGTCACCTCCCTCATCCACACCGTGGTGAACTGATGCGCTACCTCGAAGGGGTCTCCGTGGCCGCGTTCGCCCGGGGTAATCGGCGCATGCTGGCCCCGCTCAAGACCCGGCACGCCGACGCCAAGGCCAGCCACGCCGAAGCACTGGCCGCCTGGAAGGAACGCCGCGCCAAGATTACGGAGGTCAAGGACCCCGAGCAGCGGTCCGCCGCACTCGAAGCCCTCAAGGGGGAGCGGCCCACCCACCCCCTACTCGTCGCCACCGGATGCACAGTCGTCGCCTCCGTGGTCGTGTGGCCGATGCTCCACGGCCACCACGCGGCCATCATCGCCGGAGGGTTGACCCTCTGGGTCCTGGCCGCGCTCGTCCTGGGCAACACCGACCAGCGTGCCGAGCCGGCCAAGGGGACCCCCCCGAAGGAGGACGGGCACCCGGAAGCGACCGAAGCGACCGGCGAACCCGAAGCGGTCGACGAGCAGGCCGAGTTCCTCACCCTGCTGCACCGCCTCATGCCCGGAGCCACCCCCGGCAGGGACGACCGGATCCACCTCGTCCAGATCGCCCACGAGTGGGCCGACAACGGCGCCGACACCGCCCCCGTCCGGGCCCTCCTCGCCGACCTCGGCATCCCCATCACCGACTGCCGAGTACCCGGCCGCGGCCCCTCCAAGGGCGTCTACCTCCGGGACGTGCCCCCACTCCCCGACCCCTCTCGGGTGCCCCATCCGGGTGTTGTTGCCGGGCCTGACCAGCAACAACAACAGCAACAACGCTCGGCGGCAACCGCCGAGAAGGGGTTCTGGACCAAGGCCCACCCCGACCAGCCGAATCGAACGATCATCCAATGGGAGAACGCATCATGATCGCCGACGAGCAGATCGCCGAGCAGCTTGACGCCGCGAACGGCCGACTCACCGAACTCCAGCAGCGTCTCATCGAGTACGCCTCCGACGCCGACGAGCGCGGCCGAATCTTCGACCAGATCCGCGCGACCCGCCGCGAGATCGACCGCCTGTCCACGCTCCAGCCGACCACCTGACCACGCCCCGGGGCGGCCGTCACAGCCTGCCAGCCCGCCGGCCGCCCCGGGCCTCCACCACCCACCAGAGCAGCAGAGGAGCACCATCATGGCGTTCGCCAACGGTTCCGACCAGCAGCCCGAACCCGTCGTCGTCGAGAGGGGTGGCGGCATCAGCCTCGAATGGCGCCAGGCCGATCCGCAGCCGCCGACTGAGCCCAGCCGATGACCGAACCGCCCGCCCCAGGACCTACCCGGGCGGGCGCCCGCGCGAGAGGATCAGCAGCATGAGCCGTCGTCCGTACCCCGACCGCAACAAGGCACTCCACCAGCTGTGGCGACACGGACCGCGCAGACCAGCCGCTGCCAACGTGATGGTCACTCTCGCATCCGATGCAAGTCCGTTCCTCACCGCAGTCCGGCAGGCACAAGCCAACTTGGTGTTCGACTGGCACCCTGACCTTCAGGAGATCAACGGCACGCTCGACAACCTGTACCCGGAGATGAACGAATGACCGATGGCCTGATCGAGTTCCTCCGCGCCCGCATCGCCGACGACGAGCAGGCAGCGCGGGCAGCCGGTGGAGACTCGTGGACGGTCCGCGAGCACACCGCAGACACAGTTGCGATCTACGACTCACGTCGCGAGCCAGTTGTGTATGACGAGGGTTGGCCGTCCGGCGAGCAGATGGAGTACATCGCCCGCTACGATCCGGCGCGGGTGCTGGCCGAGGTCGATGCCAAGCAGCGCATCCTCGCCGAGTGCGCGGCCGCACCGAACCATGACAACTGGGGCATGAGTTCGCTCGCTGAGAGCATCCTGCAGAGGCTCGCGCTGCCGTACGCCAACCACTCCGACTACCGGTCCGAGTGGGCGCCAGACGCCTGACTGGTCATGCCGCTTGCGCTTGATCGGCGCGCGTCGTAACCTGCGTTGCAGCAGGTAGCCCCTGCCCAGAAACGCCCCGAAGGCCCCGCAGCCGAGCAGCAGCGGGGCCTTCGTGCTGCCCGGGGAGGTGCCGTGCCTGTCTACCCCAACCCGCCACTCGACCTGATCGATCCGGTCGACATCGCCGACCGAGCTGGCACCGCCGCCGCGTTCGGGGTCTCCGAGTCCGCGGTGAAGAAGTGGGTGATGCTCGGTCTGATTGAGGCCCTGCCGATCCCCGGCGGCCCGCTCCTCTACCACCTGCCGACCGTCGCCTTGGCCGAGCGCCACTGCTGGCTCAACGGCGCCGACCGGCCCGCACGTGGCGGCCGACGCCCCGGCTGGCGAGTCGGACAAGCAGCCGCCTGACCATCCCCACCCTCACTGACCAGGAGAAGCCAATGTCGCGCGCCGATGACTTCCATGCCCTTGCCGACCGCCTCCAGGCCGAGGGGCACCACCTCGCCGACGAGGCACACCGGCTCTGGCTCCGCCTTCGCAGCGACGAGACCGCCCTTACGTCCGAAGTCGGCGCCGACGCACACAAGGTGGCGATCGACGCCGGCCCCGTCGTCGCCGAGATCAAGACCGACGCCGCATCCATCGGCGGTGACGTCGCCGAGGAGACCAAGGCCATGGGCGCCGAAGCCGTCGCCGACCTCAAGGCCGCGGCCGTGGCCGTGGCCGTCGAGAAGCCCAACCCGCAGGCCTGACCGCAGGGGGTGACCATGGCCTCCCGTCGGCCGCCCGCCAACCACCGCGACGCCCACCAAGTTTCCGTCGTCGAGCGCCGGCGCGAAGCGGTCAAGCTCCGCATCGGGGGCAAGACGTGGCAGGAGATCGCCGACCTCCTCGGCTACGACTCCAAGGGCGGCGCCTGCAAGGACGTCTCCAGGGCTTTGCAGAAGGCCGTCACCGACCTCGCCCTGCCGTTGGAGGAGTACCGGCAGCTCGAACTCGACCGTCTCGACGCCATGCAGAACGCCCTCTGGCCCAAGGTCCTCGACGGCGACACCCGAGCCATCGACACTGCCCTGCGACTCATGGACCGCCGCGCCAAGCTGTTGGGCCTCGATGCCCCGACCCGCACCGAGGGGGTGCTGAGCCTCGATGTCATCGACGCCAGCATCGCCCAGCTCACAGCCCAGGTCGACGCTGCTCGAACACAAACTGGCCCGGCTGACTGAACTCCGCAGCCTCATCGCCGAGCGCGACCGGCTCCACGCCGAACGCCT
Source organism: Streptomyces kaniharaensis (assembly GCF_009569385.1). NCBI lineage: Bacteria > Bacillati > Actinomycetota > Actinomycetes > Kitasatosporales > Streptomycetaceae > Streptomyces > Streptomyces kaniharaensis. The sequence goes on from NZ_WBOF01000001.1 coordinate 4,473,127, forward strand.
CCGCAACGTCGACGTGTTCGCCTTGCTCGGCTATGAACCGACAGGTCGGCAGCGGGAGTTCCACAACGCCGCCGAGTTCGACGTTCTATACGGAGGAGCGGCCGGCGGCGGCAAGACGAAGGCCCTGCTCATGGAAGGCATCCGGGCCTGCATCCGCTACCCCGGGCTGCGAGTTGGTGCGTTCCGACGTACCTACCCGGAGCTGAAAGAGAGCCTGCTCGCCGAACTCGCCCAGGCCGAATACGCCGCACCCCTCGGCGCCGTGTGGAACGCCAGCGAGTACGAACTGCGCTTCCCCAACGGCAGCCTGCTGATGTTCCGGTACGCCGAGTCCCTCAAGGACGCGACACGGAGGCAGGGCGGCCAGTACCAGCTGATCCTGTTCGACGAGCGGACCCTGACCGCGCCCGAGGTGTGTGCCTTCCTAGAGAGCCGCCTGCGCTCCGGCCGGGAGGACCTCCCGGTGCTCGGCATCCGCTCGGGTACCAACCCTGGCGGCCCCGGCCACGGCACCGTGAAGGCCCGCTACATCGACTCAACCGCCTACGGCAGCAAGGTCATCACCGACCAGCGAGACCGCACCGTCCGCTTCATCCCGTCCAAGCTGGCGGACAACCCGCACGTCAACGCCGAATACGCCGACGACCTTCGCAACCTGCCCGAGCAACTCCGCAAAGCATTCGTGGACGGGGATTGGGACAGCTTCATGGGCCAGGCCTTCGGCGAGTGGAGCCACGACCGACACACCCTCGACCCGATCACCATCCCCGCCGAGTGGCGGCGCGTCATGGGCATCGACTGGGGCTACGCCGCCCCTTGGGCGGCCCTGTGGCTCGCCGTCGACGAGGACGGCCGGGCCTGGGTATACCGGGAGCTCTACGCCCGGCAGGTCGGCGAACAGCAGCAGGCCGAACGGATCCTGGCAGCCGAGGCGGGCGAGACCGTCGGGCCGCGCTGGGCCGACGACGCCATGTGGGCCACCCGCGGCGACGCCAAACCAATCGCCCGGGTCTACGCCGACCACGGCGTACACCTCACCGAGGCCGGCAAGGGCGGACGAGTAGCCGGATGGCAGCGCCTGCGCTCCTACCTCGCCGACGGCCCGGCCTGCCCACACCACCGCGCCCAGGGCTGGGAGACCTGCCCGCGACTGCACGTGTTCCGGACCTGCGAGAACCTGATCCGCGAAATCCCGGCCCTGCCGTTCGCCACCAGTGGCGACCCAGAGGACGTGGACAGCAACGCCTCCGACCACGCGGCCGACGCCCTCAGGTACGCACTGATCAACCTCGGCAGCGGCCCGAAGTTCCCGGTGTTCGACGAGGCCACGCCACACCCAGCGGCAGAGACACTGAAGGCGCCGTTCGCTGGCGTCTTCGCCCACACGGCCGACTCGACGGCGCCCGGCTACGACGATGAGACCCCCGAGCGAGGGGCGGTGAGGAGGTCTCCGTGGGCTTCTGGTCCCGACTGACCCGCCGGCCCGAGCCCATCGAAGAGGCCGCCACCACGACGACAGCCCCCGCCGGCCCGACCCCGCAGCAGGCCGCACGCCGCGGCTACGAGTACGGCATCCCCCGCGGCGGCACCACCGAGCACAACCAGGGCGGCGGAGACCTCGGCGGCGACCGGCGCGAACTCCTCCAGCAGCTCTACCAGGTGTACAACACCTGCACCTGGGCCTCGGCGTGCGTGGACGCCATCGCCCGCACCGTCACCGCTGGCGGCCTCTACATCGACTGGGAAAGCAACGACCAGGAAGGCACGAAGAAAGCGCCGGAACGGTCGCCGAACGTCCAACGTCTGCAGCAGCTGATCGACTACTGCAACCCGTACGAGGACATGCAGCAGTTGGTGCGCGGCGCCGTCACGGACCTCGAAGTCGCCGCTGACGCGTACATCGAGCTGGTGTGGTTCCTCGGCGAGCCGATCGCCCTCTACAGCCTTGATGCCGCATCGATGCGGATCATCTCCGACCCGCACGGCCAGGTCACCCAGTACGTGCAGATTACCGACGACGGCCAGAAGGCCTACTTCGAACCGCACGAGATCATCCACATCACCATGGACACCCCCCGGTCCGGACTGCACGGAACCAGCCCGACCGAGAAGGCCCTGCTGCCGATCACGACTTGGCTGTACGCGTCCGGGCTGCTCAAAGAGACGATGCGCAAGGGCGACCCGCCCACGCTGCACGTCGATTTCCCCGAGTCGATGTCCGAGAACGCGATCAAGCGGTGGCTGAGCCAGTTCAGGGTGCGGAACCTCGGCCCCAAGAACAAGGGCGAGCCGGTCACCACCATCGGCGGCGGCAAGGTCACAGAGCTCCAGCCCTCCCGTGTCCCCGACCTGCACGCTACGAAGAACCAGGCCCGAGACGAGATCCTCTCCGAGTACGGCGTCCCGCCGGCCCAGGTCGGCGTGATCGAGTCCGGCAACCTCGGCGGAGGTACCGGCGAGTCCCAGCGGCAGACGTTCAAGACCAACACCTGCGGACCGGTCGCGGCGCTGATCCTGGAGAAGCTGAACTTCCACCTGACCAAGCAGGGCTTCGGCATCGACGGTTGGACGCTCAAGTTCCGTGACGTCGACATGCGGGACTCCAAGACCATCGAGGAGATCCGCGACATGCGGATCCGCAACGGCTTGTGGACCCTGGACCGCGCTCGCGCCGAAATCGGCGAGCCGCCGGTCGAGGGCGGATCCGATCCAGTGCTGATTGATCGCCAGAACATGGTGCTCTGGTCGGACATCGCTGTCATGTCGAAGGCCGTCATCGCGCGCAACGCGGCTCCCGGCCTTCAGGCAGGGGCACAGATCGACGGCATCGACATGGCGCCCGAACCGGATCCGCAGCCGGTGCCACCGGAGTTGGCCGCCCACGCTGCGGCGACGGCCGGCGGTCAGCAGCCTCCGCTGCCCGGGCAGCCGCCCACGCCACCGGGCAGCCCGCAGGAATCCCTGTACGACTGGCGGCACTACGAGGACACGTCAGACGAGGAGGAGCCCAATGACTTCGCCTCCCGTCTCCGGCGAGCCCTCGCAGCCGCCTGACCCTCCCGGCCCCACCAGTGACCAACCCGAGCCGCCCCGTACCGGATCGCACCAGGCACCGGACGGGGCACTCACCGCCGCCGGCGCTTGGCCGCTGATCCGCAAGCAGGTCTTCTGATGGCCGACCGAGCGCCGACTCTGGCACTCGGCCGGCTGGCCGGGACCTGGGCGGCGGTCTACCGGCGCCGCGACCAACTGGAGGCCGACGCAAGTGAGCAGGTCCTGGCCGCATGGCGGGCGGTCGCTGCCGGCCTGGACCTGGCGGACATCGTGACCGTCCTGCGGGACCAGGTCGGCCCCGCCGAGACCGCCGACCAGGACAGGCGTCGGCACCTGCGGCAGGTCACCGCCGCCGCGGTACTCGCCCGGCTCGCCGCCCTCGCCCGCCGCCCGGCGTGGCCCGGCCTGATCACGGCGATCACCAGCGTGCTGCGTCGCGCCCGGAAGGCCGGCCGGAGCGCCGCCGACGCCGTCATCGATGACACCGGCGACACCGACCTCCCCGACGACGGCGACGACCTCAATGATCCGGACGAGGACCTCGTCGCCGCCTACACCATCACCGCCGCGGCCCTGCGCGGCACTGCACAGACCATCGCCAGCAACCTCCTGTCCGCGGCAGAGCAGGGGGACGACGAGCAGGCGATGCAGGACCAGGCCGACGCCGACCTCACCACCGGCGCGGCCTGGTCCATCGCCGCCGCCACAGCCTCGGCCGCCGCGTTCACAACCGGCATGGCCGATGCCTACCAAACCCGAGACGTCCAGCAACTGGACTACGTGACCGCCGGAGACGGCCGCGTGTGCGCCGCCTGCTCAAACGTCGAGGACCGCAACCCGCACCCGGCCAACTCGGTGCCCCTGCCGCCGCTGCACCCGCGCTGCCGCTGCACCCTCCAGCCCACCCGCGCCACCTGACCGGAGGTCCCGATGCCCCACGGCCCGCTCATCAACGCCGGCCCCCGGGACCCAATCACGGTCTACTCTGCGACCGGGCAGACCGTCACGGCCTCCGGCGACTCCGGCCCGTTGGACTTCACCGCGATCAGCTCCGGGCTCGCCAGTGTGTTCGTCACAGGCGCCGCCGGGACCACACCGTCCCTGACCTGCTACATCGACGTCCAGGACGCCAACGGACACTGGTACCAGATCGCCACCGTGGGCGTCGCTCTCACGAGCGGCCCCAACTTCACGTTCGGCAACTTCGGCCCGGTCTCCGGCTCCGGCTACGTGCTGACCGGTGTCGGCCGCTTTCGGTGGGTCGTGTCGGGCACCAGCCCCTCGTTCACGGGCGTCGACTTCTCCGTGGTCGGGAGGTGACGGTGGCAGCCATCGCCAAGATCCGGGGCACGGCGATCGCGCCGGGCGTCTCCCGCAACGGTCGCCTGTACACCGCCGAGATGCTCGGCCGAGCCGTCGAGCGGGCCAGTGCTGCGATCGCACGCGGCGAGCCCCACACCATGCTGACCCACCACGGCGCGGAGGACGACTCCACCCGCATCGTCGGCCGTGTCACTTCCCTGTCACAGCGCGAGGACGGATCGGTCGCGTTCGAGGCGGAGATCGCCGACACTGCGCACGGCCGCGACATCGCTGCCCTCGTCACCGGCGACCAGCCGTTCCTCGACGGCGTGTCCATCCGGGGAGCCTGGCGCGGCCCGATCCGCCGCGAGAAGTACGAGGACCGCACCGTCGAAACCGCCGACGATCTCGACTTGTTCGGCCTCGACTTCACCAAGACCCCGGGGGTACTGGCCGCCCGAATCGAGCGCGGCGCGGCCCGGACGGAGTCCGCCGAGCCCGGCCGGCTGGTGTACGAGTCGGTCACCGAGGCCATCGCCGCCAAGGTCAAGGCTCCGTACGGGCCCGTGCAGTACGCCGACCCCGGCTACCGGGACAGCGTCAAGCGCTACCCGATCGACACCGCCAAGCACGCCCGCGCCGCCTGGTCCTACATCAACGAGGCCTCCAACGCGGCCGACTACACCCCCCAGCAGCTAAAGCGGATCCGCTCGCGGATCAAGGCGGCCCTGAAGAAGTTCGGAGTGAGCGTGTCTGAGACCACCAGCTTCGGTGACGTCACCGAGTTCTACGGGGACGAGCCAGCCGGGACGGGTGGCGGGTTCTGCATCGACGCCCACAACGGGCCTGTGAGCGTCACCGTTCGGTGCTGCGGGATCGATCCGGCCGAGCTGCGGGTCATCGCAGCAGCCGCCATGGATGCCGCGGTGGACGCGCTGCAGTGCCTCGACCCGAACATGGACGCGGACATCGACGGGCCCGGCGCCCCGAATGCCGACAACGACGGCGACATGGAGAGCCGGCGTCCGGACGACGACCAGATGGAGACCACTCCGTCCCCACCCCTCGCCGAGACCGCCCCGCCGATCCCGGCCGGGGAACCCACCACCCCTCAGGAGGTGCCCGCCGTGAGCGAGCCCACCCCGGCCGTCGAGACGGCCAGCACCCCGATGATCGCCCTCACCCAGGAGCAGTTCCAGCAGCTCCTCGCCCGCACCAACCCTGCCCCCGCCACCGAGACGGCCTCGCCGGCCCCGGCCGCCGCCGCTCCGGTCGAGGAGACCGACGAGCAGCGCATCGCCCGCATCGTCGCCGAGCGCCTCGCCGCCGAACGCGAGCAGCTCATGGAGTCGCTGCGCGACGAGGTCCGCCAGACCGGCCCCGCCCGCAAGGGCCTGCGTACCGAGACGCCCGGCGGTGCGGCCGTCGGAGGCCCGAGCCAGGACGAGATCCGCCGCAATACCAACGAAGCGCTCCTCAGCTGGGTCTCCAACGGCCGCTACTCGCTGGCCGACTGACCAAACCCGCAGCTTCTGACCGCCACCCGCAGCAGGGTGGTGCCGGCCACGGCAGGAATGGTCCCCGCCCCCGCAGCGCGCCGCGCCGGGGGCCTTCTCACTTCCATCTCCCGCCCTGGAGGCACCCCCATGTCTGCCGAGCTCCGCGAGGCACTGACCGCGGCCGGCGCATCCGCGCTCGTCCCGAAGGTCATCGACCCGAACCTCTTCGAGAGGATCCGGCGGTACTCGCCGCTGATCGAGGCCCTGCCCTCGCAGAAGATCAAGACCACGGACTACTACTTCAACACCCGCAACGGCCTCGCCTCCGGTGGTGCCGTCACCGACGGCGGCGCCCGACAGGTGTCCGTCGGCACGTACTTCCAGAACAAGTTCACGATCAAGCAGCTCCAGGTCGTCGGCGCGGTCACCGGCTACGCCGAGGAGGTCACCGCCGATGTCATCGGTGACCTGCGGGCCCGCGAGATCATGGGCGCCATCAAGGGCCTGCGCTGGGACACCGAGCAGCAGCTCGTCGCCGGCAACGCGGGCGCGACCCAGTTCGGGCCGTACCCGCAGTTCGACGGCCTCGCATCGCTGATCAACCAGTACACGGCCACCGGCAGCGCCGGCCAGAACAGCATCGATGCCGGTGGTGGCAACGTCTCCCTTTCGCTGCTGAACCAGCTGATCGACCTGGTCGAGTCGTACACCGCCGCCCAGGTCACCACCGGCGGCTCGGACTGGATGCTCGTGATGTCGAGCACCGCCGAGGGCGCGCTCGCGAGCCTGTTCACCAACCAGCAGCGGTTCATGGACGTGGAGGTCACCCCCGGCCTCGTCGTCCCGAGCTACCGCAACATCCCGATCATCCGGTCCTCCTACCTCGGGACTAAGGGCACCAGCATGGGTACCGTCACCGGGACCCCGGCCACCACCGGCGGCACCCTCGCGGCAGGCACCTACTACTACAAGGTCGCGCCGGTCATGTCCCGCCAGGGCGAGGCCGCCGCATCGGCCGAGGTGACCGTCACCACCACCGGGTCGACCTCAACGGCGACGCTGGCGTTCACCCCGCCGACCGGCTTCCAGTCCAGCACCCCGCAGCACTACATGGTGTACCGGGCGACCGCGACCGGCCAGGAGACCCTCCTCGGCGCCGTGGACGCGACCGTGGGCCTGGCCGCCGACGGGATCACCCCGATCCTGACCACCAGCATCGTCGACACCGGCACGGCTCTGGTGCCGCAGAACGGCGCGACCGTCCCGGCCCAGACCCCCGCCACGTACGTCGGCACCAACACCGGCCTCAAGCCCCGCAGCGTGGGCCAGGAGGACATCTACCTGATGTCCCGTGACCGCGACAACGTGCTGCGGCCGTACGTGCGTGACCTGATGCCCAAGGACGTGTACCCGACCACCAGCAGCCCCGACTCGATGCCGTTCGCCGTCGTCTCGGACACCTGCCTCGCAGTCCGAGGCGCGGAGTGGATCGGCCGTCTGTCCCGCGTCACACCGGCGCTGTAACCCCCTCTGCTGGCTGGCCGTCGCAACTACTTCGCGTGACGGCCGGCCCCAACACCCGGCGGGAGTCCCTGTGTTCGTCACCAAGAAGCATCCCGGCGGCAGCTCGCACGGCTACCAGTGGCCCAAGGGCGGCGAGTTCATCGAGATGAGCCCCGAGCACGCCCACGAGCTGGTCACCATCCAGCCGGGCGAGTTCGAGGCCGTACCCGAGCTGCCGAAGGGCGCCAAGGCCCACGTGCCGCCGACCGCCCTAGGGCGGGTATCGGGTCGTGATCAATCTGTGGGATTCGCTCTCACGGCGAGGCCTGATCAGGTAGACCATGTCGCGTGACGCGAGTGCAACTGACTGATGCAGAGTGGGAGTTCATCGGGCCTTACCTGCCGATCGGCGAGTACGGCCCGTATCCGGAGCGGCTGCGGCAGCAGTTCGAGGGCGTGATCTGGCGGTTCAGGACCGGAGGGCAGTGGCGGGAGATGCCGGCGGAGTTCGGCGCGTGGTCGACCGTCTCCAACCGCTTCCGGCAGTGGCGTGACGCGGGCGTCTTCGAAGCCCTGCTCGAGGGCGCGATCGCGGAGGCCGCGAGGCGGGGCGAGGTGGACTTGTCGCTGGTCAGCGTGGATTCCACCACCGTTCGGGCCCACCACGACGCCGCCGGGATGCACCTGCGCCCCGACGCCCTGGCGGCCCTGGAGAAGGCCGCCGACGAGGCGGAGAAGGCCCGGCAAAAAGGGGCGGCCCGGAAGAACAAGACGGACAGTGCACCGCAAATGATCCAGAACGCGAAGAACGACGACGTGCCCGGCGGCGGCGCAAGCTCCGCCTGAAGGCCGCACTGCTCGGACGCTCCAGAGGCGGGCAAACCAGCAAGATCCATGTTGCCGGCGAGCGGAAGTGCCGACCGCTGGTGTTCGTGCTGACCGAGGGGCAGGCCGCCGACAGCCCGCAGTTCATCCCCGTGCTCAAGAAATTACGGGTCCGCGGGCCGGTCGGCCGTCCCCGCACCCGGCCCGACGCGGTCGCCGGGGACAAGGCCTACTCGTCCCGCGGCAACCGCGCCCACCTGCGTCAACGCGCGATCAAGGCCGTCATCCCGGAGAAGAAGGACCAGGCCGCCAACCGGACGAAGAAGGGCAGCCGTGGCGGCCGGCCCGTCAGCCACGACGCCGACCTCTACAAAGAGCGCAACACCGTCGAGCGCCTGATCAACAAGCTGAAAGCCTGGCGAGGCATCGCCACCCGCTACGACAAGACGCCCGCCAGCTACCTCGCCGGCCTCCACCTCCGCGGCGCGATGATCTGGATCAAAGACCTCAGCAGGACCACTCCTTGATCGCGACCGAATACGCTCCCTAGCCGCCGACACCGTCGTGGAGGAGTAACCAGTGGCCGCCGACACGCCCACCCCGCTCGCGACGTTCGCGCAGCTCCAGGAAGGCGCGTTCGCGGACCTCGTACGCTCCTACACCAGCCCCCAAGTCCAGCAGGACCTCATGTTCGAGTCCACCCGGCTGTGCGAACGCGCCGCCGGCCGCCGCCTCGCGCCGTTCACCGGCCTGACGGAGACCGAGCGCGCCACCGGCATCGACCCGGACGAGTACATCGACGCCGGCAACGTGCCACTCGACCTCGCCGGGACACTGGGCCGCTCCTACGCCTACGCCATGGGCACCACCAGCCTGGTCCGGCACGGCTGGCTACGCCAGTTCGCCCCGCACTACCCGGAGTTGTGGACCTACAGCCTCCAGTCGATCACCATCCACCGTTCCTACGGCGGCGACCAGGTGGTGAACCTCGCGAACGTGCGGGGCCCGGACCCCGACACGGGACACATCTGGTACCCGATCGGCACGTTCCTGCCGATCGGGAGCTACGTGACGTACGTGTACGGCGGCGGCTACAGCACAGTCCCCGCCGACCTGGTCAGGGCCTGCAAGTACATGGCCGCCTCCATCGCAGTCCGCGAGTTGGACCCGACGATGGCCGGCCACGGGCACGACCCGGACGCGCTCGCCGCAGACGCCCACGCCATCTGCGCCGACTACCAGGGCTGACGGCCGTGTGGGGCACTCCTCAGCCGTCCGGCGCACGGCACACAACCCGGCGCCACCTGTCTGCTGCAGCCCGCGCGAAGCTGTCCGCCCGCATGAAGGGCCGCAAGCGACCCCACCGGGGCCATGCGCTCTCCGCATCAGCACGCGCGAAGATCAGTGCGAAGCTCCGGGGACGGCACCCCGCGGGCCACAGGATGTCGGCGACCGCCAGGGCGAAGGTGTCCGCCAAGCTCAAGGGGCGTCACCACCCTGGCCACAAGCTGTCCGCCTCCGCGAAGGCCAAGCTCTCCGCCAAGCTCAAGGGCAGGCATCGCACCCTGTCGGCCACCGCCCGCGCCAAGCTGAAGGCGCGCCGGCACAAGCCGCTCTCGGCCGCAGCCCGGGCGAAGCTCAGCGCGAGGATGAAGGGCCGCCATCACAAGGGCTCGCGCCACAAGATGAGCCCGGCCGCTCGGGCGAAGCTGTCCGCCCGGATGCGCGGTCGCCACCACAGGCCCGGCCACCGCAAGCCCATGTCGGCCGCCGCGAAAGCCAAGTTGTCCGCGCGGATGCGCGGCAAGCACCGCCGCGGGCACCCGATGTCTGCTGCCGCGCGCGCCAAGGCCGCCGTCACCAGACGCGCCCACCAGCGCAAGCAGACCCGCCGGAGGCGACGGTGACCAACACGCCGGCCAACGCCGTCACTCGTGAGGCCGCGTGGCTTACCACCTTCGGGGACGGACTGCCCGCCCTACTGAAGGCGAACGGCGGGCCGTGGGACGTGATCCAGGCGTACATGCCCCGCACTCCTGCCGCGCAGAAGACACAGCTGTACGTGCTGCGGCGCCGCTGGCAGACCGACCGGCTCTCCATCGGCCGGCGCTTGCCCTCCTATCACTTCCACCTGGTGGCGTACTGGCCGATCGGCGCGACCACCACCGGCACCCAGATCGCCGAGACCGAGCAGGCCGCGTTCGACAACGCGCTCTACCTGCTGGTGCAGCGCATCGAAGGATTCGCCACCGACCACTCTCACGGCGGCCGTTTCCTGTCCGTGGCAGAGGCGCCACCGACCACGGTGATCGACGTCGAGTACGGCGACCCGGCGCACGCCATCAGCGCCGGCTTCCTCACCGCGACCGTCACCTACACCGCGGACGACCAGGACTACACGGCCTGACGCCCGCTCCCCAGCAGCCCCGGCCCCCGGCACCGCACGGGGGCCTTCGTCCTTCCGGAGGCCCTCCGTGTCCGACACGGCCCCCTACCTGCAGCGCAACCCCGGGCCGGACCCGGTGGACGTACCGGCGATCCCGGCAACCGTCGGCGCCGGCGAATCTGTGGCCTGGCACATCCCCATCGCCGGCTTCGAACTCGTCCCCGATGACGCTCCGGCCCCGTCGCCAGAGGCGGCCACCGACCCCGCGCCGGACGTCCCGGCCAAGACCACCACTCGGGCCCGGACCGCCGTGGCCGGCGAGGAGTAGACGATGACCCAGCTCGCCCGCTACGGCACCCTCGGCCTCGGCAAGGAAGGGTCAGGTACGCCGGGAACCTACGCGGCGCCGACGGTCGGCATCCCGTACACCGGCTCGTCCGGCTTCGAGGACATGATCGCGCAGATCAAGGACGAGAGCGTTCGCGGTAACGACACGATTCTGCAGGGCTCGTACCAGGGGCCCGCGCACGCCGAGTGGACCATCGACTGCCTCGCCTACCCCGACCTGACCGGCCACTTCCTCGCGGCGACCGTCGGCCCGGACACCGTCACCGCTGGCACGAGCACCACGCTGTCCGCGGCCACCACTGTCGGGGCGACAGCGATCCAAGTGCCGGTATCGCTGGCGGCCGGCACGATCGTCAAGGTCGGTACCGGCGCGGCGATCGAGTACGCGATCACCGACGGCGCTCCGACAGGCACCGGCCCCTACACGTCGAACGTGACCACCGTGCTCGGCAAGACCGGCGTCAACCGCGTCGGCTTCGCCAACGCGCACTCCTCGTCGGACCCCGTGGTCGGGGCGACCACTCATACGTTCAAGCAGAACCCGGCCATCGCGTTGCCGACCTACTCGCTGACGTACTTCGACACCGTCAGCTACGTCAGCTGCAGCTACGTCCGGTTCTCCGAGCTTCAGATCAAGATCGATCCCAAGGGTGCGGTGACGCTCGGCACCAAGGCCACCAGTTTCCCCTCGGTCGCGGCCTCCACGGTCAGCGAGACCTACTCCCAGTACGATCCGCTGCTCGGCTGGTCCTGGAACCTCACCAACGCCGGGGCCTCCAGCACCCGCGGCAAGAGCCTGGACGCGACGATCAAACGCGCCGTCGAGGCGATCGAGAGCAGCGACGGCACCCAGGTCCCGCGCGAGATCTTCGCCGGCGCGATCGAGTACGACGCCACGCTGAAAGCGATCTTCGAGAACAGCACCGACCTCAACCTGTTCCTCAACAACTCCCAGCAGCCCCTGACTGCGAGCATGCAGCAGCCACTGACCCGCGGCGGCCAGTCCCTCACACTGACCGCCTCCAAGACCGCCTGGCACAAGGGCAAGCGCGACATGTCCGGCAGCTACGCGCAGGCCGACTTCAGCATCAGCGGCATCTGGAACTCGACGGACGGCGGTGCGGTGCAGGCCACGCTGCTGAACTGGCAGACCACCGCCTACTGACGGCGGTCCCTCGAACGTCCCGGCGCGACGGCGGGCGCGCGAGCGTTGAGGGCGCGGGGACGCGCCCACGCCGCGCCGGGACCCCCTCCCCACCCCTCAAGGAGCACAACATGGCTGGCTACGCCAACCGCATCGTCACCCTCGACTTCCCCGAACTCACCGAGCCAGGCGACGAGATGATCCGCGTCGTCATGCGCAACCCCAAGACGGTACCCGGCCCCGAGCTGATGGCCGACACCCCCGATAACGTCACCTCCGAGCAGGCCTTCCAGGCCGGCCTCGCCATCCTCGCCAAGCTCATCGTCGGCTGGCACGTCTACGACGCCACCAGCACCGCCGACGACCAGCCACCGCTGCCGATGCCCGCAACGGCCGACAGCGTCGGACGGCTACCGATGGAGATCCAGAACCGGATGGCCGCCGAGCTCAAGGCGGTGACCGGCGCGGGAGCCTAGGGCCGGATGACCCGTACCTCGTCGATGTGCTCTGGGCAGCCGAGAGCATCTACGACGGGACGTGGTCATCCGGCCCGCCGCCGGACGAGGTCGTGGACTTCGAGCTGATGCTGGCCACCGGCTGGACGTGGCAGGAGCTGCAGAACACGCCCTGGTACGTGCGCCGGTACACCTGGGACCTGATGCTCACCCGCCGCCAGGCCGAGCAGGACGCCCAGGAACGAGCGAACCGGAGGAACGGTGCCTGAACTCCGACCAGGGGTGATGACCGCCGTCTTCACCAAGGTCAGCGCACAAGGCATCGCCCGGACACCCATCGCCCTGGCGGACCTGGCCGACGCGATCCTCAAACAAGCCAAGACCAACGCCAGCAACGGCTCACACGCCTGGGGAACCCCCACACCGGCCCGACCCGGCGAGGGGCCGGCACGGATCTCCGGAACCCTGGTGCGCTCGCTGGCCCGCACATCGGTCAACCGCACGGTGACCGGCGCCGAGGTCCGCGTCGGAACCCAGCCCGGCATGGCGCCGCCGTACAGCCGGACCCCGAGCAGCAAGTACGGCTCCTACCTGGAACAGGGGTTGAAGAACGGCGCCAGGTATCCGTTCCTGACCACGGCGTTCGTCTTCGGCGTGCACGTCGCCGCTCCCGCGATCTACCGCAAGGCGTACGGCGATGGCTGGAAGCGTCTGGCCTGACAACTTCAGGGGGGTGCCGTGGCCTCCGAGGTTGCAGATCTCTTCGTTGTTCTGCGGGCGGAGACGGCGCCGTTTCTCGCTGGCATGCGGACTGCTGGCGAGGAGGGTGAGGCGTTCGGCGGCCGGATGGCGGGCCCGCTGGGTGTTCTGTCCAAGATCGGTGTGGCGGCGGGCGCGGTCGGGATTGGCGTCGCCGCCGCGAGTATCAAGCTCGCCGGCGACTTCCAGGCTTCCATGCAGAAGCTCGTCAGCACGGCTGGCGAGTCGCAAAGCGCGCTGAAGATGGTGTCGGACGGGGTCCTTCAGCTCGCACGGGACACGGGCACCGGTACCAAGGAACTCGCCGACGGCATGTACATGGTCGAGTCGGCGGGGTATCACGGCGCCGAGGGATTGACCGTACTCAAGGCCGCCGCTGAGGGCGCACGTGCCGAGCAGGCGCCGCTCGCCGAGGTCAGCAACGCCGTCACGAGCGCCCTGAAGAGCTACCACCTCGGCGCCGACCAGGCGACGACGATGACCAACCAGATGATCGCCGCGGTCGGCCACGGCAAGATGACGTTCGGGGAGTTCGCGGGCTCCCTGTCGACCGTGCTGCCGATCGCGTCCGCCGCCCACTTGCAGTTCGACCAGGTCGGCGGCGCGATTGCCACGCTAACCAACCACGGCACCAGCGCGCGTGAGGCCACGCAGGAGCTGGCCAACACGATCCGCAACCTCCAGGCGCCCAACAACGTGGCGATCCAGGAGATGCAACGCCTCGGGCTCTCTTCGATCGACATTCAGCAGCACCTCGGTGAGCGAGGGCTGACCGGCACGATCGACCTGCTGCAGCGGGCGATCATGCAGCACATGGGCCCGGCCGGGACCGTGCTGCTGGATGTGTTCAACCGCAGCAAGCAGGCCGCGGATGACGCGAACCGCATGATCGCCGCGATGCCGAAGAGCCTGCAGGGGCTGGCCCAGGAGTTCCAGCAGGGCAAGATCTCGATGGGCGACTGGCGGAAGGCCCTGAAGGAACTTCCCGTCGACCAGGCCAACTTGGCCAGCCAGTTCGCCACTTTGATCAACAAGAGCGAAGGGTTCAACCAGCAGCTCAAGAATGGCGGCCCGGCCGAGCAGTCCTTCAACGACGCCATGAAGCGCATGCTCGGCGGCGCGACCGGCCTCAACACCGCCCTCATGCTGGGCGGCGAGAACATGGTCGACTTCCGCAACAACGTCGCGGCGGTCGGCGAGGCCGCGAAGCACAGCGGCCAGGACGTCGAGGGCTGGGGCGAGATCCAGCAGACGTTCAACTTCAAGCTGGACCAGCTGAAGCAGACCGTCATCACCCTCGCTATCAGGCTCGGCACGGCCCTGATGCCGTACGCGGAGCGGTTCATCGCCTGGCTGAAGACGGGCGTCGACTGGCTGACCCAGCACAAGGCCGCTGTGCAGGTCGCGGCGGCGGTGATCGGCACGACGCTCGTCGCCGCGCTCCTTGCCCTCGCCGGCGCCGCGGCAGCCGCGATCGGCCCGGAACTGCTGCTCGCCGGCGCCATCATGGCGATCGTCGGTGCCGTCGTCTACGCCTACAAGCACTTCCAGGGCTTCCACGACGCCGTCGACGCACTTGGCCGCTACCTGTCCACCGCGTTCGCCGCCGCCTGGCGCATGGCTGGTCAGGCAGTCGACTGGTTCCGGGCCAGCGTGCTGCCGCACGTCATCGCCGGCATCCAGCACCTGTTCGCCTGGTTCCAGGCTCACCAGGCCGAGTTCGCCTCGGCCTGGCGCACCCTGGTGCAGACCGTCGCCGCGATCGCCGCGTGGTTCAAGAGCAGCGTGCTGGACTGGCTGGTCGCGCGGCTCGGCGACCTGTGGGCATGGATGCATGCTCACAAGGCCGAGTTCTCGGCCGCCTTCCACTCGGCATTCGAGAGCGTTCGCGACAGCGCCGTGTGGTTCAAACAGCACGTCGTCGACTGGGTGATCACGCAGGTCGCGGAGCTGATCGCCTGGTGGCGCGGCAACAGCCAGCAGATCCACGAGGTCTGGTCGTCGGTATGGAACCGGGTCGCCGACCAGGCGCGGTTCGTCTGGGACATCATCTCGACCGGGCTGCAGGTCATGAGCGGGGCCTGGCGCTTCGGCTGGGGCCTGATCCGCGACACTGCGCGAACTGCCTGGGATCTGATCCGCGACGAGGTGACGATGGCGATCCATGCCGTCCACAACGTC
This sequence comes from Streptomyces kaniharaensis, assembly GCF_009569385.1. Classification (NCBI taxonomy): domain Bacteria; kingdom Bacillati; phylum Actinomycetota; class Actinomycetes; order Kitasatosporales; family Streptomycetaceae; genus Streptomyces; species Streptomyces kaniharaensis. Next base: position 4,488,583 of record NZ_WBOF01000001.1, read on the forward strand.
GTGTCGTTCGTTCTCAATCTGCTCACCGGGCGCTGGGGTGAGGCCTGGCAATCTCTCAAGAATCTCGCCAGCCAGGGTCTACATGACGCCATGAACCTGGTCTCCAACCTGGCCGGCAACTTCGGAACGCTCCTGGTCAACGCTGGAAAGAACTTGATCAACGGATTGCTCAACGGGATCAAGTCGGCCGTCGGCGGCGTGAAGAACTACCTGAGCGACCTGACCGACTCGATCAAGTCCTGGAAGGGCCCGCCCGACAAGGACGCAACGCTGCTGACCGGCGCCGGCAAGGTGATCATCGACGGGCTGATGGTCGGCTTCGACAGTCGGATCCCCGCTCTCAAGGGCCAACTCCAAGGGATTACCAGCGACATCGCCTCTACCTTCGGCAATGTGGACGCGCAGGTCTCTGTCACCGGACGGGGGGCGGGCAGGGCCCTGACGCCAGTTGCCGGCACGCAGGCCCTCTCCATGGCCGGTGCCGGCGGCAGCTCGCCGGTGTACGTCGTCAACGTCACCGTGCAGGGCAGCGTCCTCGCCGAGGACGACCTGCGACAGACCCTGGAACGGCAGATGTACCAGATCGGCATGCGCAACTCCATGACCTGGCAGCCCTACGCGCGCCGATAGGAGGACTCAGTGGCGATCAACCCGAACTGGCCGGTCCTCATGTACGACTGGGGGCCGTTCTGGAACGCCAACGGCGCCGCCGCTCCCGGTGGAAAGTTCACCGATCTCACCTCCCGCACCAGAGGCCGCGTTGGGATCCAGCGGGGACGGCAGTATGAACTTGATCAGATCCGTGCCGGCACCATGAGCATGTCCGTCGTCAACACCGATGGCAGTCTCGACCCGGCCAGCGTGTCCGGCCCGTGGTACGGGCACATCATGCCGTACCAGCCGGTCAGGGTACGTGCGCAGTGGCCGCCGACCGCCAATCTCCTCACGCAGTGTCAGGCCACTGGTGGAGACCTCGGCGGCTACGCCATCGGCAGCATCGCCTCTCAGCCAGGCGTCGGAGTCCTCTCGGACACTGACACCGGCAGCGCGATCGCCTTCTCGGCGCTCGCCTGGCAGGGCCAGCGCGTGTTCCAGGCCACCGTCCCCAACGGGAGCGCTTCCGGCGCGGCCCCGCTCTACACGCAAACCGTCAGCGGCGAGCGGTCTGCCACCTATACCGCGCAGATCAGGGTCAGGAACGTCACGCCGTCAACGACCCTGCAGGTAGCGGCGTTCATCTCCTGGAGTACGGCGGCAGGCACCGCCACCCGGATCCTGGGCACACCAACCACGCTTACCGGCTCATACACCGCCCCGTGGACCCAACTGACTGTCACCGGGACGCTGGGCGCGGCCACGGCCTACATGTCGGTGGGCGTGGTCCTGACGTCCGCAGCCACTGCGGACGTGATCATCCAGGCTGACGGGTGGCAGTTGGAACGGGGCAGCACGGCCACGTCGTGGACGGCGCCCGGTGTGTGGTATCCGGTCTATGCCGGGTTCGTGGAGAGGTACCCGTCGTCGTGGACGATGTCGGGCACCTACGGCACCGTGAACACGACCTCGGTCGACGCCATCTCCCTGCTCAGCCAGCGCGTCCTACGGGATCCTCTGACAGAGGAGATCTACTCGCGGAACCCCCGATTCCTCTACACCCTCGGGGACCCGCAGAACTCTCAATCCTGCGCGGACGCAGTGGGCGCCAATCCTGCGGCGCCGCTGGTCGTTTCCAAGTCGGGTCCGGGGAGCCTGACTTTCGGAAACCAGATCACCTCCACGACGTCCGGCGGTACATACACGGGCAGCACCGGCACCGTGGTCACCATCAACAACCCCGGCGCGGGGGCATTCTCATACAACCCGGCAACCCTGATCTCCCTCGATCAGGCCGGGATCAAGGGGCCAGCAAACCCCGGAGCGTGGACCCGCATGATTGCGTTCCGCTACACGGGGCCGATTCCCGCCGACCACGCCGTCATCTGGTGCTCCAGCGACAGTCAGCGCTCGGGCCACTATTCGTCTGGCTCGGCGGTCACCGTCTCGATCACCTCCAACGGCTGGCCAGCCGTCTACCTCAGCGGCCCCACCGGAGTGGTATCCAACTACTACTTCGGCGGAGCAACGAACTGTGCCGACGGAAACTGGCATCTCTTGATCTTCGGCTACTCGCAATCAAGCAGCCAGATGGTCCTCTCTCAGGACGGCTTTTACTCCATAGCCCCGGTCGGAGCGGGCAGCACCCCAACCGGCCTTCAGTTTGATTCCCTGGGAAACTGGGTCGACCCCGTTTACGGAAACGAAACCCTCTGGAACTATCAAGGGGATATCTCATTCGCCGCTGAATGGCCCATCGTATTCGGCGCAAGCGACATCACAGCGGTTTACACCGCTTGGAAAAACAGCTTCGCCGGGGACTCCTCAGACGCACGCTACAAGCGGATCCTCGGCTGGGCCGGATACACAGGCCCCAAGAGCATCCAGACCGGGGTCACCACCACCATGGGTCCTGCCGCAGTGGCCGGCCAGGACGCGATGTCGGCGCTGCAAGCCGTCGTCGATACCGAGAACGGCGAGCACTTCGTGGCGGCCGACGGCACCGTGACGTTCAGGGCCCGCAGCGCCCGCTACAACGCCCTGGTGCCGGTGTACACGTTCGGAGAGATGGCCTCGCTGGGAGAGATCCCCTACGAGGAGTGTCACCTCGATCTCGACCCCACCCGGCTCGCCAACATCGTCAAGATCACACAGGCGTCAACCAACCAGGCGTTCACCGCATCGGACGCAACATCGCAGGCCAACTTCTTCCCCCGCTCGTTCGCCCGGACGATCAACTCCGCCTCTACACAGGAGTGCCAGGACGCCGCCAACTATCTCCTGTCGCGGTACCGAAGCCCCGCTGTGCGCGTCGCGTCGGTCAGACTCCACCCGAGCGCCAACCCGACAGCGCTCTGGCCGGTCTGCCTGGGCCTCGAACTCGGTACCCGAATCAGGGTGATGCGCCGTCCACCAGCACCCGCGGCCCCGATCCAGGTCGAGTGCTTTGTCGAGAGCATCAGCTGGGAGTTCAGTGACGCAGGCGACGCTTATGTCACCCTCCAGTGCAGCCCAGCCGACCTCACCCCGTACGGCCTGTTCGCCGCCTTCCACACCACCCTCGCGACGTCACCGGCCGCTGGCGTCTCCACCATCACCATCAACGCGGGATCAGACAACACCAATCCCGCGGCGGCTCAACTCGGCCCCGGCCAGCAGCTCGTCCTCGGGCTCGGCACCGCCACCCAGGAGACCGTCACCATCCAGTCCGTCGGCACCACCACGGCCGGATGGACGACGGCAACCATCACCCTCACTGCAGCCACCACCCAGGCCCACACGGCAGGTGACACGGTCTGTGAGCCACTGCCATCCGGCGTGACCAGCGCCACCACCTGGGACGCCATCGCGAAGTTCGACTCCGCTGCATTCGCCTACTAACGAGAGGAGGTCATGGTGCCCAACCTCCCTGTCCCCATCCCGGCCAACGAGGTTCCCGGCAACCTCGTCACCGGAGCGCTTTGGAACACCAACGTCTACAACGGCCTGACGTTTCTGCTCAACCGGCCGCTGTGCAGTGTGTGGCAGAACGCGGCGCAGTCGGTCCCCAACGCAACGAACACCCCGATCCTCTTCGACTCCACCAACCTGGACACCTACGGCGGTCACTCCAACACCACGAACAGCAGCCGCTACACCGCGCAGGTCGCGGGCTGGTACTGGGTCTACGGGAACATCTCGTACTCGACCAACTCCACCGGCATCCGTACGGCAGCCATCAACAAGAACGGCTCCACCGTTGCCGGCGGCTTCGGCTCAAATGGCGGCAACACCGCCTACTACACGACCGTTTCGGTCGCCGTGCCGGTTCTGATGGCCGTAGGCGACTACGTCGAGACCGTCGCCTACCAGTCTTCCGGCACCGCCCTCAACACCGCGGTCGGCTCAGGGCAGGGGTCCGGCATGGTCGTCTGGTTCATCCACGCCTGATCGGGAGGTCCACATGGCCAACGCAATGCCCGCCTGCTGGGCCCATGCCTGCACCGGCCAGGTGGCGGTGCAGTGGGCTCAGCGCGCCAACGTCAACTCGGCGGACACCACGCCGGTGTACGCGTGCGCGGCTCACGCCATCTCCCGTGACGGCGCCGGACACGTCCACCAGCCATCGTGCGTCCCGGACCCTGCGCGCCTCCCGTCATGCGGGTGCACGCCGGAGCCGCTGCCCGCCCCGCCGGCACCTCCGGCATCGGTCACCCTGCCGACCGGCTGGTCGATACCGGCCAAGTCGGAGGCTGAAAAGCCGCCGTCGCCCTCTCCTGCCCAGCCCCCCAGGCCGGCCGGCATGGCTCCGTAGCTCAGGTCCCTCCATCAGCTCACGCCTCCGCGCCGTCGGCCGGGGGCTTTCCCATGTCCGGAGTCACAATGACCGCCCACCACGGCGAGATCGCAGCCCACGGCCAGGCCGTCGCCCATCACTACACGGTCCACTACCCCGCCCATCCGCCCCGCGAGGGTGACCCGCACTACCGCGACTTCGAGCACTACCGGAAGGCCACCAAGGACACCGCGGTCTGCCGCTTCGCCGAACGTCGGCGCGGTGACACTTCCGAGTGTGCTGGCGGCCTCGAACTGCACCATGCACACGTCGAGTTCAGCCTGCAGAATGGGGTCGATCTCGCCGTCCTGGAGGCCGACTACCCGGGTATCAGCAATCCGGACCAGGTCGGAGAGTGGGTGGAGTCCGCCGCGAACCTGGTCTGGTACTGCGAACGGCACCACCGCGGCCACGGTGGCGTCCACACGGCCAGCGCCTCGGACTTCGAGGCGTCGGTCTACGTCCGGGGGCTGATCAGCTGATGGCCTGGCTCCTGAGCTCGTGGTCGCAGATCTGGCCCAACCTTGCCGCGTCCGCGATCTGGGCCACGCCTGCGGTCGTCACCCACCACCTGCTCGTCCGGCGTCACCTGCGGCGCATTCATGCGGCCCTGGCCAAGGGGGAGGAGTCGTCATGACGAACGCGCGGGGCTACGACGTCTCCGACTACCAGTCCTCAATCCCGTCGGACGCCGACTTCGTGTTCATCAAGGCCTCCGAAGGGGCTCGCACCGAGCAGAGCGGCTACGTGGCCAAGCGGGACAAGGCCCGCCGCCGTGGGATCCTCCTAGGGCACTACCACTTCCTGCACGCCGAGAACGATGTTGCGGGCGAGGTCGAACACTTCTGCCGGGTGGTCGGCGATGTTCCACCCGGAGAACTCCTGGTGCTGGACTTCGAGCCGTACGGCCAGCCGGTCTCAGACGCCCAGGCGACGGCGGCGAAGAACGCCTGGCTCGCGGCGGTGAAAGCCCGCTACCCGAACAACAAGGTGGGCCTGTACACGAGCGTCGACTGGTGGCGCAGGACGAACGACGGCTGTGGGGACTTCCTGTGGATCGCCGATTACGTCCAGGCCGGCTCTCCGCGGATCCAGGCACCCTGGCGGTTCCACCAGTACACCGACAGCCCGCTCGACAGCGACGTGTACAACGGCACGACCGACGACCTGCGGGCATGGGCCGGTGCTGCGGCGCCTGTCCCGGTTCCACCGCACGCCGCCCCGTGGCAGGGCCTGCAGTTGGTCACCCGTGATCAGTGGGGCGCCCGCCCGTGGCGGGAGCCGAACGGCTCGATCCCGTACGCGGGCCCCCGGCAGGGCGTAAAGATCCACTACCTGGGCAGTCCCTATGACTTCGGCGACCACTCCACCTGTCCCGCCTACGTCCGCAAGATCCAGGCCGAGCACATGGACGGCAATGGCTGGTCCGACATCGGCTACTCGTTCGTCATCTGCGAGCACGGCTACACGTTCGAGGGCCGCGGGCTCACCCGCCGCAACAGTGCCAACGGCGACGTCCCGCTGAACGAAGCCCACTACGCCGTGTGCGCGCTCCTCGGCTCCAGCGGCTCCACCGAGCCCACGCCTGAACAGCTTCAGGGGCTGCGTGACGCCATCGAGTACTGCCAGCAGCACGGCCCTGCCGGCCCCGAGATCAAGGGCCACAAGGACGGCTACCAGACCGACTGCCCCGGCGGGCCCCTGTATGCGTGGGTGCAGGCCGGCGCCCCCCGCCCCACCGCACCCGCTCCCGCCTCGGAGGACGACATGCCCCTCAGCGACGCTGACATCGCGCGCATCAGCGCTGCCGTCGCCAGCACCGTCAGCAGCCAGCCCGTGCGCGACGCCATCGCCTTCGCCGTCCACTACACCGACGACAACCCGGACGGCATCCGAACCCTGATCCGCTCGCTGCCCCAGCAGGTCTGGGACCACAAGCTCCCGCACCTGCGGGACGACTGGACGGCGGACGGCGACCTGGAGGCGTATTGGTACGTCGCTGGGAAGGACGTCAGCGACCGGGCCACGGCGCGGGCGTTCGCCGAGCTCCAGGTGACGCTGGCCGCCCAGTCCGCCGCGATCACCACCCTCGCCTCGCAGCTCGGCGAGCAGCACCAGGGCGTCGACACGGCCGCGGTCGTTGCCGCTGTGCAGCAGGCCATCGCGAGCGCGACGGTGCACGTCCAGGTGGACGTGGCCGGCACCCCCACCACTCCGAAGGGAAACTGACATGTCCGACTCCGCACGTCGCACGATCCGTACGGTTGTCGCCGTCGCCCTGGCGCTCCTCGCCGGCTTGCCTCTGCTCGTCCGCACCGCGGCCCTGCCAGACACGCTGCCCGGCCTTGGCACCGTGCTGGCCGTCGCCGCGGCCATCACCCGTGCCATGGCCCTGCCGCAGGTCAACGGGCGGCTGCCCGACTGGCTCCAGATGACGCCGACCAAGGCGCCGTTGCTCGACCCGACGGCCACCACCGTGCCGACGACGACCGAGCCCTCGCCCGGGAGCCGCGAGTGACCAGCCCGGCCCCTACCCCGACGACGGTGGATCTGCTGGTGGTGCTGACTCGACTCGAAACGAAGCTCGACGCCGCCACGGCTGGTATCGCCGATCACGAGATTCGGCTCCGCACGGTCGAGCAGTCCGCCGTCACCGAGACGGACATCGCCCAGCTCCGGGCCGACGTCGAAGCCCTCAAGCGCCACCGCTGGCCGCTGCCCACCATCGGCGCGCTCGGCGGCGTCGTCGGGGCAGTCGCAGCTGTGTACGCGGCGCTCCACCCCTGAACCACCACGCCCCCGCTCGGCTCCGGCCGGGCGGGGGCGCTTCGTCGTGAGTGGCGGCGAGCCGCCGCATGAACCCGGGGCAGAGCTGCGGCAACGGCGGCCCGGCTGGGACCCCGCGAGCTATGTCCGGTCTCTGCGGCTGAGGCGATAGATGAGGTAGGTGATTCCGAGGATGATGTCGACTGCAGCCCAAAGACCGATGATCAGACCGATGCCGATGGTTGTGCCCGCGTGCCCTGCGCTGATGCAGTTGGTGAAGTCCTGGCCAGTCAAGCCGGCGCAGCTCCTGCTGGCCGACTTGGTACTGCTCACGGTTCCGGCGATGATCCAGATCACGAACAGCGCCTGAACAGCGAGGAAGATCCAAAAGAACACCCTGCGGGGCCTCGTGCGGGGCGCGGGCTGTGAGGGATGGGCTTCCTCGTCCCGGCGAGTCCACCGTCCATCGCCGCCTCCGCCACGGGGAGGCAGCGGGGTCTTGGATTGAGGCTCTCCAGAAGGTTGATGGTCGGACATGGCCGCCTCCAGTCGAATGCGAGTAGCCCTACTTTCAGGACGCCACTCGGCTCGGCTCGGGTCAACCACGATGCCTTCTAGGCAGTTGCCCTGCGTCATGGCGCTGCCCGTAATTCCGCCCGCAGTGGCCGCGTGTCGACGAGAAACTCGACGTCGCCGCACATCGACAGGCAGCGCGGGGTGGCCGGCCAGCTGACATGCCAGCGTCCCCGCTCTCCTTCAGGAGGGCGGGGGCGCTCTCATCGTGCTCGGTTAGGCAGCGGTCTCGGCGTCGAGCGCTGCCTTGGCCGCGTCGAGGCTGGCCTGCCACAGCCTGTGGTGCTTCCCGTTCTGCCGGGCCGGCTCCCAGATCGGGTGGGCGCGGAGGGCGAGCGCCGCCTCCACGTACGCATCCCGCGCGGCGTCGACGTCCCCGCCCTGCTCCCGCGCCGTCGTCATCGCCCGGTCCGCCCGCAGCGCGGCGACATGGAGGGGCAGCAGGTCGGCGGGGAGATCAAGATCGGCCATGGCGCCCATCGTACGACTGTGATCGAACTGGCCTGGAGCGGTGCTCCTACCTTTTCGCGCCTTCTGGCCAGAGAATCCGGACTGGGACTCCGCAGCGCTCGGCGTAGGCAACGACATCTGCTGTGCCGCCGTAGCCGCGCGCGGGGAGTCCGTCCCACACGGCCAGCACAAGGTCCGCCAATCCGACCAAGACTTCGCTGCCTGCCATGTGGGCAGCTGAGTCCGAGACGGTGATGCCGGTGTGGTGGACCTCCGCCGCCCGGTTCAGCAGCTGGTCGTACAGCGGATGATGGTCAGCGGGGAGTGAGTCACGGTATTCCTCAGCGGGGACGACGACCTCAAGTGATCCGCCCCGGTCCAGGATCATCTCTGCGAACCAGGCGTCGGGCCCGTCCGCGATACAGGAAATTCCCGTAAGTGGCCCCATCTGCTCGTCCAGAGCCGCAGCGAGGAACTGGCGGACCTTCCGCTCCACATCGCCGTTGAGACCCCTATGGCCAGTGATTCCGATCCGCATGCTGCCCCTCCTACAGGTACACGTCGTGTAGACGGTCATCGAAGTCCCGCACTACGCGGGGCGGTGTCGTGGTGGTGAGGGTACGCCGCAGAGCTCTGGCACGTTCCACGATCCGTCCGGACCGGTAGGTGAGCCCGATGTCAAGGGCTCGGTCGGCGATAGCGAATGCGCCGTCGATGCGCCCGGCGGCCAGGTGGCCAGCGGCGATGTCCAGCATCAGTAGGGCTCGCTGTTTCGTGTGACCCGTGGCCAGAGCCTGTGTGTCGGCGGACAGCACCCAGTCCGACAGGCCCAGCCGCGCCCCACACGTCACGCGGACGGCTGCGACCTTGGACTCGTCGAACGTGAAGACCCATGGCCACGGAGGTGTATGCGCGCGGTCGAGGCGAAGCGCGAGTTTCCGACTGCGGTCGAGCGCTTGGTCCGCACGTTCGCGGTCCCCGCCTGCTGCGTGCGCCAACGACTCCACCGAGGTGAGCCAGGCGTCCGCGATGGCTGGCGCCTCCTCGGCCTGCACCGTTCGAGCTTTCCCAACGAGGTTGAGCGCTTGAGCGGCGTTGCCCGCGTGGGCCTCGAACTGGGCAAGGCTGCCGATCTGGTAGGCGGCTAGCAGGGAGTTCTTCGCCGTACGGGCGGAGTTGATTGCCTGGCCATACCAGGATCGGGCAGAGCCGTGGTCACCCATATCCCAGGCCAGCCATCCCGCGAACGAGGCTGCCTCGGACCCTACTGCGGCCAGGCGGGCCCGGTCCCCGCCGACGCTTAGCCGCTGGATCAGTTGAATGTGGCTGCGGACGGCGTCGGCAAGATCCCTGGACGGTGTCGATCCGTCCAGGCGGCGGTATGCGGCGGTACCCAGCCGCAAGGCTGCTGGCTGGCCGGTCTCAGGCTGAGCGGGGAGCGCTGCAAGGACGGGTGCCGCCGCCGCTGCGGCGACACCGCCGAGAAACTCGCGTCGTTCCACTGCCGATCCTGCTGGGGCGCCCGCCAGGCCTACGAGGCCGGCGGGGATGTTCAGATGGGCTGCTGCGCGTCCGAGTAACGCCATGTCGTAAGCGCCGCCCGCACCGCGCTTCTCCAGGCGGGAGATTGCCGACTGGGACAGACCGATGGCGTCGCCGAGTTGGCGTTGAGTGAGACGCCGTTCCTGGCGACACAGTTCCACCACTCTGCCGTAGTCCCCGTTCCGCGACGCTGCCTGAATTGCGCTCCGCCAGTCCACCAGCACGCCCCTTGGTTGCCTGTGCCCGTATGCGCCTCCCGCATACCCGCATGCGTGTACCGCCTATGCGATTCTCCCACGGAGGTGATCGCTAGTTGACTGTCTGTCACGCAGCCGCCCAGCACAGAGGAGCGCGCATGACGACTGCCAACCAGCCGAGCCGCCCGTGGACGCGTGAATTGGCAGGCACCAGTGACCTGACGGTCACGGTGGACGGGTACCTGGAGCCGATGATGCTGCCGTTCGACGTGGCATTGACCACCTTGTGGCAGGTCGTGCGCCAGCTTCCGATCGGCGAATATCAGCACCGGGCGATGCACCGCCTGCTGGGCGCGGGTCGCACGTTGGAGATGGAGCGTCTGCTCGACGGCACTGGCTCGATGGAACTGCGGCTCGACCTCACTGGAGGCGGTACTGCTGTCGTCCGTGTCTGCCGTGCGGGGGCGGAAGGGCTGGAGACGCCGTGACCACGGTTGTCAGGCCCGACACGCCAACGGGCATCGTCATCACTCTGGACACGTCCAAGGCTGGCCGGTACATCTCGGCCGAATGCCAGCTGGACGCCCACCACGGGTGCCCTGGCGGGATCTGGGACGAGGGCGGCGCCCGGGTGCTGGTGTGCCTCTGCGGCCACGCCGGATGCTCTTGCGCCCGCAACCTGCCCGGCGGTGATGCCGAGTGAGCGTCGTCGGCGGGACGCCCAGCGAGTCGACTTACACGACGATGGGGCACTGCCCGCGCTGCTACGCGTACACCCGCGGGCGCCTGCTCAGGACGGTGGACGAGCGGCGCGAGCTGATCCAGCACGATGACTGCCCGGGATCGCCGCCGACGGAGGTCCGGGCCTGTACGTACAACGGCTGACCGTCGCGACGCCCAGAACGGTCGCGCCGGCGGCACCCGGCAGACTCTCCCCTGCGGGCGCACACCCCATGTTCGCCTACCTTCCCGGTCGGGCTAAGCGCGCAGATTTTCAGCACAACTTCCATAGCTAAACGCATATATGACTGGAAATCAGATTCGTCGACGACAGCATATGATGCGGCCCCATGAGCCTGAAGAACATCCTCGTCACCGGCGGAGCCGGCTTCATCGGCGCCAACTTCGTCCGCTACACCGCCGCCCACCGCCCCGAGTACCGCATCCGGGTTCTGGACGCGCTCACCTACGCGGGCAACAAGGACAACCTCGCTGGCCTCGACGAGGTCGACCTGGTCGTCGGGGACATCTGCGACCGCGAACTCGTCGACCGGCTCGTCACCGAAGCCGACGTGGTGGCGCACTTCGCCGCCGAGTCCCACGTCGACAACTCCCTGCACGACCCCGAACCGTTCGTCCGCACCAACGTCCACGGCACCTTCAGCCTCCTGGAGGCCGTCCGCCAACACGGCAAGCGCCTGCACCACATCTCCACCGATGAGGTCTTCGGCGACCTGCCCGTCGACAGCACCGACCTGTTCACCGAGGACAGCCCGCACAACCCCTCCAGCCCCTACTCCGCCACCAAATCCGGCTCCGACATGCTGGTCCGCGCCTGGGCCCGCTCCTACGGCGTCCAGGCCACCATCTCCAACTGCGCCAACAACTACGGCCCGTACCAGCACCCCGAGAAGTTCATCCCCCGCCAGGTCACCAACCTCCTCACCGGCGCCCGCCCCCGCCTGTACGGCGACGGCACCAACGTCCGCGAGTGGACCCACGTCGACGACCATAACGCTGGCGTCCACGCGATCATCGACCGCGGCACCCCCGGCGAGACCTACCTCATCGGCTCCGGCGACGAGCGCTCCAACCGGGAGATCGTCCAGCTCATCCTTGAACTCCTCGGCCACCCTGCCGACGCCTACGACCACGTCGCCGACCGCCCCGGCCACGACCTGCGCTACGCCAACGACAGCTCCAAGCTCCGCGCCCTGGGCTGGGCCCCGGTCTACGGCGACTTCCGCCAGGGCCTCGCCGACACCATCGCCTGGTACCAGGACAACCAGCCCTGGTGGCAGGCCCAGAAGACCACCACCGAGACCAAGTACACCGAGATCGGACGCTGACCCCCAAGGCGCGGGGACGGCGCCCGGGAAAGGAACCGTCCCCGTGTCCTCCACCCTCATCGTCGGCGCCGGCATCACCGGCCTGCTCACCGCCCTGCGCCTGGCCCACGCCGGCCACCAGGTCACGGTCCTGGACGCCGAACGCATCGGCTCCGGCGCCACCTGCGCCAACCACGGCATGCTCCACTCCGGCGCCATGTACGCCCGCCAGTCCCCGCACGTCGTCGCCGACTGCCGCAACGCCCAGGAGTTCTTCACCCTCCTCGCCCCCGACGCCCAGGTCACCGCCGCCGACGCCGTCTACGTCCTCAACGACGCCGACGAACGCGCCTTCCGCACCGCCCTCGACACCCACCACCTGCCCCACCACACCGTCAAGCCCGCCGACCTCCCCCACCTGCGCCCCGACGCCGTCGCCGGACAGCACCTGATCGCCGTCGCCGAACGCGCCATCTCCTCCCGGCGCCTGCTGACCGCCGCCACCGCCCAATGCCTGGCCGCCGGCGTGCGCTTCATCCTCGGCACCGCCGCCCACACCATCCACCGCACCGGCAACCGCGCCACCGCCGTCATCACCGGCGGCGGCGAACACCTCGCCGCCGACCACATCGTCCTCGCCGCAGGGCTGGGCACCGCCCGACTCCTCGCCGGCCTCGACTCCGCCCACGCCGCCGACCTACGCTCACGCCTGGACATGATGATGCACCTGCCCGGCAACCTGCCCTGCGGCATCATTTTCACCAACCAGTCCGGCCCCGTCGCCATGCCCGCGCACGGCGCCGTCCTCGCCTCCCTCTACGGCGGTATCCAGCCCCCCGTCACCGGCTGCCGCCGCTACCCCGTCACCCTGGAACGCACCCAGCTGCTCCTGCACCAGCTCGGCCAGCTGCTGGAGCCCGGCACCGTCGACCTGCCCTCCGCGACCGCCTACACGGTCGGCAAGACCGACTACGTCGCCACCGCCGACGCCCTCGCGGGCCGCTTCAACCCAGGCTGGCACATCATCAACCACGCCGAGAGCGAAGGCATCACCGGCCTGCACACCGTCTTCCCCGGCAAGATGACCCTCGCCGGTCGCGCCTCCGCCGACTGCGCCGCGCAGATCCTCGGCCACCCCGTGCCCCTGCTCATCCAGCCCCGGCCCGCCGTTGACGTGCCCGCCGGCCTGGTCGCCGTCGAGCCGTGGGCCCCGGCCCTGGCCGCCTGAACCCGGCAAGGAGAACAGCACCGTGATTCCGCCGTTCCGCACCGAGTTCACCACCGCGCAGAAGGCCGACTTCCTCACCGCCGCCGCCGGCATCGTCGACAGCGGCCGCCTCACCCTCGGCCCCTACACCCGCCGCCTCGAAACGGCCTTCACCGCGACCGCCGGCACCCAGTACGCGATCGCGGTCTCCTCCGGCACCACCGCCATCGAGATCACCCTGCGCGCCCTCGGCCTCACCGGCGCCGACATCCTCGTCCCCGCGAACACCAACTACGCCACCGCCGAAGCCGTCCTGCGTGCCGGTGCCCGCCCGGTCCTGTACGACGCCGGACTCGCCGCCACCCTCGACGCGATCGACGCCGCCCGCACCCCGGCCACTCGCGCCGTCATCCTCGTCCACCTCGGCGGCCACATCACCCCCGACCTCGACAAGATCACCGACTACTGCACCACCCACAACCTCCTGGTCGTCGAAGACGCCGCCCACGCCCACGGCTCCAGCACCGGTGGCCGCCCGGCCGGTTCCCTCGGCGCCGCCGCCGCGTTCTCCACCTTCGCCACCAAGATCCTCACCACCGGCGAAGGCGGCCTCATCACCACCGACGACCCCCACCTCGCCGACCTTGCCCGCCAGTACCGCGACCAGGGCAAGAACGAGGACGGCCACAACACGGTCTTCGGCAGCGCCTGGCGCCTGCCCGAACTCTCCGCCGCCCTCGGCCTCGTCCAGCTCACCACCACCCCCACCCCCATGCAGCGCGCCCACGACCTCCTGCGCACCTACGCCCAGCGCATCCGCCACCCCCAGGTCTCCGTCCCCTTCGAACCCGGACACCGTTACAGCGGCCACAAGGCGATCATCCAACTCCCCAGCCGCACCCTGCGCGACCACCTGCGCCGCCACCTCACTGCGGCCGGAATCACCCCGGCCCGCGGCGTCTATGACAACCCCCTCCACCACCAGCCTGCCCTCGGCCTCACCGGCGCCTATCCCCTCGCCGATCACTTCGCCGACACCCATCTGTGCCTGCCCCTGTGGCTCGGTCTCACGCCCGACCAGCAGCATCGCGTCATCGACACCGTCAACGCCTGGAACCCGCCCGCCGCGTGATCCTTGTCCGGCCGTCAGCGGCCGGACAAGGACAACTCCGAGCCGATACAGCTGGACGGCCCCCGTTGTTGCGGGCAGCACCCGCCGTTCGCCCAGCTGTTACCAGATGAACCCCTCAATCTTGATCATTCGTTTGGAAGATCACTAGGCACTGACACCAGACGCATGGGAATATCTGTTCGAACTCCAGCGCATGTCCGCAGGTCCCGATGTCACAGGAGACCCATTGACAACAGGCTGCTTCGCCCCACAGACCGCAGCCACCACGCCACCTCACACCTACTGGCTACAGAGCCGTCGCCTGTTACCGCTGGCCCCAACACCCCGGCAGGACGGACCCTCTCACCAGCCAGAAGGAGCAACACGATGCCAACGACAGACGAGGCGGCCCGCCTCCAGGCCATCCTTCGACAGCAGGAAGAAGCGCTCGAAGCAAGCGCGGCAACTGTACGAGCATCGGCCCTGCAGTTCCTCATGCTCGGCCAGGTCGACGCCTTTCGACGCGTCATCACCGGCCACCTGAACCTCGACGCGTTCGACGCCGGCGCTTCTCGCGTCTACATCCTGAAGGGCCCCGCCGGCGAGCGCGACCGCATCGCCACGACGTGCCACGCCGCCATCGGCACCATCGCCCTGGTCACCAGGTGCCCGGCCGACGATGAGGACACCATCGTGGTGGCCAGCGAGGAGTACCGAGCCGCGGTCGAGACGGCGCTGGTAACCGTGGTTGAGGCCGCCGCCGCCCGGTACCTCGGCGGCTCCGGGCCGTCCACTCTCGCGGACACCGCCAGCGCCTACCAGGACGCCGCCAGCGGCATCCTCCACGCACAGGTCACCCCCGGCCGGATAGCTCTGTCCATCACCGAGACGCGACTGGCACACGTCCTCGATCATCGCGCGGATGCATGGGCTACCGGCGTTCTGGAGCCGTTGCTCCGTCTGAGGCGAGGCCGCCGCGATGAACTGATGTCTGGTGTGCTGAACGGGCTCGCGTTCGGAGCTGATGGCGCCGGAAAGCTCCTCGGGCGGCACCGCAACACGATCGGCCGGCACATGTCCACGGTCGGGGAGCTCCTTCACCTGGATCTCAACGGTTACCCGGACCGCGCCGTGGTCAGCCTCGCCCTGGACGTGGAGGCCGTGGGCACGAACACCCAGGACCCTGAGCCCGGGCCCGTCCACCTGACGAGCCCGGACGGAACCGGTCTCCTTGACACCCCTGCGGTTCGCGGGTGGGCGGAAGCGCTGATGCGGCGTATGGAGCGGAGCAAGCGCCCTCTGCGCCGGACCTTGATCGCGTGGCTGGAGCATGACGGCAACGCGACGGGTGCGGCCAAGGACCTGTGCCTCAGGGATGCGACCGTGCGCGAGCACATCCGGATCGCGGAGAGGCTGCTCGCGCGTCGTCTCGTTCACGGGCATGATCCGAAGCCGTGTGAGACCTCAGGCGCCCATGACGTCTATCTGGCTCTCGTGGTTCTCGGGGACATCACGATGGCGCAGTGGCCGAAATGTTCACAACAAGCCGATACGAAGAGTTAGCTACGCCCCTCGACTGTCACTCATGGTAGTAAATGGTGCATAAACGACGGTCGGGCACCCCGAAAGTGGTGCATAAACGCCGTTTCGCGTGCCGGGTGTGTGCGCCTACCGTAGATCCCTCGCGCAGGAGATCAATGAATCTCAGCCAGCCTGGAGGCATACGGTGAGCACGCTCGCAGTCCTCGGCAACACGACCCTCACGACCCAGATCGCCAACCGCCTCACGCGCGCCGGCCACACCGTACGCACCCACGGCCTCCTCGGCACTGACGACTCATCCACCGCGTCGACAGTCCAGGAGGCCGTGGCGGGTGCTGTCGCGGTCCTCGCTGTGTTCGACTCCGCCGCGGCGGTGGCGGCGTCCATGGCGAGCGCACTGCCCGCCATGGATCCCGGCACCCACTGGCTCGACCTCGGCCCGGCCGCCGGCGAGGACACCGCCATCGCCGCGCGAGCAGAACGGCACGGCATCACCCGCGTCACCGCCCCGCTCGCCGAGTTCCGCGGCATCCTCGTTGCGACCGCGCCCGCCGTCCTCGATCACCGCAGCCGACTGGCCTGCGAGCCGATCCTGGACGCCGTCGCGGACCTGGTCATCATCAGCAGCCAGCCCGAGCTTGGCGTCGTCGGCCTGGAGGCTCAGTTCGGCGATCTCGTGGCGCCCACGTCGGGCGTGTAACACCTGGCGCTCCTGGCAGGTGGGGCTGGCGATGCGGCCCACAGGACTGCCTGGCTGGCGATCTCGAAATCATGCAACTCGGCCACGCGGCCTAACGACGGAACCGAAGGGACGGACAAGTGCGCGACCTGACCCTCACATCCCGTAACGAGGTGATTGCTGCCTACGAGTGGTCGCCGGGCAAGTGCTACCGATGCCGGGCGGCTGGGCGGAGCGCGGTTGTCGGCCAGCTCGTGCAGCAGCACGGTCGCGTACCGATCCGAGCCTGCGAGGACTGCACGGTCTCCCTTGAGAGCCAGCGAGAGGCGGCCGCTCACCGGTACGGCTGGCCGTACGTCCCAGGGGAGCAGTCGCCGTAGAGCCTACGTAGGGTGGAGCTTCCCGTAGGGGGCCCATAGGGGCTCAGCGGTCATAGGACGGTAGTACTGCGTCTCAAGACGTCTCACTGCATCACAGCAGGTCAAAGCCACTTTGCACCGTCGGCACCATGATCGATGACATCGCCCGAGGAAAGCGGGGGCGCTGCGTAGAGTGGTACGGCTACTTCATGCGCCGCCTCGCCGAGCGCCCGGCCAACCTCACCTTCTTCCTGCGCGCCATGGCCACCCGCAACTGACGCGCTGCGCACGACCCGTACGGCCCGCACCCCTTGTGGAAGGGGGGTGCGGGCCGTACGCGTTCCCCCGCCTTAGGATCAGCGGTGTCGTGAACTGCGCTGTCGGTGGGAGGAGTTGGGGATGCTGAAGGAGTTCGAGGGGCTGTCGACGCCGTTGGTGGCGGATGCCTGTGTGCGGTTGGGAGTGGAGCTGCGGGCCGCGCCGGCGGGGGTTTCCGGGGTGGTCGCGGGGGGACGGGTCGCGGGGCGGGTGCTGCCGGTGCGGCACTACGGGAGCGTGGACGTGTTCCTGGAGGCGTACGGCGCGGCCCGGGACGGGGACGTGCTGGTGATCGACAACGGCGGGCGGACGGACGAGGCCTGCATCGGGGACCTCGCGGTGCTCGAGGCGCGCTCCGCCGGGGTAACCGGGATCGTGGTGTGGGGGCTGCACCGGGACACGCCGGAGCTGGTGGAGATCGGGCTGCCGGTGTTCAGCTACGGCGCTCTGCCGCTCGGGCCGGTGCGGCTGGACGGGCGGGAGCCGGAGGCGCTGGTCACGGCGCGGTTCGGACCGCACCTGGTGGGCGCCGACGACGTGGTGTTCGGGGATGCCGACGGCGTGCTGTTCGTCCCGTTCGACCGCGTCGAGGAGGTCCTGGCGACGGCCGCCGGGATCGCCCGCACCGAGCGCGCCCAGGCCGAGCGGATCCGCTCCGGCGACACGCTCCGCCGGCAGACCGCGTTCGACGAGTACCTGGAGCGGCGCGCCGCCGATCCGTCGTACAGCTTCCGGCAGCACCTGCGCCGGGTCGGCGGGGCGATCGAGGAGTAGGCCCGTCGAGCAAGTGCCTTACAGCGGCCGGTACATGACGTGCAGGCCGACGTAGCCGTCCGTGGGGTGGTGGAAGGCCTCGGGGACGGTGCCGACGATCCGGAAACCGAGCGACTCGTACAGCTTCACGGCGTGGCGGTTGTTGGCCACCACCGCGTTGAACTGCATGGCGCGGTAGCCGCTGCGGCGGGCCCAGTCGAGGGTGTACTCGACCAGGGCCCGCCCGATGCCCCGACCGTGGTGGGCCGGATCGACCATGTAGCTGGCGCTGGCCACGTGTGCGCCGTTGCCCGGTCGGTTGCGGCACATGTTGGCGGTGCCGACGATCGTGCCCGCGTCGTCCACCGCGACCACCGTGCGGTTGGGCGCGGGCAGCAGCCACCACTCGCGGCCGAGCTCGGAGGAGAGGTCCAGCGGGTAGGGGAAGGTCTCGCCCGCGGCGACGACGGTGTGGAAGAACGGCCAGATGGCCGGCCAGTCCTCGGCGGTGGCTTCTCTGATCTGCATGCGGACAGCTTGGGCTCCGGCGGCGTGGGGCCGCTACCGGATTTCGGCCGACCAGTCGGCGCGGGCGAGGGCGTACTCGACGTCGCCGTGCTCGGCGCCCGGGAGCGGGTCCGGCCAGTCCTCGTGGAAGGTGCGGACGTGGCGGAGCTCCGCCTTCTCCATGACGCGGCGCGAGGCGGTGTTGACGGTCATGGTGGTGGCGACGACCCGGGCCGCGTCGAGGTTCAGGAAGGCGTGCCGGACGAGGGCTCGCGCGCCCTCGGTGGCGTAGCCGCGGCCCCAGTCGGCCGGGTGGAGGCGGTAGCCGAGTTCGAGGTCGCCGGTGGCGGCAGTGAGGCCGACGCTGCTCGCCGGGCGGAGCGAGAGCCAGCCGAGGAAGCGGTACCCGGTGCGGGTGACGGCCGCGAACTGGCCCTGGCCGGGCGGGAGTTCCCGGTAGTCGCGGAGGATCGAAGGAAGCGTCACGGTCGCGGTGACGGCGGGCGGCACCGGCCGGCCGTCGTCGATGAGGCGCATCACGGCCGGGTCGGCGTGCAGGGCGGCGAGGTCGTCGGCGTCCGCCTCGGTGAAGTGGCGGAGGATCAGGCGGTCGGTGATGAGGATCGGCACCGGGGGATTGGAGCACCGGCGGGGCGGGCGGGGCAACGGGTTTCGCCCCGCCCGGTCCGGCGGGTCAGAGCAGGGCGGCCGAGGGTTCGACCATCGCACGGGCGGTCCTGGCGTCGACGTACTCGCCGAGCGCGGTCATCACCCACTCGCCGGAGGCCTGGCGGACCAGCTTGCACATGACCACGCCGGTGCGCGGCTCGGAGCGGGTGAGGTCGAAGCGGACCAGCTCCTGCCCGGTGGAGGCGTCCAGCAGGCGGCAGTAGGCGTTCTGCACCTCGGTGAAGCGCTGGCCGGAGAAGGAGTTGACGACGAAGACCAGGCCGGCGACCTCGGGCGGCAGGCCCTCCAGGTGGACGGTGATCGACTCGTCGTCGCCGGTGCCGTCGCCGGTGAGGTTGTCGCCGGAGTGGGCGATCGCGCCGTTGAAGACGGTGAGCTTCATGAACCAGGCCGTCTCCAGCTTCCGGTGCCGGTCGTCGAAGGCGATGCAGGAGGCGTCGAGGTCGATGCTGCGGCCCCGGCCGGCGGGCTCCCAGCCGAGCGCCATCCGGACGGAGGAGAGGAACGGGCGGCCGTTCTTCACCAGGGACACCGAGCTGCCCTTGACCAGGCTGACCCGGCCCTTGTCCAGGGTGACCTTCGCGGGGGCGGGCGGGGCGGGCGGAGTGGCCGGAGCGGGCGGGGCCGGGGGCATCGGGGGAGCGGTGGCGAGGGCGATCCGCGGGTCGAGCGGGGCGGCGGGCGGAGCCGCAGGAGCCGCGTGAGAGGCCGCGGGCGGGACGGGCGGAGCCGCGGGCGCCGGCGGGGCGGCGGGGGCGTCGTCCACGGTGACGCCGAAGTCGGTGGCGATGCCCGCGAGGCCGTCGGCGTACCCCTGGCCGACCGCGCGCACCTTCCAGGCGCCGTTGCGCAGGTAGATCTCGACCACGATGAGCGCGGTCTCCCGGCTGAGCGGCGGCGGGGTGAAGGACGCCAGGACCTCGCCGGTGTCGGCGTCGCGGACGGTCGCGGTCGGCTCCATCCCCGCGAAGGTGCTGTCCTGGTCGGCGGGGCTGGCGGTGACCACGACCGTGGTGATGCCGTCCGGGACGGCCCGGGTGTCGACGGTGATCGCGTCCGGCACGTCGGCGGTGGCCGGGCGGTGGCTGACGCCGGGGCCGTGCGGGGCGTTGAAGAAGACGAAGTCGGCGTCCGAGCGGACCTTCCCGGCGGCGGTCAGCAGCAGGCCGGAGACGTCCAGCGCCTTGGGGGCGGTGACCTCGACGGTCACCCGCGCGGCGGTCAGCGGTGCGTTGCCGCCTTGGGTCAGGACGGTGGACACGGACTCCTCCTCGAATGCGGGACTGCGGCCGTGCGGGGGCCGATCGGGCCGCCGTGCCGGATGCTGCCCACAGTAACGAACGGGGTGGCGGAGATGAGCCCCGGCTCCGCGGTGACCTGGTGTGACCTGTCGGCCCGTCGGGTCGAAGCGCTGCGCCGACTGCTGGTCGTGGCAGGAGCCGGTGCGAAGGGCCGAGCGGTGCGACAGCGGTGTCGCTTCAGCGGGCGGCGGGGGGCTTCAGGGCGCCGGGTCGGGGTGCCGGCTGCTGCGCGGTGGCGGGCTGCGGGGCCGTCTGATGTGCGTCGGCCGTGGCGAAGGAGCCGAGGGCGGCGACGGCGCGCGGGTGGGTGAGGCCGAAGGCGGCGGCGTTCCAGCTCTCCGCCGCCGCCGGCTTGCGCGCTCCCGTGACCGTGACGGCGCCGGCGGGGACGGCCGGGCGGGTGCCGCGGACGGCGAAGGTGTAGTGGCCGGGGCGGACGTCGGTGCCGGCCGGGGTGGTGAACCGGTAGACCAGGGTGCCGCGTTCCTGGTGGGCGGTGACGACGGCGCCGGGCAGGTCGGTCCAGGCGGTGCCGCTGCCGGGGGCCAACTCGCCTGCGGTGAGCCGGAATTCGGCCTGCAGTGCGGTGACGGGCTCGGTGACGCCGAGGCCGAGCACGTGCCGGGTGCCGTCGGGGCCGAGCGGTGTGACCAGCGCGGTGCCGGTCAGGACCTGGTCGGCCTCGTGGTCGCCGCCCGTGTCGGGGGTGTCGGTCGTCCCGGCGGCTCCGGCTCCGGGTGCGGTGGCCGGGGTCGGAGCGGGCGGGACGGACGGGCCGCTCGGAAGGGTGGGCGCAAGAGGCGTGCCGAGGGACGGCCGGTTCGCGTGCGGCGAGGGGGACGGCTGCTCGCAGGGCTGCGCGGGCTGCTGCGGGACGGGCTGCTGCTGGGCAGCCGCCGGGCCGTGGGCCTGGGCGGACGGGTCGTCCGTGGAGGCGAGCCCGCCGTCGTGCGTGCCGGGCTCGTTGCCCGCCGACGGCGTGCCGGTCGGGCCGGGCGTGGGCTTGCGGGACCCGGAGGCGCCGGGCGAGGCCGTTCCGGACAGCGGCGCCGCCGAGCGGGCCGCCGACGGCCGTCCGCCGGTCGCGGGAGTGGTTGCGGGAGCGGTCGCCGCAGTGGTCGGGGGCGCAGTCGGGGCCCGGTCGGCGGACGCGTCGGCCTGCTCGCCGCCGGTCGGGGTGGGCGGCGGTGTGGTGCCGACCCGGGCGACCCCGGCCCGCCGGCCGATGCCCTGCTGCTCGTGGAGGAGCAGCGTGGTGGCGATGCTGATGCCGACGACGGTGGACATGGCCATCGCGGCGCCGGAGAAGCGCAGGGTGGGCAGCCGGAGCCGGCCGCCGAACGGGCGTGGCCGGCCGTGCCGGCCGTGCGGTGCGGGCTCGTGGTGCACGTCCCGTGTCGCGCCCTGGTGCACGGCATCCTCGCGCACAGCACCCTTGTGCACAGCGTCCTCGCGCACAGCCACCGGACCCCTCCCTCCCCGAAGTCGCCGTCGCGGTCGCCGCATTCTCCCATGTGCCGCGCGGCGCCCGCGCTGGGAGGGGGCGAGCGTACCAGCGGACGGCCACGCTTCGGACGGATTCCATCCATTTCGTGGACACCCGTTCGACAAGCGGAAGTTGACATACCGTCTGACAAGGACCGGTAAGGACCGGCGCTCGTGGGCGAGGGTTATTGCAACCTCCTTGCAACCCTTGCCCGCCGGGCCGGAGGTGGCGCACGCTGAGGTCATCCCACGCCGTCCCGGAGAGACCGTCATGCCGCCCGACCCGCTGTCTGCAGCCTCCAGTGCACCCCTCGCCGCCACCCCCACGGGCGGCGATGGGGAACGCTCCACCGCCGCCCCGGCGGCGGTGGAGGAGGTTCTGACGCTGCGGATCTCGCTGGGCGAGGAGGTGGTCGGCGAGGTCCGCACCAGGTTCCGGTTCGACGCCGCGCGGCCGTACGAGGTGCTGCTGACCTTCCATCTGGGCCGGCCGGACGAGGCCGACTGGGTGTTCTCGCGCGAACTGCTGCGCGACGGCCTGCGGACGCTGAGCGGCCAGGGCGACGTCAAGCTGTGGCCGGCCTACTGCCCGTGCCACGGCTCGACGTTGCACCTCGCGCTGGAGTCCCCGCACGGCAGCGCGCTGCTGGAGGTCTCCAGGCCCCGGGTGCAGGACTGGCTGGACCGCACCTACGCGCTGGTCTCCGAGGAGGCGGAGCGCGCCTGCGGGCCTACCGACGCCCAGCTGGCCGCGCTGCTCGCGGGCGGCTGAGGCGCCGCCGGCGGGAGCGCCGCGCTCCTCGGACCGCGTGGCGCCGGCACCGGCGCGCCCGGCAGCCGGACCGTCCCCGCGGCCAGTCCGGCCCGCAGCCGGCGTACGGCCGGGGCCGAGGAGGACGGCAGCAGGTCGTAGGGGTCGTCCGGCCCGAGCACGGTGACCAGCACCGGCTCGGCGAACCGGTACGGCCGGTGGGCGAGCAGGCCGCCCAGGTAGCGGCGCAGCCGGGACAGCTCGGCGCGGACCGTCACGGTCCGGGCCGGATCGCCGAACAGGGCGTCCGCGAGCTGTGCGGCGGTGCTGCCGTCGCGCCTGGTGGCGAGCAGGAGCAGTAACTCGGCGTGGCGCGGGCTGAGCGTGTGCGACCAGCCGCCGGCCGCGCCCTCGACGGAGAGCCGGGGGCGGTCGGCGCGGCGCAGGTCGAGCCGGAGCCGGGCGCCCTCGGCCTGCTCGGCGCCGGGCGCGCCGGAGCCGCCCTCCTCCGGCGGCCGGACCGGCCGCACCAGCCAGCCGTCCGCGAGCGGTTCGAGGACGCACTCGCCGAGGCCCGGGACCCACTGGACGGCGGCGCCGCCCCAGCCCTCGGCGGGCAGCCGCAGCCGGGTGGGCGGCGGGAGCCCGGCCGCGGCGGCGGTCCAGCCGGCCCCGTCCACGACCAGGGCCGGTCCGGCCACCCGGGCGAGCAGCGGGGCGGCGAGGGTGCGCAGCTGGTGGAGGGACTCCAGCCGGTGGGCGCGCAGTTCGGTCTCGGCGAGCCGGGCGGCGGTGGCGGTGAGCCGGAGCAGGTAGGGGCGGACGCTGTGGGCGGGGCCGCTGAGGTTGACGGCGCCGATCAGCTGTCCGGTGCCGGGGTCGTGGACGGGGGCGGCGACGCAGGTCCAGGAGTGGTGGCTGCGCAGGTAGTGCTCGGCGGAGTGGACGTGCATCGGGCGCTGGGTGCGCAGGGCGACGGCGATGCCGTTGGTGCCGACGTTCTCCTCCACCCAGCGGGCGCCGACCAGGAAGCCGATCCGGTCGGCGCTGCGGCGCAGGGTGCGTTCGCCGTCCTGCCAGAGCACGTGGCCCTCAGCGTCGGCGATGGCGAGGATCAGCGGCGTCTGGTCGAGGGGCTGGACAAGGGTCTCGCGCAGGACGGGTATGACCGCTTCGAGGCCGCTCGCACGGCGGCGCAACTCGATCTCGGCAGGGCTGAGGTGGACGGCGGCGGCGCCGGCGTCGGGGTCGAGGCCGAGGCGGCGCAGCCGGGCCCATGAGTCGCCGATCTCGGGGCGGGGTGCGAGCGGGCCAGGGCCGGCGGGTTCGGGGAAGCCGTCGTGGTCGGGTTCGCGGGCGGCGGTTTCGGCGAGGGTGTGGTCGTGGACCTGGGCCAGTTCGGCCGCGGTCGGCGGGATTCGACGTTCTGCTCGCCGGGTCTGCCGTCCGGTCTGCCGCACTCGGGTTGCTCCTCGCCGCCGATCGAGGTCGCGCCGGGGCCGACGCGCTGACGAAAGAGTACGGGTGCGGTGGGTTTCTGGGGATGGGGTCTGCGAACTCGGCATACCGGCCGGTATGAGAGTGGGCATGCCAAGGAGCTATGACTAACCGGTGGCGCGGGGTTCGGGCTGCCGGGTGGCCGGGAGCGTCAGCGGCGGCGGGGTCCGGACGGCGAGGATCACGGCGCGTGCGCCCCGGGAGCGCCGTCGCCCAGCAGTTCGCGGAGCAGCTGCTCGTCCTCGGCGGAGAGGTCGGACACGAAGCGGGCCAGGACGGTGGACCGGTCGGCCTCGCGACCGAGCTCGGTGTGCATCCGGCGGGCGGCGAGGCCGGCCGGGTCCTGGACGGTCGGGGTGTAGGCGTAGGCGCGGCCCGCCCGGGTGCGCTCCACGGTGCCCTTGTCGTGCAGCCGGGCGAGGATCGTGGCGATGGTGGTGCGGGCGAGGTCCCCGCCGAGCGCCGTCTGGACGTCCTGCGGCGTCATCGGGTGCTGGGCCGACCAGAGGGCGGCCAGCACCTCGGCCTCCAGCTCGCCGGCGGGCCGGCGGGCGGACGGTGCGTCGGACATGACGGCGTTTCCTCCAGATGTCGTCTACAGTCACGTAGACCGTCTACGTCACTGTAGACGGTCGGGGCGGTCCCCGCTGCGAGCCGCCCTCCAACGTACGGGAGGTCCGCCAGCCTTGCTCCAGTTCCCCGGCGATCCGGCCGTTCACCTCGCGGTGAACCCGCTGGACGCCTCCTCGCTGCTCGCCGCCTTCGGCGCGCTCGGCATCGCCGTGGTGCTGTTCGCCGAGACCGGCCTGCTGGTGGGCTTCTTCCTGCCCGGCGACTCGCTGCTGTTCACCGCCGGCGTGCTCTGCGCGCCCGGCGTCACCAAGGGCCCGCAGCTGGAGCTGTGGCAGGTGCTGCCCGCCGCCCTGGTCGGGGCGGTGGCCGGCGCCCAGACCGGCTACCTGATCGGACGGCGCGGCGGGCGAGCGCTGCTGCGCCGCACCAGCCGCAAGAGCCTGCTGCAGGGCGTCGAGCGGGCGGAGGGGCTGCTGGCCAAGTACGGCCACGGCAAGGCGATCGTGCTAGCCCGCTTCATCCCGGTGGTCCGGACGGTGCTCAACCCGCTGTGCGGCGTGCTCGACGTACCGGTGCGCACGTTCACCGTCTGGCAGGTGGTCGGCGGCGCGGTGTGGACCGTCGGGCTCGTGCTGGCCGGGTACGCCCTCGGTTCCTCGGTCCCCAACATCGACCGTTATCTGCTACCGATCGTCGGTCTGGTAGTAGTTGTCTCCGTGCTCCCCATTGTTCTCGAACTGTTCCGCGCCCGTAAGGCGCGCCGTCACGGAGGTGACGCGTGATGTCCTACCGGGCTCTCGCCGTGTACGACGGCAGTGGTATCGACGGCAGCCTCTACAGCCAGGTGAACCGCTGGGCCGAGGCCGCCCCGTACTGGCTCGACGAGCTGATCAGGATCTGGTCGGCGATCGGCCTCGGCCTGTTCGCGGTCTTCATGGTGTTCGCCTGGTGGCGGGCGCGCGGCGCCGACTCGGCCGTGATGGCCAAGGTGCTGGCCTCGCCGGCGATCGTGGTCGTCGCGTACGCCGTCAACTCGGTGTTCAAGAGCCTGGTCGAGGAGGTCCGGCCGTGCGCCCAGATCCCCGGCAGCGTCTCGCTGGAGACCTGCCCGGGCACCGGTGACTGGTCCTTCCCGAGCAACCACTCGGTGATCGCCTTCGCCGCCGCCGGGGCGCTCTGGTTCGCCGACCGGCGGCTCGGCTGGATCGCCGGGATCTTCGCCGCCCTGATGGCCGCCTCCCGGGTCTGGGTCGGCGTGCACTACCCGCACGACGTGGCGGTCGGCGCGCTGGTCGGCATCGTGGCCGCCGTGGTGCTGGCTCCGCTCGCCGGGCGCTGCGCGCCGCTCGTCGACCGGATGCGGGCGGGGGCGCTGCGCCCGCTGCTCGGCCCGGGCGCGCTGCCCGTCGTGATCCGTGGGCAGGCGTCGTACGAGGCGCGACGGTACTGATTCCGCGGCTCGCCCGACCCTTGTCCGTACGGGGTGGCGGGTGGAGCATGTGAGCCGGGCGTGGGGCCCCTCCTGAGGGGAACCCGCCCGGCTCAGTCGTGTCCGGGCGCGGGGAGCGCCTCGGACGTGCCAGCGGAGGGAGCGCCAATGCCGTACCGACTCGACATCACGCAGGGGGACTGGCCGGCCGACCTGCTGCGCAAGGGCGTCGAGGGCCTGCTCGCCGAGGCCATGGTGCTCACCCTCGCCACCTCGGGCCACGAGCGCGGGCCGCACGCCAACCTGGCCTTCTTCGCGTACGACGACGACCTCGTCCTGTACTTCGTCAGCGAGCGCTCCACCAGACACAGCCACCACCTCGCCGAGGAGGCCCGGGCCGCCGCCACCGTCTTCCTGCCGCCGCCGGTCTTCGGCGAGCAGCTGCGCGGCCTCCAGCTCACCGGGAGCGCGGGCGAGGCGTGGGGGAGGCAGGCCGAGGCGGCGCTGGCCGCGTACCAGGGCCGGTACCCGTCCTTCGCGCAGGACGAGGACGTCCGGCGGCAGTACCTCACCGGGGCCGGGGCGGGGGCGCTGTACCGCTTCGAGGTGGACGAGCTGACGGCGGTGGACGAGCCGAACTTCGGGCGGCGCAACTACCTGCGCGCCCGGGTGGTGCGCTGAGCCCGGCGGGCTCATGTCGGCCGTACGACGTTTCGGCTGATTCATCCGCGGACGACGATCCGACGGCCCCGGGGCACTCGTGCTTCGAAGTCGCCCCGCCCCGGCCTGACGCGAGGCGTGCCGAGAAAAGTGTTATCCGGCCGGCCGGGGGTGGTCTCCGAGGCGTGGGAACGAACACGGGCCGTCGCCGCAGGCAAGGCGGCGACGAGGTGCGGGGCTTCGAGCCGGGCCGCTCCGCCGGAAGGGGGCGGCCACCGGGCAGCGCCGCCCGCGACCGTGTTCGTCGTCCGCCGTGCCGTCCGGTTTCCCCGTTTCGGTCGGCACACCCCGGCAGTCCGTGGGGCACTCCTGCGGCCGCGGACTGCCGGGGCGGCCGTCCACCGGAGGTCCGGGGAGAGTCCCGGACCCGGTGAACTCGCCTGCCGCGCACGGCAGGTGAGAGACAGTCCGCAGCACGGGGAGCCGCCCCGTACAGACCACCCGACGAGTCAAGGGACCAGAGCAATGTCACATAGCACGTCCTCGCATCGCAGTGCAGCCGGCCGCTCCGCCGAGCTCTCGCAGCGCCGGAAGAGCGGGGTCGCGCCGCTCCTCGCCGCCACCGCCGCGGCCGTGCTGACGCTCTCCGGTACCGTGCTCACCACCCCCGCACTGGCCGATCCCGGCCCGCAGACCACCGACCGGCACGTCGTCGTCCTGGTCAACTTCCGCAACGCGAGCCTGGCCCACGCCGACGCCGACCGCGAGGCGGCCCGGAAGAACTTCTTCGGCTCCGCCGACTCCCTCACCACCTACTACGCGGCCAACTCCGGGAACCGGTTCGGCGTGGTGCCGGCCAAGGGGGACGGCGTGTTCGGGCCGTTCACCCTGGACATGGACGGCTCCGGGTGCGAGACGAGCAAGATGGCCGAGCTCGCCCGCAAGACCATCCCCGACGTGACCTACGACCACCTGTCGATCGTCATGCCCAGCACCGACGCGTGCCAGTGGTGGGGTCTCGGCATGCAGCCTGGCAACGTCACCTGGTTCCAGGAAGGGGCGGTCGAGTCCCAGGCGGCCATCTTCCACGAGATCGGCCACAACCTCGGTTTCGCCCACGAGGAACGGCAGGTGTGCCCGGCCGGCGCCTTCACCTCGTGCAGCGAGGACGGCTACAGCGACCGCACCCCGATGGGCGGGGGCGGCGAGAAGAAGGGCCTGTCGGCGCCCGAGCTGATGTCCCGGAAGTGGCTGACCGAGCAGCAGATCGCCGCGCCCACGTCCACCACGACCGTGCACCTCACGCCGCTGCACGCCGCGGGCGCCTCCGGGGTGCGGGCCGTCGACCTGCCGCTGGGCACGACCGGCGACCGGATCGTCGTCGAGTACCGCACGCCGGACGCCGGCACGCTGGACAAGGACGTCGCGCAGGGCGTCGACGTCTTCCGTGCCCCGCACGGGAACTACGAGCACTCCGTCATGATCGGCAACGGCCGGCACGACGAGAAGTCCGTCGTCGGATCGTTCACGGGCTCCGCCGCCCTGACGGACACGGCCTCGGGGCTGTCCGTCAGCGTGGTGGGGATGACGGCCGACGGCGCGGACGTCCGCATCCAGCTGGGTGCCGGCCCGAACCCCACCCCGACCCCGACCTCGGTCACGGCCTCGCCCACCGCGCCGGCTCCGACGGCCACGGCGACCGCCACTGCCACCCCCAAGCCGGGCTCCGCGACGCCGACCCAGCAGGCCCCGACCGCGCCCGCGCCCACCTCGGCGACGAAGCCGGCCGAGGACGTGACGGCCATCGGTGTCACCGGCAGCCCGCGGCCCGCCGCCCCGACCACCGCGTCCGCGAGCCCCACCGCCAACGGTGACTCCGCACTCGCGTCCACCGGTGCGAAGGTCGCCACCCCGGGACTGATCGGCGCGGCTCTGGTCGCGGTCGGAGGCTCGGCCACGATCCTGCTCCGCCGCCGCCGGACCGCCCAGCACCGTAAGCACTGACCACGCGCCACCTCACGGGAGCGGGAAGTTGGCGTCGGCGCGGAAAGTCGGGCCCGCCGACTTTCCGCGCCGCCGGTGAACCTCAGTGACCGCCCTTGAGGTTGAGCACGACCACCCCGACGATGATCAGCGCGATCCCCAGCAGCTGGAGCCGCTCCAGCGACTCGCCGAAGGCGACGACGCCTATCCCGGCGACCGCCGCCGTCCCCGCGCCCGACCAGACGGCGTAGGCGACCGACACCGGTATGTGCTTGAGCGCACGGCCGAGCAGCGCAAAGGAGAGCACGTAGCCGACGGCGACGCCGACGCTCGGCCAGAACCGGGAGAAACCCTCGGTGAGCTTGAGGCAGCTGGTGGCGCAGACCTCGCTCAGGATGGCGAGGGAG
Source organism: Streptomyces kaniharaensis (assembly GCF_009569385.1). NCBI lineage: Bacteria > Bacillati > Actinomycetota > Actinomycetes > Kitasatosporales > Streptomycetaceae > Streptomyces > Streptomyces kaniharaensis. Next base: position 4,517,819 of record NZ_WBOF01000001.1, read on the forward strand.
AGCAGGAGATACGACATGACGATCAGACGGCCTGGTGCGCGGCGAGCTTGCCGAGCAGGGCGAGATCGACCTGTTCCAGGCTGTCGAGCAGCGTGATCCGGGAGCCGTCGGGCATCGGGGTCGCGGTGGACGGGACGGCGAGGACCGCGCAGCCGGCCGCGCTGGCGGAGGCGACGCCGGTCGGGGTGTCCTCGACGGCGACGCAGGCGGCCGGGTCCAGGCCGAGGCGCTCGGCGGCGGCGAGGTACGGGTCGGGCGCGGGCTTGGTGCGCTCGGTGTCCTCGGCGGCGAGGGTGGTGGTGAACCAGTCCCGGCCGATGGCGGAGAGGACGAGCTCGACCACCCGGCGCGGGGAGGCGGAGACCAGCGCGGTGGGCACCCGCGCGTCCCGGAGCGAGGCGAGCAGGGCGAGCGCGCCGGGGCGGGGCACGGTCTCGGCGGCGACCTTGCCGGCGAAGGAGTCGCCGAGCCGGTCGGCGAGTTCGGCCTCGGTGCGCTCGGTGCCGCTGACCCTGTGCAGGTGGGCGGCCGTGTGCTCGATCGCCCGGCCGAGCACTTCGGGGGCGTCCTGGTCGGTGAGCGCGTGGTGGAGCTCGTCGGCGAGTTCGGCGGCGGCCTGCCACCAGAGCTGCTCGGTGTCGACCAGGGTGCCGTCCATGTCGAAGAGGACGGCTGCGGGCAAGCGGGATTCAGGCATGGCGGTACCTTCGGTGGATCCTCGGAGGGTTCTCGGCGTGTTCGGAGGGTATGCGACGGCAGCCGTCAGGCCGCACGGCGGTCCACCAGGACGGGGCGCTCCGGCAGGGTGAGCCCGGCGCGCGAGCCGGCCGGCAGCGCGGCGGCGGCCTCGGTGGGCAGGTCCGCCTTGACCTCGGTGCCGTCGTCGAGGCGGACGGTCAGCCGGGTGACGGCACCCAGGAACGACGCGGTGACGACGAGGGCCGGGCCGTCCGCGGCCGGGGTCAGGGTGACGTTCTCGGGGCGGACCAGCACCTGGAGCTCGCCGTCGGCCGGCACGGTGCCGTCCACGGCGTGCCGGCGGCCGAGCACCTCGACGCCGTCGGCGGTGCGGGTGCACGGGATCCGGCTCATGGTGCCGACGAACTCGGCGACAAACGCGGTGGCCGGGCGCGAGTACAGCTCGTTCGGCGAGGCGCACTGCTCCAGCCGGCCCGCGCGCAGCACGGCGACGCGGTCGGCCATGGACAGCGCCTCCTCCTGGTCGTGGGTGACGAACAGGGCGGTGATCCCCAGCTCCTGCTGGAGCCGGCGGATCTCCTCGCGCAGCGAGAGCCGGACCTTGGCGTCCAGAGCGGACAGCGGCTCGTCGAGCAGCAGGACGCGCGGCTGCAGGGCGAGCGCGCGGGCGAGCGCGATGCGCTGCTGCTGGCCGCCGGACATCTGGTGCGGGTAGTGCTCGGCGCGGTGCGGCAGGCCGACGAGCTCCAGCAGCTCCTCGGCGCGCTTGCGGCGCGCGGCCTTGCCGGTGCCGCGCATCCGCAGGCCGAAGGCGACGTTGTCGAGCGCGGTCAGGTGCGGGAAGAGGCTGTAGGACTGGAACACCATGCCCGCGTCGCGCTTGTGCGCGGGGATCGCGGTGATGTCCCGGCCGTCGACCAGGACCTCGCCGGAGTCGTGCTGCTCGAAGCCGGCCAGGATGCGCAGCGCGGTGGTCTTGCCGCAGCCGGACGGGCCGAGCAGGGCGAGCAGTTCGCCGGGCCGGACGGTGAGGTCCAGGCCGTCCAGGGCGGTGGTGGCGCCGAACGAGCGGCGGAGGGAACGGAATTCGACGGTCGCGCCGCCGGTGGCCGAGGCCGTGCCGGGGGCGGGGGCGGTAACCGTGGTCATGGGGGAAGCTCCTGGAAAGCGAAGGTGATCAGGACCGCGCGGTCTTGCGTCCGCGGCCGACGGCGGACATCAGCAGCAGGACGAGCCAGACGATCAGCAGGCTGAGCATCGAGACGGCGACGGACATCTGGCCGTCGCTCTTGCCGTTGGAGTTGATCCACACCGAGAAGGGGGCGAAGCCGAGGATCGACGCGGTGGTGAACTCGCCGAGCACCAGGGCGACGGTGAGCACGGCCGCGTTCAGCAGCCCGCTGCGCAGGTTCGGCAGGACGACGGTGAACACCGCGCGCAGCCAGCCGGCGCCGCAGTTGCGGGCGGCCTCGACCAGGGTGACGACGTCCACGCCGCGCAGCCCGGCGTCCAGTGCCCGGTAGGCGAACGGGAGCGCCATCAGCACGTACGCGATGACCAGGACGATCGGGAAGTTCGGGTCCTGGACGGCCACGATGGTCTGGAAGAACGGGGTGTCCTGGAGGTAGTCAGGGCCCCAGCGCAGCACGCCGATGATGCCGGTGGTGAGCGCGACCACCGGGACGACCAGCGGCATCGAGCAGATGATCTCGATCACCGGGCGGAGCTTCGGCGCGCCGAGCCGGGCGGCGAGCATCGCCGGCACCAGGAGGAGCAGCAGCACGGCCACGGAGACGCCGGCGAGTTCGAGGCTCAGCACCAGGCTGTCCCTGAAGCCGGGGGCGTTCAGCAGCTCGGTGTAGGCGCGGAAGGTGGTGCCGCCCTTGTTGTCGTCGATGCTGAACCACAGCGACGCGGCCATCGGGACGGCGAAGTAGATCCCGCAGATCAGCAGGACGAGGCCGCGGCCGAAACGGATGCGATTGATCAGGCGAGCCACTTGGCACTCCGGCGCTGAAGGGGCAGGTACACGGCCATCACCAGGCAGGCGACCACGATCATGTCGAGGCCGAGGGCGAGGGCGAGGTTGCCCTGGCCGACCAGCACGTTGCCGGACAGTGCGTCGCCGATCTGCATCGAGATCAGCGGCACCGAACTGCCCACCATGGCCTCGGCGGTGGCGTACGCCGCGAACGAGGCGCCGAAGAGCAGCACGAACCCGCCGAGCAGCGAGGGCGCCAGCACCGGCAGGGCCACGTGGCGCCAGTACTGCACGGCCGTCGCGCCGTTGTTGTACGCGGCCTCGCGCCACTGCGTCCGCAGGCCCTCCAGGGCCGGGGTGATGGTGATGACCATCAGCGGCACCAGGAAGTACAGGTAGACCACGGAGAGGCCGGAGAAGGTGTAGAGGCTCCAGCCGTGCTTGGCGAGGCCGAACCGCTTGGTGATCTCACCGGAGTTGCCGAGGGTGGCGACGAACATGAACGCGAGCGGCACACCGCCGAAGTTGGCGAGCACGCCGGAGGCGGACATCACGGCCTCGCGGAACATCCCGAAGCGCGAGGTGGCCACCGCCTGGGCCAGCGGCAGGCCGACGACCGTGGCGATCGCGGCGGTCAGCAGCGAGAGCTTCACGCTGCCCCACAGGGCGGTGAAGTACGCGCCCTGGAGCGAGCCGGTGATGTTGTCCGTGGTGAAGGTGCCGCCGCCGTCGAGGGCGTCCGTCGAGGTCGTGAACGCGCCGATGGCGATCGCGATCGCGGGCAGGCCGAACCCGATCACGAAGAACAGCAGGAGGGGGAGGGCGGCCAGCCAGGCGCGCCCGCGGGTGCCGCGGCGCCTGCCGGGGCGAGGGGCCTCGGTGGCCGCGTCGGTGGCGGCCGTGGGAACGGGGGTGACGGAGCCGGGGGCGCCCCCGCCGCTCTGGGCGGCGGAGGCGGGGGCCGGCACCGGGGTGGGAGCCGTGGTCATCGTCAGGTCAGCCCGCGATCGCCTTGGCCCAGTTCTCGGTCACGGTCTTCTTCGCCGCGTCCGTCTGCTCCTGGGTCGGGAAGGTGGTGAAGGGCTTCTCGACCGGCGGGAGCTTCGAGGCGGCGGCCGCGTCGAGGGTGCCGGCGGCCTTCATCGCGTCGAACAGGGCCGGCGTGGCGTAGCCGCCGAGGAAGCCGTTCTGGCCCTCGGCGCTGTACAGGTACTCCTCCCACAGGCGGGCGGCTGCCGGGTGCGGCGCGTCCTTGTTGATCGCCTGGTTGTAGTACTGCGCGTAGGAGCCGTCCGACGGGATGGCGACCTGCCAGTCGATGCCCTTGTCCTTGAACTTCACGGCGTAGCCGGCGTTCAGGTACGACCAGTCGATGCTGATCGGGGTCTCGCCCTTCTCGATGGTCGCCGGGGTGACCTCGACCGGGTTGAAGTTGCCGGCCTGCTTGACCTTGCCGAAGAAGTCGATGCCGGGCTGGATGCTGTCCAGCGAGCCGCCGTTGGCGAGGGCCGCGGCGTAGACGGCGCCGAACGCGGCACCGGCCTTGGTCGGGTTGCCGTTCAGGGCGACCATGCCCTTGTACTCGGGCTTCAGCAGGTCGGCGAAGGTCTTCGGGCAGGCGGCGACCTTCTTGGCGTCGCAGCCGATCGACATGTAGCCGCCGTAGTCGTTGTAGCGCAGGCCTTCGGGGTCCTTCATGGTGGCCGGGATCTTGTCGAAGTCGGCGACCTTGTAGGGGGCCAGCAGGCCCTGCTTGGCGGCGCTGAGCGCGAACGCGGAGCCGAGGTCGACGACGTCGGGGGCGCGGTCCTGGCCCTTGCGGGAGGTGACCGCGTTGATCTCGTCCTGGCTGGAGCCGTCCGGGTTCTCGTCCTCGATCTCGATGCCGTACTTCGCCTTGAAGTCGTCCATCAGCTTGCCGTAGTTCGCCCAGTCCCGGGGCAGCGTGATGGCGTGCAGCTTGCCCTCCTTCTTGGCGGCGGCGACCAGGGCGTCCATGCCGCCGAAGTCGGCGAGGGACTTGGCGGTCTTCGCGTCCTTGCCGCCGGCGGCGTCGCCGGACTTCGCGGTGGACGAGCCGGCGGAGCCGCAGGCGGTGAGGGAGAGCGCGGCGGCGGTCAGGACGGCCGCGAAGGCGGCGGAACGGGCGCGGTGCACGGACACTGGTCAGTCTCCTGATCGGGGGTGTACTGCGAGGGCTGCTGCGGGGTGAGGTACAGCGGTGTCGGATCGGGGGATCGTGCGAGTGACGTTCTGCGGAGTTGTCCGAAAGCCGTTCGGATTCGTCCGAGTTGACTAGCCAACTTCGCTGACGGGGGTAAGTACGCCGGAGTTCGGTGACGGGAAGGTGAACGGGCGGCCCAGAACCGGGGTCGGCTGTGGGAACGGTGGAATCCGGCAGGTGGCGCGTGATCCGTTCGGTGCGATGCTGCGAAGGCGCAGCGGGATACGGTCGGGCCGTCCGCGCCGGTACGGCTGCGCAGGACACCGCCCCAGGAGGGACATTGACTGACGTGGCACTTGAGCCCGAGCGCCCCGCCGAACGCACCGCCGGAGCGCTCTACCGGAAGGTGGCGGCCGACCTCCGCGAGGCCATCACCACCGGCGTGTACGGCGAGGCCGGCCGGCTGCCCGCCGAGGGCGCGCTGGCCGAGCAGTACGGCGTCTCCCGCGGCACCGTCCGGCAGGCGCTGGCCGTGCTCCGCTCGGACGGCCTGGTCACCTCCCGCCGCGGCACCCGGCGCGTGGTGCTCGGGGGCGCGCGGGTGCAGAGCTTCTCCGAACTGCTCAGCTTCACGCACTGGGCGTACTCGATGGGCGAGGAGCCCGGCGGCATCCTCGACTCGCTGGTGCGCCGCCCGGCCGACGCCGCCGAGCGCGAGCAGCTGCGGCTGGAGCCGGGCGCCGAGGTGTACGTGATGGTCCGTCTGCGGACGCTCTCCGGCACGCCGGTGATGGTCGAGCGCACCGTCTACCCGCCGCGGGTCGGCGAGATCATCGCGGAGCTTCCGCCGGACGTCGTCTCCCACACCGAGGTCCTGCGCGAGCACGGCATCCTGTTCACGGACGCCGACCACACCATCGACATCGTCGCCGCCAACGCGGAGGACGCCCGCCTGCTCGGCTGCCGCCGCGGCGGCCCGCTGCTGCGCGAACGGCGGCGCACGACGGACCCGACCGGCACCCCGGTCGAGTGGTCCCAGGACCGTTACCTGCCCGGGACGGTGGCGTTCAGCGTGCACAACTCGCTGGCCACGTCGGCGCTTTCGCGGCACGCGCGGGAGATGGACTGAGCCTGGTGCCGTCGGGGCGGGAACGGACCACCCCGGTGGCATCGCCGCGGAAGGGGACCGGTCGCCGCCGTCGGCCGATTCCTCCGAGCAGCTGACGGCCCGCCCCGAAACGTTCCCGGGGCGGGCCGCGTCGTGCGGCGGTGTCGGCCGTTCAGGTGAGGGGGGCGGTTCGGAGCGCGTTTCGGCGCGGGTGAGACAGCTGAGCTGCGGCACTGTCGGGGTGGATTTTCCCGACATGCGAGAGGCGGCCGTGCATGGCTCACTCCACTACTTCGACCCCGACTGGTTCGGGGCATACCGGCCTTCGGCGCGAGGTCGGGGTCATCGGCCTGCTCTGGGCGTCGGTCGGGGCGATCATCGGCTCCGGGTGGCTGTTCGGGGCGCAGAAGGCGGCGGTGGCGGCCGGTCCCGCGGCGTTGGTGTCCTGGGGCATCGGTGCTCTGGCGATCATCCTGCTGGCGCTGGTCCACGCCGAGCTGGGCGGGTTGTTCCCGGTGGCCGGCGGCACCGCGCGCTATCCGCACTACGCCTTCGGCGGCTTCGCGGGGATGTCGTTCGGCTGGTTCACCTGGCTGCAGGCCGCGACCATCGCGCCGATCGAGGTGCAGGCGATGATCAACTACGCCCGGCACTGGTCCTGGGCGCGCGGCCTGCTGAACGAGGACCTGACCCTGACCGGCAGCGGGTTCGTGGTCGCGGCCGCCCTGCTCGCCGCCTTCGTCGCGATCAACTTCCTCGGCGTCAGGATCCTCGCGCACACCAACAGCGTGGCCACCGTGTGGAAGGTCGCCGTCCCGGTCCTGGCCATCTTCGCCCTGGGCATCACGGAGTTCCACGGCTCCAACTTCAACGTCCACGGCTTCGCGCCGGCCGGGGCCAAGGGTGTGCTCGCGGCGATCAGCACCAGCGGGGTGATCTTCGCGCTGCTCGGGTTCGAACAGGCCATCCAGTGGGCGGGCGAGAGCCGCAACCCCCGCCGGGACATCCCCCGGGCCGTGCTCGGGTCGGTGGTGATCGGCACGATCGTCTACGTCATGCTCCAGGTGGTGTTCATCGGGGCCCTGCCGCCGTCGACCTTCGCCGGCGGCTGGGACAAGCTCACCTACCCCGGCATCAGCGGACCGTTCGCGGGCCTCGCGACGCTGATCGGCCTGGGCTGGCTCGCCACCATCCTCTTCGTCGACGCCGTGATCTCGCCCGCCGGCACCGGCCTGGTCTACATCACCTCCAGCTCGCGGGTCACGTACGGCCTGAGCCGCAACGGCTACGCGCCGCAGACCCTGCAGTACACGGACCAGCGTTCGGTGCCGTGGCTCGGCCTGGTCGTCGCGTGGGTCGCGGGGGTGCTCTGCTTCCTGCCGTTCCCGAGCTGGCAGCGACTGGTCGGGTTCATCACGTCGGCCGTCGTCCTGATGTACGCGGGCGCGCCGCTGGCCTTCGGGGTGCTGCGCAAGCGGCTGCCGGCGATGGAGCGCTCGTACCACCTGCCGGCCGGAACGATCATCTCGCCGATCGCCTTCGCGGTGGCGAGCCTGGTCATCTACTGGTCCGGCTGGGACACGCTGTGGCGGCTGGGCCTGGCGATCATCATCGGCTACGTGCTGCTCGGCTCGTACTCCGCGTACGCCGTGTCGAAGGGGGTGCCGCACGCGCCCCGGATGGACTTCAGGGCGGGCCAGTGGCTGCCGGTCTACCTGGTCGGCATGGGCCTGATCTCCTGGCAGGGCACCTTCGGCGAGGGTTCGCAGGGCAACCTGCCCCTCTGGTGGGACATCCTCGTCGTCGTGGTGTTCGCCCTGGTGATCTACTACTGGGCCCTGGCGGTCGCCCTGCCCGCGGAGGAGATCGACCGGAACATCCGCGGCGTCGAGGTGGTGGAGGCGGGCGGTCACTGACGCCGGCCTTGCGGCAGAGCGGCCTCCGAGGGCTCGGGGGCCGCTCTCCTGCTGCTCGCCCACGGCGCCCCCTTACACGCGGCGCCCGCGTCGGTAGAGTGCGGGCCATGAGCGATGGCGCGGTGCTGCACGTCCGGGGTCGGGTGCTGGTCGGTCCGGAGGACGTCCGGGACGATCTCTGGGTGGTCGACGGCCGGGTGACCTTCACCCGCCCGTCGGGCGCGGAGGACGTCCGGACGGTGACCGGCTGGGTGCTGCCCGGCCTGGTGGACGCGCACTGCCACGTCGGGCTGGACGCGCACGGCGCCGTCGACGCCGAGACCAGCGAGAAGCAGGCGCTCACCGACCGTGACGCCGGCACGCTGCTGATCCGCGACGCCGGCTCGGCCGCCGACACCCGGTGGATCGACGAGCGCGAGGACCTGCCGCGGATCATCCGGGCCGGGCGGCACATCGCCCGCACTCGTCGCTACATCCGCAACTACGCGCACGAGATCGAGCCCGGCGACCTCATCGCGTACGTCCGGGCCGAGGCCCGCCGCGGGGACGGCTGGGTGAAGCTGGTCGGCGACTGGATCGACCGCGAGCGCGGCGACCTCGCCGCCTGCTGGCCGGGGGACGCGCTCGCCGAGGCGATCGCGGCGGCGCACGAGGAGGGCGCGCGGGTGACCGCGCACTGCTTCTCGGCCGAGTCGCTGCCGGACCTGCTGGCAGCCGGAATCGACTGCGTCGAGCACGCCACCGGGCTGACGGAGGAGCTGATCCCGGTGTTCGCCGAACGCGGCGTCGCGATCGTCCCGACGCTGGTCAACATCGCCACCTTCCCGGAGCTGGCGACGGGCGGCGAGGGCAGGTTCCCGGCCTGGGCCGCGCACATGCGCCGGCTGCACGAGCGCCGTTACGACACGGTCGGTGCCGCGCACGACGCGGGCATCCCGATCTTCGTCGGGACGGACGCGGGCGGCTCGCTCGCCCACGGGCTGGTCGCGGACGAGGTGGCCGAGCTGGTGAAGGCCGGTCTGAGCCCTGCCGAGGCGCTGTCGGCGGCGAGTTGGGGCGCGCGCGAGTGGCTGGGACGGCCGGCGCTGGTGGAGGGCGCGCCGGCGGACTTCGTGGTGTACGACGAGGACCCGCGGGCGGACGTGCGGGTGCTGGCCGCACCCCGGCTGGTGGTCCTGCGGGGCCGGCCGGTCGCATGATCATCCGCTGAACGCGTTGTCGGCGTAGGCCGATAAGGTTGCGACCATGGCACCGCGTCCACTGAACGAGATCGTCGAGCCCGGCTGGGCCACCGCCCTGGAGCCCGTCGCCGGGCGGGTCGCCGCCATGGGCGACTTCCTGCGCGCCGAACTGGCCGCCGGCCGCACCTACCTGCCCTCCGGGCCGAACGTGCTGCGCGCGTTCCAGCAGCCCTTCGCCGACGTGCGGGTGCTGATCGTCGGGCAGGATCCGTACCCGACCCCCGGCCACGCCGTCGGGCTGAGCTTCTCGGTGGCGCCCGAGGTGCGGCCGATCCCGGCCAGCCTGATCAACATCTTCCAGGAGTACGGGAACGACCTCGGCCTCCCGCAGCCGTCCAACGGCGACCTGACACCGTGGACGCAGCAGGGCGTGCTGCTGCTCAACCGCGCGCTGACCACCGCGCCGCGCAAGCCCGCCGCGCACCGGGGCAAGGGCTGGGAGGAGGTCACCGAGCAGGCGATCCGTGCGCTGGTGACGCGCGGCGGCCCGCTGGTGGCGATCCTGTGGGGCCGGGACGCCAGGAACCTGCGGCCGCTGCTCGGGGACGTCCCGGCGATCGAGTCGGCACACCCGAGCCCGTACTCGGCGAACGGCGGCTTCTTCGGCTCGCGGCCGTTCAGCCGGGCGAACGAGCTGCTGGTGCGGCAGGGGGCGCAGCCGGTGGACTGGCGGCTGCCGTAGCAGACACCTGCCACCGGCAGCCGTCAAACTCACCCTGACGGGTGAAATGGCGGTCCGTGTGGCGCATGTGACGCACCGTTAGAGAAGACTGGCGGCTCACCGTTCGGAGCGCCTGCCCATCCCCGCCCTGTCGCGGGTGACGTCGTGGGCGCGCTCCGGAGCAACACGCACCTGTGGGGGTACCGCCATGTCTTCCCGGCCTTCTCGCCGAACCGTTTCCGCAGCCGCCGCCGTCGCGGCCTGCACGCTGCTCACCGTCCCGCCGGCGCGGGCCGCCGAGTCGGGCCCGGCCCCGTCGCCGTCGCCCGGCAAGGCGCGTGCCGTCACGGCCGAACTCGCCCTGGACGTCAGCCTGTTGAACAAGGCGGTGAACGTCCCGGTGAACATCGCGCTGAACAAGGTGGAGACGCCAGCGCAGAGCGACACGTCGATGCTCACCGCGAAGGTGGACGGCGTGGCCCAGCAGGGCCCGGTCACCCTGGTCAAGGCGGACGTCGGCAAGTCCGTGACACGCTCGGACGCGAAGGGCACCGCCGCCTCCGTCCAGCTGGTCAACGCCGACGTGCACGCCCCGGGCCTGCCGGCCACCGCACTGCTCGGCCTGGAGGCGATGAGCGCCGAGGCGACCTGCCCGGTCGACGGGCGGCCGACCGCGAACGTCGTCGCGCCCGCCGGGCTGACCGTCCTCGGCAAGCCGGTCACCGTCGGCCTCTACGGGCCGACCAAGGTGGACGTGCCGATGATCGGCAGCGTCTCGGTGGAGTTCTCCAAGCGCACCACCACCTCGACGACGGCCGCGGCCTCCGCCCTGGAGGTGAAGGTGGAGGTGAACCCGCTGAACCTGAACGTCGCCAAGGTCACGGGTACGATCACCGTCGCCTCGGTGAGCTGCGAGAAGCCGTCCGCGCCGTCCGGTACTCCGACGGCCGCCACGTCCGCGCCCACCGTCCAGCCGGTGGTCGACACCACCACGCGCGCCGCCGCCCCGCAGGCCGCCACCGGGAAGCCCGCCGCCGGACTGGCCGCGACCGGCGGCAGCAGCGCCACTGGCCCGCTCGCCGCCGGGGCCGCCGCCCTGGTCGCGGGCGGCGCCGGCGCCCTGTGGGCCACCCGGCGCCGCCGGGCCGCCCACGCCCGCCGGCACTGAGGCACGCCCGAAGGGCCGGCACCGGTGCGGGAGTGCCGCCCCCGGCACTCCCGCACCGTGATGGTGCCAACGCGGACGGTTGGTTCACATGCGCGTTACATGAGAGGAACAACCGGGAAACGGCGGCTTGCGACGCTACGCGGGCACCCACCACCCAGCAATGCGAGGTACACCGCCGTGGCAATCAAGGCCGAGTACATCTGGATCGACGGCACCAAGCCGACCGCGAAGCTCCGTTCCAAGACTCGTGTCCTGGCCAACGCGGACAAGATCCCCACCTGGGGCTTCGACGGTTCCTCCACCAACCAGGCCGAGGGCCACGCGTCGGACCGCGTGCTGGAGCCGGTGAAGGTCGTCAAGGACCCGATCCGCGGCGGTGACAACATCCTGGTCCTGTGCGAGGTCCTGGAGACGAACGGTACCCCGCACGAGTCCAACACCCGCGCCCTGCTGCGCGAGGTCGCCGAGAAGTACGCCAGCCAGGAGTCGATCTTCGGCATCGAGCAGGAGTACACCTTCTTCAAGGGCTCCCGCCCGCTGGGCTTCCCGGAGGGCGGTTACCCGGCCCCGCAGGGTGGCTACTACTGCGGTGTCGGCGCCGAGGAGGTCTTCGGCCGCGAGATCGTCGAGCTGCACCTGGACCGCTGCATCGACGCGGGCCTCGCCATCTGCGGCATCAACGCCGAGGTCATGCCCGGCCAGTGGGAGTTCCAGATCGGCCCGGTCGACGCGCTGACCGTCTCGGACGACCTGTGGATCGCCCGCTACCTGCTGTACCGCACCGCCGAGGAGTTCGGCATCGACGCCACCCTCGACGCCAAGCCGGCCCGTGGCGACTGGAACGGCGCGGGTGCGCACACCAACTTCTCCACCAAGGCGATGCGCGAGGGCTACGAGGCCATCATCACCGCCTGCGAGTCGCTCGGTGCCTCCCAGGAGAAGGTGCTGGAGCACGTCAACCAGTACGGTGACGACATCCAGTCCCGCCTGACCGGCAAGCACGAGACCGCCCCGTGGAACGTCTACAGCTACGGCGTCTCCAACCGCGGTGCGTCCGTCCGCATCCCGTGGCAGGTCGAGGTGGAGCAGAAGGGCTACATCGAGGACCGTCGCCCGAACGCCAACATCGACCCCTACGTCGTCACCCGCCTCCTGATCAACACCTGCTGCGAGGCCCTGGAGAAGGCCGGCCAGGTCTGATCCGGTAGATCCGGTCCGCACGAAGTGGCGTACGGCCGCAGGCCCTTCCCCGCACCGGGGAAGGGCCTGCGGCCGTTGTGCGCACGGATGAGCCCGGACGTCGGGGCCGCGGTGACGCCAGCACCCGGAGGCCGGAAAGCCAGTAGTCAACCCGCCCGTCACGGGCCAGGATGAACAGGTATGACGCCCCTTCTCCTGATCGACGTCGACGGACCGTTGAACCCCTACGCCGCGCCGAAGCAGCGCCGGCCGGACGGCTACGACACCCACCGCGTCCGGCCCGCGTCCTGGGTGGCCCGTCAGGCCCAGCAGCCGGGGCAGCGCGTGAAGCCGCTGCGGGTGTGGCTCAACCCGCAGCACGGGCCGCAGTTGCTGGCGCTGCCGTACGAACTCGTGTGGGCCACCACGTGGATGGACGAGGCGAACACCTTCATCGGCCCGCGGATCGGCCTGCCCGAACTCCCCTACGTCCGCTGGACGGAGGTCTTCCGGGACGACCCGGACGGCCTGCACTGGAAGACCCGGGACCTGGTCGCCTGGGCGGCCGGGCGCCCGTTCGTCTGGCTGGACGACGAACTCGGGCCGCAGGACATCGAGTGGATAGCCGCCAACCACCCGGCCCCGGCCCTGCCCCTCTGGGTCGACCCCCGGGCCGGCCTCGGGGATCTGCACTTCGCGTTGCTCCGGGAATGGGCGCAGGAGTGAGGACCGTCGGCGCGGTGGAACGCCTGCGCCGGGCGGATTTCGGCGGGTGACTGCGTCACGCCGTGGTGATCGCCGCCGCGAGCGCGTCCAGGAAGCGGTCCGTCGTGGCCTCGTCGCGGACGGCGATCCGCAGCCACTCCTCGCCCAGCCCCGGGAAGGTGTCCCCGCGCCGGACGGCGAAGCCGTGCTCGCGCAGCCGCTCCCGGACGGCCGCCGCGCCCGGCAGCCGGACCAGCACGAACGACGCGGCCGGCTCGCCGTACACCCGTACGGACGGGAACCCGGCCAGCCCCTTCAGCAGGTGCGCGCGCCACAGGCCCAGCTCCGCGGCCGCCTCCTCCGCCTCGGCCAGCGCGGCCGGCGTGCTGCACGCCTCGGCGGCGGTCAGGGCCGGGGTGGAGACCGGCCACAGCGGCTGCGCGGCGCCGAGCGCGGCGACCAGCGGGGCCGGCCCGAGCACGTAGCCGATCCGCAGCCCGGCCAGGCCCCAGGTCTTGGTGAGGCTGCGCAGCACGACCACCCGGCCCGGCAAGTCCCGTACGGCGGCCAGGGATTCGCGTTCGCCGGGCACGGTGTCCATGAACGCCTCGTCCACCACCAGGGTGCGCCCGGGGCGGGCCAGCGCGGCGACGGCGGCGGCGGGGTGCAGGACGGAGGTGGGGTTGGTCGGGTTGCCGAGGACGACCAGGTCGGCCTCCTCGGGGACGGCGCCGAGGCGGAAGCCGTCCTCCGGTGACAGCAGCACCCGGTGCACCTCGTGTCCGGCATCGCGCAGGGCGGCCTCGGGTTCGGTGAACTGCGGGTGGACGACGGCGACATGGCGTGACGTCAGAACACGGGCGAGGAGGACGAACGCCTCCGCGGCGCCCGAGGTGAGCAGGACCTCGTCGGTCGGCCGCCCGTGCCGCGCGGCGACGGCGGCGCGCGCGGCCGTCTGGTCGGGGTAGGCGGCGAGCTCGCCGAGGGTGGCGGCGAGCCGCTCGCGCAGCCAGAGCGGGGGCGTGCCGGTGCGCACGTTGACGGCGAGGTCGACGAGGCCGAGCCCGTCGGCGCGCACCTCGGCGTCGCCGTGGTGGCGGAGGTCGGGTTCGGCGGCGGTCACGCGGGGTCTCCTTGGCGGCTGTTCTCGGGAGCGGCGGGCAGGCCGGGGATACGGAGCACGTCGTACGGGCCGGGGGGCGCGTCCAGCGCAGTGCCGTCGCCGAGGGCGACCAGCGCGACGGCGTGGCCGTGCGAGGCCAGGGTGACGGCGGCCTCGGTGAAGTCGTCCGTCGCGACGCGTCGCGTGGCGGGCCGCAGCAGTGCGGCGATTGCCGTGACGGCGGCCTCCGGGCCCACCACCGCCGAGACGCTGCGCAGTTCCTCCAGTGCGCGCGGCACCAGCAGGTCGTGCGGGCCAGGGCCGAGGCCGACCAGTGTGAGCCGTCCGCGCAGTGCCGTCCGTGCGATCGCGATCGTCGCCGTCGCCGACTTCCGCTTGGCGACGACGAGTTCGCCGCCCGGCGCGCTCGCCAGGGCCGCCGCCTCGGCGACGCTCGCGGTGCCGACGGCGGAGTCTACCGCGGCGGACGGGTTCGGCACGGGGACGACCGCGAGCGCGTCCGCAAGGTGCTCGTCCACCGGCGCCCGGCCGAGGCACCAGTGGGCCCAGATCACGGCCGGGTGGTCCGCCTTGCCGGCGATGGTGGCGATGCGGGCGATCGACGTCCGGCTGAGACCGGTCTCCTTCAGGGTCGCGCCCAGCAGCCGCATCACCTCGGTCTGTTCGGTGCGGCTGCTCGCGCCGATGCCGAGGACGAGCGTGCGCGGGAGCACTTCGAGGTCGTCGCCGTACTCCGGGTCCTCGGGGTCGGGGAGCCGCAGGATCGGCTCTTGCGCGGGAGGCGTGGCCGTGGGGGTGTCGAGAGGTGGCCGCGGGGCCTGCCGGGCCAGTTCGGCGAGGGCGCTCTCGCGCGGTGACGGGCGGTCCGTGAACACCGGCAGGACGCCGAGGACGGCCGCCACCTCCCAGGCCAGTTCCTTCGTGCCGGCGTCAGCGCTCAGCGGGATCACGTACCGCCGCTGCGGGTCGACGCACAGCAGGCCCTTGTCCTTCGTCCTGCCGAGGCCCACATCATCGATCAGGTGGAGGGCCGTCGCGAGCGGCGCGAAGAGGATCACGTGCTCGGACTCGTGGAGGGCGAACCCGAGCGCCTCGGGCGGGCCGAAGCAGCTGCCGCGCTTCGCCTTGTAGGCCTTGCTGCTGTCCGGCCAGGCGGCGTGCAGTTCGTCGGCGAGCGGACCGACCGTCCCGTCGACGGCCACCAGCCCGATCACGTCCCGCTCCTTCACTCGGCGCCCAAAAGCCCAGGTGATCCCACCATGCCCGGCCGGAACGGGTCAATCGGCGCGGCTGTGACGTCGACCGGCTGCCGCCCGCCCGCGAGTGACAGCTGTTCTTCTGTTCTTCACTTGTCTTGTGCCGTACACGACATGGGGCGATCCTACTGTTTTCGGCGCTCCACCCCCAGGAAGCCCGAAGCACATTCGACGCCCGGAGGACCCCCATGGCCTTCGCACGACTCCGCACCGCCGGCACGCCCCGCACCCCCCGTCGCCGGACCCTCACCGCTCTCGCCGCCGCACTCGGCCTCGCCGCCGGCTCACTCGGCCTCTGGGCCGCGAGCGGCAGCGCCGCCGCCGACACTGCCGCCGGCCTGCCGACGCCCGACCACATCGTCGTCGTGGTCATGGAGAACCACGCCTACTCGCAGGTGATCGGCAGCTCCAGGGCGCCCTACATCAACAACACCCTGGTGGCCGGTGGCGCGACCCTGACCCAGTCGTACGCGCTCACCCACCCCAGCCAGCCCAACTACTACATGCTGTTCTCGGGCAGCTCCCAGGGCATCACCGACGACAGCTGCGTCGACGTCGGCGCCCTCCAGGGGCCCAACCTGGCCTCCGAACTCCTGGCCACCGGCCAGACCTTCGCCAGCTACAACGAGAGCATTCCCGGCGTCGGCGCCACCGACTGCCGCGTCGACAACTACGCGCAGAAGCATAACCCGTGGTTCGGCTTCGGCAACGTCCCCACCTCCAGCGCCTACGGCATGGACGCGTTCCCCACCGACTTCACCACCCTGCCCAAGGTGTCGTTCGTGATCCCGGACCTCTGCAGCGACATGCACGACTGCTCGGTCGCCACCGGCGACTCCTGGATCAAGGCCAACCTCGCCGCCTACGCGGACTGGGCGAAGAACAACAACAGCCTGCTCGTCATGACCTTCGACGAGGACAACAAGCTGTCCGGCAACCGCATCCCCACCGTCGTCTACGGCGCGCACGTCGCCCCCGGCAGCAGCACCGCCACCTCGTACAACCACTACGACGTGCTGCGCACCCTGGAGGACCTGACCGGCGTCAACGCCCACGCCGGCAACGCCGCCACCGCCAACGACATCACCGGCATCTGGAACTGACGCCCGTGTACGTCGCGGATTCCCGACGCTCCAAGGCTCCCGTCGCCCCGGCCACCGCGCCGGGGCACGGGCCCGCCTCCCCCTGCCAGGAGGCCGACGGCGGGCACGGGGGGAGGGCCGCCCTGCGTGCCGCCGTGCCCGGGGCGGTGGTCGCCCTCGGGGCCGTCAGCCTCGTCACCGACATCTCCTCCGAGATGGTCAGCGCCGTCCTCCCGCTCTACCTGCTCACCGGGCTCGGCCTCTCCCCGCTCGGCTTCGGACTGCTGGACGGCCTGCAGAACGGCTTCAGCGCGCTCGTCCGTCTCGCCGGCGGCCACCTCGCCGACCGGCGCGGCGGCGACGGCGCGGCCCGGCACAAGGCGGTCGCGGCCGTCGGCTACGGCCTGTCGGCCCTGTGCAAGCCGCTGCTGCTGTTCGCCCACACCGTGCCGCTGATCGGCGCCGTCATCGCCGTCGACCGCACCGGCAAGGGCCTGCGCACCGCCCCGCGCGACGCCATGATCTCGCTCGCCACCGAACCCGAGCACCGCGGCCGGGCGTTCGGCGTGCACCGCGCGATGGACACCGCCGGCGCCCTGCTCGGGCCGCTCACCGCGTTCCTGGTGCTCCGGCTGGCCGGCGGCCCGCTGCTCGCCGACGGCGGTGAACGGCACGGCTACGACGCGGTGTTCACCGTCAGCGCGTGCATCGCCGCGCTCGGGGTGCTGGTGCTGCTGCTGTTCGTGCCGAGCCGGCTCGGCGGTGATGCGACGTCAACCTCGGCTCCTTCGCTGCGCGACGGGCTGTCGCTGCTGCGGCTGCCCGGACTGCGCCGGCTCACCCTGTGCGCCGTCCTGCTCGGACTCACCACCGTCAGCGACTCGTTCCTCTACCTGCTCGTCCAGCGCCGCCTCGGCCTCGCCACCGACCTCTTCCCGCTGCTGCCGCTCGGCACGGCCGCGGCGTTCCTGCTGCTCGCCGTTCCGCTGGGCGCGCTCGCCGACCGGATCGGCCGCCGCCGGCTCTTCACCGCCGGGCACGCGGTGCTCCTCCTCGCGTACGGGCTGCTGCTCTCGCCGCTCCACGGACTGCCCGCCACCGTCTGCGTCCTCGTCCTGCACGGCGCCTTCTACGCCGCCACCGACGGCGTGCTCGCCGCCGCCGCGGCCGACGCCGTGCCCGCCGAACAGCGCGGCGCCGGCCTCGCCCTGGTCGGCACCGGGCAGGCGCTCGCCCGGTTCGCCTGCTCGCTGCTGTTCGGCGCGCTGTGGTCCGCAGTCGGCGGCACCACCGCGCTCGCCTGGTCGGCCGGCGCGCTCGCGCTGTGCGTCCTCGGCGCGGCCGCCGTCCTCCGCGAACCCGCCCGTGAGGTGTCCTCGTGAACCAGCTCCGGAACCGGACCAGAGTGCTCATCCTCCTGATCGCCGTCCTGCTGCTCGGCGCGGTGGGCACCGGAGCCGTCCTCCACGCCGCCGACCGCACCGCCCGCCGGGACCAGGCCCAGCCCGGCGCGCCGGCCGTCGACTCCGGCGACGTCTCGCTGCAGAAACCCACCAGCGGACGGCAGTTGGTGTTCCGCAACATGGCCTGGGGCCCGCACCGCGACGAACTCACCGCCGTCCCCGCCGACCGCCCCGACGGCCCGCGCACTGCCTCCGGCGTCCACTGCCTGCGCTTCCACGCCGCCGGCGGCACCGGCATCTGCCTCCAGGCCGAACACGGCGCCCTCGACGACACCTACCGGGCCGTCGTCCTCGACGACCACCTGAAGGAGAAGCGCTCCTTCCCCGTCGCCGGCATCCCCACCCGCTCCCGGGTCTCGCCCTCCGGCCACCTCGCCGCATGGACCGTCTTCGTCAGCGGCGACTCCTACGCCGGCACCAACTTCTCCACCCGTACCTCCGTCGTCGACGTCCGCGACTGGAACCTGCGCGACAACCTGGAGAGCTTCGACATCGTCAAGGACGGCCGGCCCTACCAGGCGCACGACGTCAACATCTGGGGCGTCACCTTCGCCGACGACAACACCTTCTACGCCACCCTCGCCACCGCCGGCCGGACCCACCTCGTCCGCGGCGACCTCGCCTCCCGCACCCTTACCACCCTCCACGACAACGTCGAGTGCCCCTCCCTCTCCCCGGACGGCACCCGCGTCGCCTACAAGAAGCGCGTCCCCGGCCTGCCCGACGACGCCCCCTGGCGGCTCTACGTCCTCGACCTCGCCACCATGACCGAGACCCCCACCGCCGAACAGCGCGACATCGACGACCAGGCCGTCTGGACCGACAACGGCGCCCTGCTGTACGCCCTCCCCGGCGACTACGGCGCCGACCTGTGGACCGTCCCGGCCGACGGCGGCGGCGCCGCCCGACGGGTCACGGGGGCCGCCGTCGCACCCGCCTACGTGGGCTGAGGAACTCTCGGCTACCGTCCCTCGTCGAACGCAGTGACGTCCGGATCGAACGGGGAGCGACAACGGTGGACGGGATCCCGCCCGAGCGCATGGTCACCGACTCCTGGCCGGCCCTGCACGGCCGCCCGGTGCTGCGCCGCACCGTCGCCGTCGGTCTGGTGCTGTGCGTGTCCGTCGCGGCGGCCCTGCTCGTACGCGGCATCAACACCTTCACCCTCGGCCGCGGGGTGCGCGAAACCGACCGCGACCGCGCCGAACGCCTCGCCGGCCTCCACCCCTCCCAGCACCCCGGCGCCGACCGCTACTACGTCCCGGTCGGCGCCGTGTACGCGCACACCGCGGACGGCGCCGCCGTCGCCTACCTGCACTACCGGGTCGCCGGCGGCAAGGACGTCGGCCTCGGCGACTTCCTCCGCGCCTACGACCTCCCCGCCCCGGGCCCCGCCGCTCCGCTTCCGCCCGACCTCGCCACCGCCCTCGGCGGCGACGAACCGGATGAGGCCCCCGAACTCCCCGAGCCGTCGCCGTCGCCTACTGCCACCGCTTCGCCAGCCGCTTCGCCGGCCGTTTCACCCACCGCCTCGCCGACCGCAGACTTCGCCGCCGACAGCCTCCCAGCCGCCGACCAGGCCCCCGGCGAGGACACCACGGACGCCCCCGAGCCGTCACCCACCCCATCCGCCACACCCACGGCAACCCCGATCACACCCACGGCAACCCCGATCACCCCCACGGCGGCCCCGACCACGGCGACCCCCACCACCCGCCGCATCTACGTATCCACCATCCCCGGCGGTCTCCCCGGCGCCGCCGACATCTACGTCCGCGCCACGGGGTGACACCCCATCGGCAATGCGCCGTCCCCCCTCGGTGTCGCCTCGACGCCGTGCCGCGCCGAGCGGGGAGCTCGGCGGGGCAGGGGTTCAGCGGCCGGCGTGGGCCGGTTCGGGGGTGGGGGTCGGGGCGAGGGGTGCCTGGGGTGCCGGGGAGGGCCTGCGGGTGGGGGACTGGCCGGCGACGAGGGCTCCGAGAGCGATGAGGAGGCCGAGGACCTGCCACGGGGTGAGGGTCTGGTCGAGGGCGACGAGGCCGCCGACCGTGGCGACGACCGGGTTGACCAGGCCGAGGAAGGAGGCCGGGCCGGCGCCGAGGCGGTCGATGCCGCGGAACCAGAGGACGTACCCGAGGGCGGTGCCGAACAGCCCGAGGTAGGCGAAGCCGGCCAGGTTGGTGGCGCTCAGGGCGGGCGGCGCGCCCTCCACGGCGGCTGCGAGCGGTACGAGGAAGAGCGAGCCGGCGAGGAGCTGCCAGGCGGTCAGGTCGAGCAGGGTGGCGCCGTCGGGCCGGCCCCAGCGACGGGTCAGGACGGTGCCCATGGCCATGAGCGCGATCGCGGTGACCATCGCGGCGATGCCGACGCCGTCCAGCCGCGCGCCGCTCTTGAGGACGAGGAGCGCGACGCCGCCGACCCCGGCGAGTCCGGCGAGGACGGCCCGCCGTCCGGGCCGCACACCGAGCACGCCGATCGAGAATCCGGTGACCAGCAGCGGCTGGATCGCGCCGATGGTCGCCGCGACCCCGCCGGGCAACCGGTACGCGCCGACGAACACGAGCGGGAAGAAGAGCCCGATGTTCAGCATGCCGAGGACGGCGGCGCGCCCCCACCAGCGCCCCTTGGGCAGTCTGCGGCCGAGGAGCAGCAGGAGCAGCCCGGCCGGGAGCGCGCGCAGGGCGGCGAGCAGCAGCGGACGGCCTTCGGGCAGGAACTGGGTGGTGACCAGGTAGGTCGTGCCCCAGGCGGCCGGGGCGAGGGCCGCGGTGACGGCGACTGCGACGCGCTTCCGATCCATGACATCCCCCTCAACGTTGATTATCTGAACGTTGAGATAAGTTCTACGCTCGAGGGTCTGTGAACGTCAAGTATGTGAAGGTTAAGATAAATCCCGTCGATACAGGCTGCGGGAAGGCGGAGGGCCATGCAGGAACGCGACACCGTCGACGACATCGTCGACCAGTGGGCCCGGGCCCGCCCCGAGCTCGACAGCGAGCCCATCGCCGTGATCGGCCGGCTGCGCCGCCTGAACGTCCGCGTCGACACCGCCCTGCGCGAGTACTTCGCCGAACACGGCCTGGACTCCTCCGAGTTCGACGTCCTCGCGACGCTCCGGCGGTCCGGCGAGCCGTACGAACTCAACGCCCGCGCACTGCTGAAGTCGGCCATGGTGACGTCCGGCGCGATCACCAATCGCGTCGACCGGCTCTCGGCGAAGGGCCTCGTCGAGCGCAGCCCCTGCCCGAACGACCGCCGCGCCGTCCTGGTCCGCCTCACCCCCGCCGGCAAGGAACTGATCGACGCGGCCATGCCCGGCCACGTCCGCAACGAGGAACGCATCCTCGCCGCCCTCGATCCGCAGGAGCGCGACCAGCTCAAGGCGCTGCTGAAGAAGCTGCTCATCGCCCACGGCGACACCGAGCGGTTGTAGGGCGGCCGGTGCGTGAGAAGTCGGAGGGGTCGACTTCTCACGCCCCTGTCGGCAAGGCTGCAGCCTCCGCCTCCTCGGTGGACGGCCGGGAGGACGTCTTCATGGGCCCGGTCGCGATCTACACCCGCCTCCGCTGCGAGGCCTGCTACCGAGCCGATCCCCTGCACGGCACCTTCGCCGGCGACAGGTCGTAACCGGCTGAGCTGCTCCGCGACCGAGCGGAACGCGGACTCCAGCCCCGGCGGGCCGCAGGCTGTTCGATCGCCATGAATTCGACGATTTATGCCCCGCCCTGGCATTCGAAGGGCACTGACGCCTGGCCTCCGAGCGCCGGGGCCTGCCAGTTGTAGGTGGGGGCGGAGCGGCCCAGCAGGAAGCGGTCGGGGAGGAGGCCGCCGATCGTCAGGGCGGTGTCCCGCAGCAGGACGGCGGCGGGGGAGCGGAGGGTGACGAGGGCGCCGATGCGGCGGGAGCCGGTGACGATGCGGGTGGTGCGGGGGAGGCGGGCGACGGTGTAGGCGGGGAGGGGTGCCGCCGGATCGCTGCCGGGGGCCAGGAGCGACGCCACCGCGCGGTGGACGAGGCGGCGGGGCTGCCCACCGGCTCGACGTCCAACCTCGCCCGGACCAGGGCCGCCCTGCTCGAACTCGCACTGACCCGGATCGCCGAACTGGAGTCGGCCGGGTTCCTCGACCCGGCCGACGCCCTGGCCGAGTGCGCGGCACCGCCGCGCGAACTGCTCGCCCAGGTCGCCGCCGACGGCCTGCACCAGGCGCTGACCACCGGCCGCACCCTCACCATCGCGCGCATCGAGCTCGCCCTGGAGGCGGCCCGTCGGCCCGAACTGCGCGACGTCTACGACCGCCTGGGAGCGCGCTTCCTCGACTTCGCGGTGCAGCTCCTCGCCCGCTGCGGCTCGCCCGAGCCCGCCGCCGACGCCCGTCGCCTGATCCGCTGGTGCGACGGCGTGCTGTTCAACGCGACGGCCGGCAGCGGACATGGCCACCCGTTGACCCCGGCCGATCTGCACGACGAGGTGACGCGCTACCTCGCATCGCTGCTCGCGCGGCAGGAGCAGGAGTAGGAACCGCCGGTCGCCGCCGGCCCGGCGCTGCTCCTGCAGCCGGCGACACTGCCTCTGTTGCTGCGTGCCCAAAGAGTCATGAGCCGACGGGTGTTGGTGGCCTCTGGTGTTGGCGAGCAGGGTGGCCCGGGTGCGATCACCGCGAGCTCGCGGTGAGTCTCCTCTGCGCCGCCACCCGGGGCTGGCAGGCCCTCGCGCTGTGAAAGCCGCCGCGGAGCCGCTGTAGAAGCCGGTGTAAAAGCCTCATCCCGCGACTGTTACCACCGGCTCGTGCCGCACCGGAAAGTTGACCGAGTTGGCGATGAAGCAGGACCGGTGCGCCTCGGCGTGCAGGGTGAGCGCCTTCTCGACCATGCCGTCCGACGCGACCTCGATCCGCGGGTGCAGGACGGCCGAGGTGAAGTGCCCGCCCTCCGGCGTCTCGGCCATCGTGCCGACGGGGTTGTCGACGTACGAGGTCACGACGACGCCGTTGACGGCGCACAGGTGCAGGTACCAGAGCAGGTGGCACTGCGAGACGGAAGCGAGCAGCAGCTGTTCGGGGTTCCAGCGGGTCGGGTCGCCGCGGAAGGCGGGGTCGGAGGAGCCGGGGATGGTGGGCCGGCCGTCGGCGGCGACGTCGTGGTCGCGGGCGTAGGAGCGGTAGTCGCTGGTGCCGGCGCCCTGGTTGCCGGTCCAGGTGATCTCGGTGGTGTAGGTGTGCAGCTTGGCCACGCTCGTGCCCTTTCTCTTGTGGACTCCTTGAAGACCAGTCAACCGCAGGACGCCACCCGGCCGACGGCGATCCGGGCGCACTCGGCCGCGGAGGCTCGCGAGGTGTCGACGAGCAGGTCGCACGTGACACCCACGTGCACCGCCCACGCCTGCGCCGCGGCCGGTCCGACGGCACCGTTGAGCGCGATGACGTTCACCGGGCTCCGGCGAACCGCGCCGCCGCGGCCGCGAAGGAGGCCGCCAGCTCCGGTGATCCGGCCCAGTGCAGGTGCAGGTAGGACGCGTGGACGTTGCCGCCGGCGAAGCCCTCGGTGCGCGGTCCGGTGGGCAACCGCCAGCCCCAGGCGGGGAGTTCGCCCGCGCCGGGCTCGCAGACCGTCCGGTGGAACTCGTGCCCGCGCAGCCGGGTGCCGGCCGGGCCGAGCGGGGAGTCGTGCAGGGCGACGGCCTCCCGGTAGCCGAGGGTGAGCCGTTCGGTCATCCGGGCGGTGGTGTCGAGTACGCCGCACATCGGCTTGCCGTCCAACTCCCGCCCCAGGTAGAGCAGTCCGGCGCACTCGGCGGCAACCGGACCGCCGGATGTCGCGAACTCGGCGATGGATCGCCGCAGTTCGGTGTTCCCGCTCAACTCCCGGACGTACAGCTCGGGGAAGCCGCCGCCGATGACCAGGCCGGCCGTCCCCTCGGGCAGCGACGCGGAGTGCAGCGGGTCGAACGGAATCACCTCCGCGCCCGCCGCGCCCAGCAGTTCGGCGTTCTCGGCGTACGAGAAGGAGAACGCGGCACCGCCCGCCACCGCGATCCGCGGCCGCCCGGAAACCGGGGTGACCTCGGCCGCCGCATCCCACGGCTGCGCGTCCAACTCGGGCGCGGTCCGCGCGAGTTCGAGCACGGCGTCCAGGTCGACCGAGGAGGCGACGAGTTCGCCCATGTCCGCGACGGCCTTCAGCGCCTCAGCCGACCGCTCCACGGCCGGGATCAGCCCGAGGTGGCGCGAGGGTGTGGCGACCGCCGCCGAGCGGCGCAGCGCGCCGAGGACGGGCACGCCGGAGCCCTCCTCCAGGGCCTCGCGCAGGAGTTGCTCGTGCCGGTCGGAGGCGACCCGGTTGAGGATCACCCCGGCGAGCCGCACCTGAGGGTCCCAGGAGGCGAAGCCGTGCACCAGCGCGGCCACCGACCGCGACTGCGAACTGCCGTCCACGACGAGCACCACCGGTGCCCGCAGGAGCTTGGCCACGTGCGCCGTGGACGCCAGCTCCCCGCGCCCGGACGCCCCGTCGAACAGGCCCATGACCCCCTCGACGACGGCGACGTCGGCTCCCGCCGCGCCGTGCAGGAACAGCGGCGCGATCCGCTCCGGCCCGCACAGGAAGGCGTCCAGGTTGCGGCCCGGGCGCCCGGCGGCGAGCGCGTGGTAGCCCGGGTCGATGTAGTCGGGGCCGACCTTGTGCGGCGACACCGCCAGCCCGCGCGCGGCGAGCGCCGCGATGAGGCCGGTGGCGACGGTGGTCTTGCCGGCGCCCGAGGAGGGCGCGGCGACGACGAGGCGGGGGACGGTGCTCAACGATCTACCACTCGATACCGCGCTGGCCCTTGCGGCCGGCGTCCATGGGGTGCTTGACCTTGGTCATCTCGGTGACCAGGTCGGCGAACTCGGTCAGCGGCTCGGGCGCGTACCGGCCGGTGATGACGACGTGCTGGCTGCCCGGACGCTCCCTGAGCACCGACACGACCTCCTCCGGGTCGACCCAGCCCCAGTGCATCGGGTAGGTGAACTCGTCGAGCACGTAGAAGCGGTAGGTCTCGGCCGCGAGGTCGCGCTTGACCTGCTCCCAGCCCTCCTTGGCGGCGGCCTCGCTGTCCATCTCCATCTCGCTGGAGCGCTGGATCCACGACCAGCCGGAGCCCATCTTGTGCCAGTCGACGGTGCCGCCCTCGCCGGAGGCGCCGAGCACGCGCAGCGCGTTCTCCTCGCCGACCTTCCACTTGGCGGACTTCACGAACTGGAACACCCCGACCGGCCAGCCCTGGTTCCAGGCCCGCAGCGCCATGCCGAACGCGGCCGTGGACTTGCCCTTGCCGGGGCCGGTGTGCACGGCGGTGATCGGCAGCGTACGGCGCTGACGGGTCGTCATGCCGTCGTCGGGGACGTTCTCGGGCACTCCCTTGGGCATGGCGCTCAGGCCGCCTTTCGCATCGTGGTTGCACGGTTCTCGCGGACGAGCGAGGCCACGCCCTCGGCGCGCAGCTCGTCCAGGGTGACGGCGGTGCCGCCGAGGCGCCCGGCCAGGGTACGGGCGAGGCCGAGCCGGACGGGCCCGGACTCGCAGTCCAGCACCACGCACGCGACGCCCTGGGCGGCGAACAGCTCGGCCGCGCGGTGCGACCGGGCGAGCGCGTCGCGGCCGCCGGTGGCCCGGCCGTCGGTCACGACGACGACGAGCGGGCGGCGGTTCGGGTCGCGCAGCCGCTCGACCCGCAGCACCTCGTGCGCGCGCAGCAGCCCGGCGGCCACCGGGGTGCGCCCGCCGGTGGGCAGCGACTCCAGCCGGGCCGCGCCGACCTCGACGGACGACGTCGGCGGGAGCGCCAGCTCGGCGCCCGCGCCGCGGAAGGTGATCATGCCGATCTTGTCGCGCCGCTGGTAGGCGTCCATCAGCAGCGACAGCACGGCGCCCTTGACGGCGGTCATCCGCTGCCGGGCCGCCATCGAGCCGGAGGCGTCGACGACGAACAGCACCAGGTTGGACTCCCGGCCCTGGCGCACCTGTTCGCGGAAGTCGTCCTTCTGCAGCACCAGCGCGCGGCCGGCGCGCCCGCGCGCCACCTGGTGCGGCGCGGCGGCCTGCAGGGTGGCGGTCAGGTGCAGCCGGCTGAGCGTGCCCCGCGGGCGCCGGGAGCGGACGGTGTGCCCGCCGTCGGTCTCGGCGGGGGAGCGGCGGCCCTGGGCGCCGCGGCCGGTGCCGTGCACGGTGAACAGTCGGGTGCGGTACGGATCGCCGGCCGAGACCGGCGCCGACTCCCGGGCGGGGGAGGGGTGTTGGGCGGGGACGGGCTGCTCGGGGGTTCCCGTCTCCGAGGCGGCCTCCGCCGGACCGTCGGCGGGCTCGGGAGCCCCGCCGCCGTCCGGACCGCCCCCGGGGCCGCCGTCCGGGCCCGGGCCGTCGTCCTCGGGCCCGTCGCCGTCGCCGTCGCCCTCGGGCTCCGACTGCGCGTGCTCCTCCAGCGTCCGGTCCAGCTGCTCCTCGTCCAGGCCGGGCGCGTCGAACGGGTTGCGGCGGCGCCGGTGCGGCAGCGCCAGCTGGGCGGCCTTGCGGACGTCCTCCTCCTCCACCTCCGTCCGGCCGTCCCACGCGGCCAGCGCGACGGCGGTGCGCGCCATCACGATGTCCGCGCGCAGCCCGTCCACCTCGAACGCTGCGCACACGGCGGTGATCTGACGGAGCGCCACATCCGTGAGCTCCACCTTCGGCAGCAACTCCCGTGCGGCGGTGATCCGTTCGGCGAGCGCGCGCTCCTCGTCGGCGAACCGGGCCGCGAAGCCCGCCGGATCCGCGTCGTACGCGAGGCGCCGCCGCACCACCTCGGCGCGCTCCACCGGATCCCGGGTGGCGGCGATCTCCACCGTCAGGCCGAACCGGTCGAGCAGCTGCGGACGCAGCTCGCCCTCCTCCGGGTTCATCGTGCCGACCAGCAGGAACCGGGCCGCGTGCCGCACCGACACGCCCTCGCGCTCGACGTACGAGCGGCCCATCGCGGCCGCGTCCAGCAGCAGGTCCACCACGTGGTCCTGGAGCAGGTTCACCTCGTCGATGTAGAGCACCCCGCGGTGCGCCTTGGCGAGCAGCCCGGGCTCGTAGGCCTTGACGCCCTCGGCGAGCGCCCGCTCCAGGTCGAGCGAGCCGACGATCCGGTCCTCGGCCACGCCGACCGGCAACTCGACCAGCTGCGAAGGCCGTTCGGAGGCGGACGAGCCGGAGTGCGGACCGTCCGGGCACTGCGGGTCGGGTGCGGCCGGGTCGCAGGCGAAGCGGCAGCCGTCGACGGTGGCGATGGACGGCAGCAGGCCGGCCAGCGCGCGCACCATCGTCGACTTGGCGGTGCCCTTCTCGCCGCGCACCAGCACGCCCCCGACGGCCGGGGAGACCGCGTTGAGCAGCAGCCCGAGCCGCAGGTCCGCCATCCCGACGACCGCGGTGAACGGGTACCGGACGTCACTCATGCCTTGCCAGCCTCCTCAGGCGCCCCGGGCGGCAGGAACGGCAGCGATCCGGCCGCCGGCACCCCGCCCTCGATCAGCTTCCACAGCGCGTCGGTGTCCGCGTGCTCCTCGATGAGGTCCCCCAGCCGGTCCAGCCGGGCCTCGCGCGCCGCGGCGAACGAGGTGTCCGGCGCCGGGACGAACGCCCGCCCGGCCAACTGAGCTACCTCACACAGCAGTTCACGGCGGAACCCGTCGTTCTCCAGCGCGCCGTGCCAGGTCGTGCCCCACACCGCGCCCACCCGGCAGCCGTCCAGGAAGGTTTCCCCGCCCTCGACGGTCACGACCCCGTGGTGGATCTCGTAGCCCTCGACCCGCTGCCCGTACGCCTCGCCGACCGGCCGCGCCAGCACCTTCTCGGCGCCGAACCGCACGTGCGCCGGCAGCAGGCCCAGACCGTCGACGGACCCGGCCTTCGACTCCACCTCGTCGACGATCGAGCGCGTCAGCATCTGGTAGCCGCCGCACACCCCGAGGATCGGCAGCCCGGCCGCCGCCCGCGCCTTCAGCGCCGGCTCCAGCCCGCGCTCGCGCAGCCAGGCCAGATCGGCGACGGTGGCCCGGGTGCCGGGCAGTACCACCAGGTCGGCGTCGGCCAGCTCCTCCGGCCGGGTCGCCCAGCGCACCAGCACGCCCGGTTCCTGCGCCAGCGCGTCCACGTCGGTGAAGTTCGACAGCCGGGGGAAGCGCACCACGGCCACCCGCAGCACGTCCGCGCCGAGCGGCCCGCGGCCGTCCACCCGGTCCACCACCGTCGACAGGTCCAAGGAGTCCTCGGCGTCCAGCCACAGCCCCGGCAGCATCGGCAGCGTGCCGAGCACCGGACGGCCGGTCAGGTCGTGCAGCATCTCCAGCCCGGGCGCCAGCAGCCGCGCGTCGCCGCGGAACTTGTTGACGAACCAGCCCGCCACGTGCCGCTGGTCCTCGGCCGACAGCAGCGCCAGCGTCCCGTACATCGCCGCGAAGACGCCCCCGCGGTCGATGTCCCCGACCACCACCACCGGCAGTCCGGCGGCCGTCGCCAGGCCCATGTTGGCGATGTCGCGGTCCCGCAGGTTGATCTCGGCGGGCGAGCCGGCGCCCTCGCACACCACCACGTCGTAGCGGCGGCGCAGGTCCGCCAGGCACTCCAGCGCCCGCTCCAGCAGGACGGGCTTGCGCTCGCGGTAGTCCAGCGCGCCCACCTCGGCGACCGGCCTGCCCAGTAGCACCACCTGGCTGCGGCCGTCCGCGCCCGGCTTCAGCAGCACCGGGTTCATCGCCGCCTCCGGCGCCACCCGGGCCGCCTGCGCCTGCATCGCCTGGGCGCGGCCGATCTCGGCGCCGTCCGCGGTGACGAAGGAGTTCAGCGACATGTTCTGCGCCTTGAACGGCGCCACCCGGACGCCCTGCCGGGCCAGCCAGCGGCAGATGCCCGCCGTGACCACGCTCTTGCCCGCGTCCGAGGTCGTCCCGGCGACCAGCAGCGCGTTGCTCATGCCCTTCCCCTCCTGCTCAGGGCCGCCCGCAGCAGGAGGTGCCCCGCGACGGTCGTACCCACGGCCAGCGCGCCCACCCGCCTCGACAGCGTGCACGCCCGTTCGATGTCGTCCACCGTCACCGGCCGCAGCTCCGCGCCCAGTACCGGCCGGTGTTCCACGCGCTCCCCGTACTGCAGCGTGCCGCCCAGCCGGACGCCGACCGCGCCCGCGAACGCCGACTCCGCCTGGCCCGCGTTCGGGCTCGGATGCGCCGTACCGTCGCGCCGCCACACCCGCCAGGCCGTTCGCGGCTCCGGCGAGGCGGCCACCGTCAGCAGCGCCGTCAGCCGGGCGCCGGGCCAGCCCGCCACGTCGTCCAGCCGGGCCGACGCCCAGCCGAACCGGGCGTGGCGCGGCGAGCGGTGGCCCACCATCGCGTCCAAGGTGTTCACGGCCCGGAACGCCAGCAGGCCCGGCGTCCCCGCCAGCGCGCCCCACGTCAGCGCGTTCACCACGGCGTCGGCGGTGTTCTCCGCCACCGACTCGACCACCGCCCGGGCGATCTGCTGCCCGTCCAGCGCGCTCGGATCCCGGCCGCACAGGTGCGGCAGCCGTTCCCGGGCCGCCGTCAGGTCCCCGGCCGCCAGCGAGCGGCCGATCGTGCGCGCCTCCCGGGTCAGCGAGGTGCCGCCGAGCACCGTCCACGTCGCGGCGGCGGCCAGCGCGGCCCGGCCCAGCGGGCGGCGGCCGACCGTCCGGTCCAGCGCCACCGCGCCCGCGGCGACCGTGCCCACGCACAGCGCCGTGTAGGCGGCCCCGGCGGCCCGGTCGTCCCGCCACATCCGCCGCTCCAGGCGCGCCGCCGCGTCGCCGAAGACGGCCACCGGGTGGCCGCGGCGCGGATCGGCGAAGCGGGCGTCCGCCAGGTAGCCCGCGACGGCGCCCAGCGCGAACGCGGCGGCGCGGGTCAGCGGTCTCGTGGTCATCGGGCGCACGGCGGGGAGCAGCAGAGGGCTCGGCGGGTCGGGGCAGCCTGCATCGCGTGCGAGTCCTCACTCAGGGTCCGCGCCCTGGATCGACGTAGCGGGGGCGAGAGTCTCCTGGCTTCCGGGTCGAACGCACCCCCGGGCCTTCCAGCGGCAACTGACGGTCCGCCGTGGCGTTTTCCGGGCGTGCTCCCCGGTGACAGTGGCGGGACCGCGCCGGACTCGCACCGGCTTCCTCTGCATGCCTCCGTTTGGCCCTGGGATCCCATCACGCGGCCGGAGCGGGAGTCAACCGAGGTCACGGAGGGGTTGGTCACAGTCGCACCCGTCGTCGCCACCTCCGATCCGCCCCGCCGCAGGGGCATGACACCCTGTGCGATCGCCCAGCGGCCCGCCGGTGCGTCGACTGGCAGGCCCACGTCCACGCCGTCGCGCGTCTCGTCCCCGTCGACGAGGACGATCTCGCCGCCGTCCTGACGGTCCTGCAACAGGAGAACAAAATCTCCACCCACTGGGGCGCCGGCACCTGAGGCACCCCATCCTCGACCCCGCGCACCGACACCCCGCGGGACCGCCCCCTCGCCGACCGCTTCTGGGAACTCCTCGGCCGCCGCCGGACCGACCTCCCCGTGTGACCCCGGCCCCCTCCTTCTACCCCGGACGGCCCAGCCGGCTGGCCGCACGCCCCGGCCCCCAGTGAACTGGTGACCGAACACCGACCGGACCGGGGCGGACCGAGCGGGGACTCACCGAGCCAGCGACTCACAGAGCGGGGAGCGATATGCGTTGGGGAACCGCAGCCGTCGTGGCGGCAGCCGCCGTCGGCGCCGGGGTCGCCGTCGTCGTGATCGGCCGCCGGGCGTCCGACCGGATCGTCCACCCGGAGACCGCCGTCGTGCCGCAGTCCCGCCCCGTCCGGGTACGGAGCGTCGCCGCCGGCCGGATCACCTTCACCCGCAGCGCCGAGAGCCTGCGCCCCGGCCGCTGGGCCGTCGAGTGGGACGACAACGGCCACGCCGTCGTCGACGACATCCTGGGCAGCGACGAACAGGGCGTCACCCGCCGCCTCGTCCGCGCCGACCGGGGCACGCTCGTCCCCGGCACCGAGGTCCGCTTCACCCCGCGCGTCCACCTCGGCGACCCGACCTCCGCACTCGGCCTCCACTACGCCGAGACCACCGTCGACGGCGAACTCGGCGCCCTGCCCGCCTGGCGGCTCGACGGCAAACGCGGCACCTGGGTGATCCTCGTGCACGGCCCCGGCGCCGACCGCCAGCAGGCCCTCGCCGTCCTGCCCGTCCTCGACCGCCTCGCCCTGCCCGCCCTCGCCGTCACCTACCGCGGCGACCAGGGCGCCCCCGCCTCCCCGGGCGGGCTCGGCCACTTCGGCGAGACCGAATGGCGGGACGTCGAGTCGGCGGTGCGGCTCGCCCTCGACAGCGGCGCCGGCCGGGTCGTCCTGTACGGCTGGTCGCTCGGCGCCACGATGTGCCTGCAGACCGCCGCCCGCTCCGCCTGGGCGTACGCCGTCCGCGGCCTCGTCCTGGACTCGCCCGTCCTCGACCTCCCGGCCACCGCCCGCCGCGGCGCGGCCCGGGCCGGCTACACCGGCGCCGCCGCCGAACTCGGCGCCCTCGCCGCCGAGGGCCGCACCGGCGTCGACCTGGCCGACTTCACCCGCATCGCCGAGGGCGCCGACCTGCGCGCGCCCACCCTGGTCCTGCACAGCCCCGACGACCCGGTCGCCCCGTTCCGCGCCGCCGAACACCTCGCCGCCAGCCGCCCCGACGTGGTCAGCCTCCACTCCTTCGCGGGCGCCGACCACACCGCCCTCTGGAACTCCGCCCCGGCCCACTACACCGAACTCCTCCGCCGCTGGCTCACCCCTCTCCTGTGACCGCCCCGTACCGCTTCTCCGGGCTGTCCGTGTTCGATCCGTCGCCCGCCGTGACCACGCTCGACGCCCCGCCGACCGCCCTGGCATGGCACCGCCACACGATTCCGGCCAGGCGGTTTGCCGCTGTTGCCCGATCTTGCGGAGGCGCCG
The DNA here is from genome assembly GCF_009569385.1 of Streptomyces kaniharaensis. Classification (NCBI taxonomy): domain Bacteria; kingdom Bacillati; phylum Actinomycetota; class Actinomycetes; order Kitasatosporales; family Streptomycetaceae; genus Streptomyces; species Streptomyces kaniharaensis. The sequence continues at coordinate 4,549,550 of NZ_WBOF01000001.1, forward strand.
TCCGCACCGGCCCGTCCGTACGGCCAACCGGATGTGACAGAAGGCCCGTGCAAGGGGAAGACTGCTCGACGTGACGTCTCGGAACCCGCGCGACCGTGATGCCCCGCTCCCACCGACGATCGGTACCGGTGCGACGGTGACCCGTCTCCCCGGTACGGCCCACCGGCCCGCCGGGGCCGGGCCGGGCGGCGGCGTACCCCGCCGACGAGGCCCCGCACCCGCGCCCGGCCGCGGCCGGGTTCCCGTGCCGGACGGCTTCCCCGCGCCCGCCGAGCTGGCGCCGCTGGCCCGCCGGATGCTGGTGGACGCCGTTCGCATCGCCCGTTGGGCGGGGGAGCTGGCCGAGGTCGACAAGCGTGGCGAACTGCTCGCGGAGGATGCCCGCGCGGCGGGCAGGGCGCTGGCCATGACGGTCGGCGCCGCGGCCAAGGCGTGGGGGCAGGCGCTCCTGGTCGGCCTCGTGGAGGCCCGGGACGGCGGGGCCGGCCCGGGCTGGCGACTGCACGCCTGGGACCACGACGACGAGGCCGTGGTGCGCGGCTGGTCCGCGCTGTTCGACGCCTGGACGCTGCTCGCCCCGGTGCCGCCGGCCGCCCTGCGCGGCGTCTTCGCCGTGCTCGCCGGGCAGGCCGTGGACCAGGCCCCGCAGCTGCTCTCCTTCCTCCACCTGGTGGACGGCCCGGTCGCCGACAGCGAGCTGCTGGAGCTGCTGCGCCGCGGCCTGGACGAGCGCCGTGTCGGCGGAGGCAACGGGGGCCCGAGCCTGTCGCCCGTCCCGCACGCCGCCTCCGCCGTCTCCGCCGTCCGCGGCACCTGCCGGGAGCCGCAGATCGACACCCCGGCTTCGCCCGCGGACGTCGCCGCCGTCCTGGACTGGATGCTGGACGGCCTGGCGGCGGTCGGCGCCGTGGTCCGCAGGAACGATGCGGCCGAGCTGTCGCCGCTGGGGCATTGGGCGGTGCGGGCGAAGCTGGAGGAGATCTGCACGGTCGCGCAGACCGCCGCCGGCCACATCGAGCAGAGCGCCTTCGAGCTGCTGAACGCCTGCGCCGACTACTCGCCGGGCCCGGCCCGGGCGGAGTTCCGCGCCTGGGTGGCGGCCCGTCCGGCGGACCGGGCGGTGGCGGAGCTGCTGGACGCGGCGCAGGGCGACGACGCGCTGGTGCGCGGTCTGGCCTTCGAGGCGCTGCGGGTGGCGGGCGGCACGGCCGAGCAGGCGGTGCGGGCGGCCGTCGACGAGCCGGTGCTGCGCCCGTACGCGCTGCTGTGGCTGGCCGAGCAGTCGGACGAGGGCGTGTCGCCGGCGGACGTGCTGGGCGCCGAGGACGCGGCCTGGCTGTGGGTGGACACGGCGGCGGCGGTGCTGGACCACGGGGAGACGGAGCTGCTGGTCGGCCACGTGGAGGGCGCTTCGGCGGGCGATCCGGTCCGGCTGTTCGCCCGGGCCCGGCAGTCGGGGCACCCGCGGGCGGCGTCGGTGCTCACGGCGGTGTCGGGCGTGCACCCGGACCCGGGCGTCGCCCGGGCGGCCCGCCGCTCGGCCTTCAGCGTCCACACCGGCGGGGCGTGACGCGGAAAGCCCCGAGAACGCCCAGAACCTCGGGCTCCCAGAACCTTGGGACCCCCGAGAACCCCCGAGAACGCGAAAGGGCCCGGATCCGTACGAAACTTGGGTTCTAGGAGTCGTTGCAACACCCCAGTTCAGGGGATGCATTGGACTTCGAGATCCGCAAGGACCGGACGGCCCAGGGGCCTGTGAAGCTGCGCCGGGAACGGGAGGCATACTCCCGGCTCATGCAGCAGGGCTACACGAACACCGAGGCGTGCCGGATCGTCGGCATCGCCCGCCGGACCGGCCAGAAGTGGCGTCACGGCCGCGGAGCCGAGCAGCGGCAGAAGGCGGCACCACCGATTCGCATGGTGGTGCCGCCTTCCGGTGTCTCCCGGTATCTGAGCGAGGACGAGCGGATCCACATCGCCGACCGGCTGCGGGAGAAGGCCACCGTGCGGGCCATCGCCGCGGAGCTGGGCCGCAGTCCGTCCACCATCAGCCGGGAGATCCGCCGCAACCGCACCGAGGGCACTCGCGGGCAGTGGCACTACCGTCCGCACGCCGCCCAGGCCAGGGCGGACGCTCGCCGGCCCCGCCCCAAGGCCCGCAAGATCACCGAGAACCCCGAGCTGCACGCCGCCGTCCAGGCGATGCTGGACGAGCAGTGGAGCCCGGAGCAGATCTGCCACGCTCTACGTCGACAGTTCCCCGACCGGCCGGAGATGCACGTGGTCCACGAGACCGTCTACCAGGCGCTCTACGTCCAGGGCCGCGGCGAGCTGCGGCGCGAGCTCGCCGGTGCCCTGCGCTCAGGCCGGGCCCGCCGCAGGCCCCAGCGGCAGGCCAACTGCCGGCGTTCCCGCTTCACCGACCCGATGGTCATGATCAGCGAGCGCCCCGCCGAGGCCGAGGACCGGGCCGTCCCCGGCCACTGGGAGGGCGATCTGATCCTCGGCAAGGAGCACAAGTCCGCGATCGGCACCCTGGTCGAGCGTTCGACCCGCTACGTGATGCTGCTGCACCTGCCCGGCGACCACACCGCCGAGACCGTCCGCGACGCCCTAGTGGCCACCGCCCGGACACTCCCGGTCCAGCTGAAGCGGTCCCTGACCTGGGACCAGGGCAGCGAGATGGCCAGGCACGCGGAGTTCAGCCTGGCCACCGACATCCCGGTCTACTTCTGCGACCCGGCCAGTCCCTGGCAGCGCGGCTCCAACGAGAACACGAACGGCCTGCTGCGGCAGTACTTCCCCAAGGGCACCGACCTGTCGGTCCACACGCCCGAGCACCTGGCCGCCGTCGCCGACCAGCTCAACCGCCGCCCACGCAAAACGCTCGGCTGGGAAACCCCAGCCGAGCGTCTGGCTAAACTCCTCGCGGCCTAGACAACCGACCACGTGTTGCAACGACCACTAGAAACCGCCAAACGGATCCGGGCCCTTCCGGTGTCAGGAGCGGCCTCAGCCGATCCGCGACTCCGCGCGCCGGGCGCGGACGTCGCCGACCTTCTGGCCGACCTTGCGCCGGATGACCAGCAGGGGGGCCATCGCGGCGAGCGTGATCTGCGCGAAGGCGCCGACGTGCAGGAGCGAGTCGCCGCCGGGCAGGCCGGTCGCCCACGCGGCCAGGCAGCCGATGGAGACCACGATCCAGCAGAGCGTGGCGGTGGCCAGCAGGCCCTGCGGCTTGGGGTACTCGATCCGGCTGACCATGAGGTACGCGGCGCCGAAGATGGCGAGCAGACCGGGCAGGAACGGCGGGTCGAGGAGCACGATCGCGATGACCGTCATGGCGCCCATCGGGCAGGGCATGCCCTGGAAGACCCCGGGCCGCATCTTCACGGCGGAGAAGCGGGCCAGCCGTAGGACGACCGACAGCAGCACGGTGAGCGCGATGAGGGCCGAGAGGGTCCGGTTGGACCCCTGGGAGACCATGCCCCAGACCGCGACGAAGTAGGCCGGCGCGATGCCGAAGCTGATCAGGTCGGCCAGGTTGTCGAGTTCGGCCCCGAGGGCGGAGGAGCGCAGCTTGCGCGCCACCAGCCCGTCGAAGAGGTCGCACATCGAGCCGATCAGCAGCAGCGTGACCGCGGTGGCGGCGCTGTGCCGGTCCGGAGCGGCGTCCGGATTGGTGATGTGCGGGACCAGGACCCCGGTGGTGATCGAGTAGATCGCCAGGAAGCCGCAGACGGCGTTCCCCAGGGTCAGCAGGTCGGCGGTGGACAGGTGCTGCGGCGAGCGCGGCGCGCGGAGTTCGCGGTCGCGTGCCCAGCGGCGGCGGCGCAGGGCCGTCTCCTCGTCGTCCAGGCCGACGATCGTCTCAGGATCAGTCACGGTCAAGGCGTGTCACCCCGGCTGTGGTCTTCTGGCCGACCTCGACGCCGACCTCGACGCCGGCCGGCAGGTAGGTGTCGACCCGGGAGCCGAACCGGATCAGGCCGATCCGGTCGCCCTGCTCGACCTTGGTTCCGGCGTCCACGTAGGGCACGATGCGGCGGGCCACGGCCCCCGCGATCTGCACCATCTCGATGTCGCCGAGCTCGGTGTCGAAGTGCCAGACGACCCGCTCGTTCTGGTCGCTGTCCTTGTTGAACGCGGGCACGAAGCCGCCCGCGACGTGCTCGACCGACGTCACCGTGCCGGGCAGCGGCGCGCGGTTGACGTGGACGTTGAGCGGGCTCATGAAGATCGCGACCCGGGTGCGGCCGTCCGGCCAGGCGTCGATGCTCTGCACCACGCCGTCGGCGGGGGAGATCACTCTGCCCGTGCCGATCTCACGCTCGGGGTCGCGGAAGAACCACAGCATGCCGGCGCCGAGCGCGCAGGCGGGTACCGCCGCCAGGGCCCACTTGCCGCTGCGCCGGGTGAGGGCGGTGGTCACGGCGGCCGTGGCGAGGGTGGGGACGAACCAGGGGGTGGCTCCGCGCGCGATGGTCACGCGGGGTCGCCGACCGGCCGTCGGGCCTGCGAGGGCATCGCGGTCCGTGACGGAGGTGTGAGGGGACGGGCTGATGGGCATCGAAGACCTTTGTCGCGGGGGATCATGGCCGCTGGACGGGGGCCACCGCGGGATCGGGTAAGAGAGGGACGGCTGCTGTCCCGGTGGATGCTATCGGGAGCACACGGTGGGTGGGCAACCCGCCTGCTCGTTCATGTGTCCGGTGGGAGGTGCGGCTGCGCCACCCACGCATACGACCGTAGCTCGACCCGGTCCGGTTCCCAAGGGTCCGGGCGGGGCTGGTGACGCTTCTCTCAGCGGACACCCGGCTGGAACCGGAGGACGGCAGGGCGCCGTGGCAAGAGCCCCGGCAGGGTGTGCGGAAGCGGCCGCAGGGCGCGTTCCTACAGCTTTACGCCCTGCGGCCGCTTCCGGGGCCGTGCCGGACCCCTGGCGGACCAGGCCGGGGCCTCGATGGCACGGCGCACTGCCGGGACGGGCCCGCACGCCCGTCGACCGGCGCTTGGAGGGCCGCCCCGTGGAGCCGGGACGACCCGGAGGTTCACTCCGCGATCCGGTACTCCTCCAGGAGCCGGCGTCCGACGATCATCTTCTGGATCTCCGCAGTTCCTTCACCGATGAGCAGCATCGGGGCCTCGCGGTAGAGGCGCTCGATCTCGTACTCCTTGGAGAAGCCGTAGCCGCCGTGGATGCGGAAGGCGTCCTCGACGACCTCCTTGCAGTACTCGGAGGCGAGGTACTTGGCCATGCCGGCCTCGAGGTCGTTGCGTTCGCCCGAGTCCTTCTTGCGGGCGGCCATGACCATCATCTGGTGGGCGGCCTCGACCTTGGTGGCCATCTCGGCGAGCTTGAACTGGATGGCCTGGTGCTCGGCGATCTTCTTGCCGAAGGTGGAGCGCTGCTGGGCGTAGGAGATGCCGAGCTCGAAGGCGCGGCGGGCGACGCCGCAGCCGCGGGCGGCGACGTTGACGCGGCCGACCTCGACGCCGTCCATCATCTGGTAGAAGCCGCGGCCGGGGACGCCGCCGAGGATCCGGTTCGCCGGGATCCGGACGTCCTGGAGCACCAGCTCGGTGGTGTCGACGCCCTTGTAGCCCATCTTCTCGATCTTCCCGGGCACGGTGAGGCCGGGAACGGCCGGGTTCGGGCCGAAGCCGGCCTCCTTCTCGATCAGGAAGGTGGTCATGTTCTTGTACGGGCTGTTGCCGCCCTCGTCGGTCTTGCAGAGGACCGCGACGAGGGTGGAGGTGCCGCCGTTGGTGAGCCACATCTTCTGGCCGTTGAGGACGTAGAAATCGCCGTCCTTGACACCCTTGGTGGAGATGGCCGAAACGTCGGAGCCGAGGCCCGGCTCGGACATCGAGAATGCGCCGCGGATCTCGCCGGCCGCCATCTTCGGCAGGAAGTAGTCCTTCTGCTCCTGCGTGCCGTGGGCGTTGATCATGTGCGCCACGATGAAGTGGGTGTTGACGATGCCGGAGACGGACATCCAGCCGCGGGCGATCTCCTCCACCACGAGGGCGTAGGTGAGCAGCGACTCGCCGAGGCCGCCGTACTCCTCGGGGATGGTGAGCCCGAAGAGGCCGAGCTGCTTCATTCCCTCGACGATGGCGGTCGGGTACTCGTCCTTGTGCTCCAGCTCGGTCGCGACCGGAATGATCTCCTTGTCGACGAAATCCCGCACGGTGGCGAGGATGTCCCGCTGGATCTCGGTGAGGCCGTCGGTCTGTGCGAGGCGTCCCATCGTGCGGCTCCGAAAAGGTCTGAGGGTCAGGGGAAAGTCCGGGGGTCCCCCGAAGATCCGGGGGGGGGGGATTGCCGGGGGCCCTGCCGGCGTGGCTGCGGCAGCAGGGCCCCCGTTCCGGGTGGGGGTCGGCCGATGACGGCGGCTTGCCCCTCCGGGGTCTGAGGAGGTCAGGAGAGAGGAGTGGGACGGCCGGGCTGCTCGCCGCCGCGCTCCTTGATGTACGTCTCGGTCGGCACCATCACCTTGCGGCGGAAGATGCAGACGACCGTGCCGTCCTGCTTGTACCCCTTGGTCTCGACGTAGACGATGCCGCGGTCGTCCTTGGACTTGGACGGCCACTTGTCGAGCACGGTGGTCTCGCCGTAGATGGTGTCGCCGTGGAAGGTCGGCGCGACGTGCCGCAGCGACTCGATCTCCAGGTTGGCGATCGCCTTGCCGGAGACGTCCGGGACGGACATGCCGAGCAGCAGCGAGTAGATGTAGTTGCCCACGACGACGTTCTTGCCGAAGTCCGTCGTCTTCTCCGCATAGTTGGTGTCCATGTGGAGCGGGTGGTGGTTCATGGTCAGCAGGCAGAAGAGGTGGTCGTCGTACTCGGTGACCGTCTTGCCGGGCCAGTGCTTGTAGACCGCGCCGACCTCGAACTCCTCGTAGGTGCGTCCGAACTGCATGGCTCAGCTCTCCGCCTTCTTCTCGGATTCGGGCAATTCGAACTTGCTGGTGCGCTGCATGCCGGCGGCCCGGCCCTTGCCGGCGATGACCAGGGCCATCTTGCGGCTGGCCTCGTCGATCATCTCGTCGCCGAGCATCGCGGAGCCCTTGGCGCCGCCCGCCTCGGAGGTGCAGTAGTCGTACGCGTCGAGGATCAGCTCGGCGTGGTCGTAGTCCTCCTGCGAGGGCGAGAAGATCTCGTTCGCGGCGGCGACCTGGTCCGGGTGGAGCACCCACTTGCCGTCGAAGCCGAGGGCGGCGGCGCGGCCGGCGACCTCGCGGTAGCCCTCCTGGTTGCGGATCTGCAGGTACGGGCCGTCGATCGCCTGGAGGTCGTTGGCGCGGGCGGCCATCAGGATGCGCATCAGGATGTAGTGGTAGGCGTCGGCCGGGTAGCCGGGCGGCTGCTCGCCGACGACCAGGGACTTCATGTTGATCGAGGCCATGAAGTCGGCGGGGCCGAAGATGATGGTCTCCAGCCGGGGCGAGGCCTCGGCGATGGCGTCGACGTTGATCAGGCCCTTGGCGTTCTCGATCTGCGCCTCGATGCCGATCTTGCCGACCTCGAAGCCCATGGTCTTCTCGATCTGGGTGAGCAGCAGGTCGAGCGCCTTGACCTGCTCGGCGTCCTGGACCTTCGGCAGCATGATGCAGTCGAGGTTGGGGCCGGCGCCCTCGACGACGGTGATCACGTCGCGGTAGGTCCAGTGGGTGGTCCAGTCGTTGACCCGGACGACGCGGGTCTTGCCGCCCCAGTCGCCGTTGTTGAGCGCGTCGACGATGTTGTGGCGGGCGCTCTCCTTCACCAGGGGGGCGCAGGCGTCCTCCAGGTCGAGGAAGACCTGGTCGGCGGGCAGGCCCTGGGCCTTCTCCAGGAAGCGCGGGTTGCTGCCCGGTACGGCGAGGCAGGAGCGGCGCGGGCGCAGGCGGTTGACGGTACTCATGAGGGTGGTTCAGTTCCTTCCCAGTGGTCAGCTGGTGGTCGCGGTGGGTGCGGGCGTCCAGGGCTGAAGCTTGTTGGCCAGCCGGATCTCGTCCACGATCCGGCCGATGATGGTCGTGATGCCGAAGTCCTTCGGGGTGAACACGGCGGCGACGCCGGCGGCCTTGAGAGCCTCGCCGTCCGCTGCCGGGATGATGCCACCCACGATCACCGGGACATCCTCCACCCCGGTCCGGCGCAGCCGCTGCAGGACGTCGGGCACCAGCTCGCAGTGGGCGCCGGAGAGGATGGACAGGCCCACGCAGTGCACGTCCTCCGCGACGGCGGCGGAGACGATCTGCTCCGGGGTCAGCCGGATGCCCTGGTAGACCACCTCGAATCCGGCGTCGCGGGCCCGGACGGCGATCTGCTCGGCGCCGTTCGAGTGCCCGTCCAGGCCGGGCTTGCCGACCAGCAGGCGCAGCTTGCCGGCGCCCAGCTCCTCGGCGGTGGCGGCGACCGCTGCGCGCACGGCGGCCAGCTCGCCGCCGGGCTCGGCGGCCACGGCGACGGGGGCGCCGCCGACGCCGGTGGGAGCGCGGTACTCGCCGAAGACCTCGCGCAGGGCGAAGGACCACTCGCCGGTGGTGACGCCGGCGCGGGCGCAGGCGAGCGTGGCCGGCATGAGGTTGGCGTCGGTGGCGGCGACGGCCTTGAGCTCGGCCAGCGACTCCTGGACGGCGACCTCGTCGCGGGCCCCGCGCCAGGCCTCCAGGGCGGCGAGGACGGACTGCTCGGACGCCGGGTCGACGACCATGATCGCGGTGTCGAGGTCGGCCGTGAGCGGGCTCTCCTCGGTGGTGTCGAAGCAGTTGACGCCGACGATCTTGTCCTCGCCGGACTCGATACGGGCCCGGCGGGCGGCGTGCGAGGCGACCAGGTTGGACTTCAGGTAGCCGGACTCCACGGCCGGGATGATGCCTCGATCGCCGGCTTTTGCGCCCATCTCCAGCACCTTGGCGATCTCGGCCTCGGCGCCGGCCAGCAGCTCGGCGGTCTTGGCCTCGATCACCTCGGAGCCGTTGAAGATGTCCCCGTACTCCAGCAGGTCGGACTCGTAGGCGAGCACCTGCTGGATGCGCAGCGACCACTGCTGGTCCCACGGCCGGGGCAGGCCGAGCGCCTCGTTCCAGGCGGGCAGCTGGACGGCCCGGGCGCGGGCGTCCTTGGAGAGCGTGACGGCGAGCATCTCCAGGACGATCCGCTGGACGTTGTTCTCCGGCTGCGCCTCGGTCAGGCCGAGCGAGTTGACCTGGACGCCGTAGCGGAAGCGGCGCTGCTTCGGGTCCTGGACGCCGTAGCGCTCCAGCGTGACCTTCTCCCACAGCTGGGCGAAGGCGCGCATCTTGCACATCTCCTCGATGAAGCGCACGCCGGCGTTCACGAAGAAGGAGATCCGGGCGACCACCTCGCCCATCCGCTCCGCCGGCACCTGGCCGGAGTCGCGGACGGCGTCGAGCACCGTGATGGCGGTGCACATCGCGTAGGCGATCTCCTGGACGGGCGTGGCCCCGGCCTCCTGCAGGTGGTAGCTGCAGATGTTGATCGGGTTCCACTTGGGGATGTTGCCGACCGTGTAGGCGATCATGTCGGTGATCAGGCGCACCGAGGGGCCGGGCGGGAAGACGTGCGTCCCGCGCGACAGGTACTCCTTGACGATGTCGTTCTGGGTGGTGCCGGTGAGCTTGGCGATGTCGGCGCCCTGCTCCTCGGCGACCACCTGGTAGAGCGCCAGCAGCCACATGGCGGTGGCGTTGATCGTCATGGAGGTGTTGGTCTGTTCGAGCGGGATGCCGTCGAACAGGGTGCGCATGTCGCCGACGTGGCCGACCGGGACGCCGACCCGGCCCACCTCGCCGCGGGCGAGGATGTGGTCGGAGTCGTAGCCGGTCTGGGTCGGCAGGTCGAAGGCGACGGAGAGGCCGGTCTGGCCCTTCGCCAGGTTCCGCCGGTAGAGCGCGTTGGAGTCGCTCGCGGTGGAGTGCCCGGCGTAGGTGCGCATCAGCCACGGGCGGTCGCGCTTCTGCTGATCGGTCATCGGAAGGGCCTCAGACGTTCCGGAAGCGGTTGATGGCGTCGACGTGCTGGGCGCGGAACTCCTCGTCGCGCACGCCCAGACCCTCCTCGGGGGCCAGGCAGAGCACGCCGACCTTGCCCTGGTGCTTGTTGTGGTGCACGTCGAGGGCGGCCTGGCCGGTCTCCTCCAGGGAGTAGACCTTCGACAGGGTCGGGTGGATCTTGCCCTTGGCGATCAGGCGGTTGGCCTCGAAGGCCTCGCGGTAGTTGGCGAAGTGCGAGCCGACGATCCGCTTGAGCGACATCCACAGGTACCGGTTGTCGTACTGGTGCATGTAGCCGGAGGTGGAGGCGCAGGTGACGATGGTGCCGCCCTTGCGGGTGACGTACACCGAGGCGCCGAAGGTCTCCCGGCCCGGGTGCTCGAAGACGATGTCCACGTCCTCGCCGCCGGTGAACTCGCGGATCTTCGAGCCCAGGCGCTTCCACTCGCGCGGGTCCTGGGTGTTCTCGTCCTTCCAGAACTTGTAGCCCTCGGCGGAGCGGTCGATGATCGCCTCGGCGCCCATGGCGCGGCAGATCTCGGCCTTCTGCGCGCTGGAGACCACGCAGATCGGGGTGGCGCCGCCGGCCAGCGCGTACTGGGTGGCGTACGAGCCGAGGCCGCCGCTGGCGCCCCAGATCAGCACGTTGTCGCCCTGCTTCATGCCGGCGCCGTTGCGGGAGACCAGCTGGCGGTAGGCGGTGGAGTTGACCAGACCGGGGGAGGCGGCCTCCTCCCAGGTGAGGTGCTTGGGCTTGGGCAGCAGCTGGTTGGTCTTCACCAGGGCCAGCTGGGCCAGACCGCCGAAGTTGGTCTCGAAGCCCCAGATGCGCTGCTCCGGGTCCATCATCGTGTCGTTGTGGCCGTCCGGGGACTCCAGCTCGACCGAGAGGCAGTGCGCGACGACCTCGTCGCCGGGCTTCCAGGCGTTGACGCCGGCGCCGGTGCGCAGGACGACGCCTGCCAGGTCGGAGCCGACGACGTGGTACGGCAGGTCGTGGCGCTTGGTGAGCGGCGACAGACGGCCGTACCGCTCAAGGAAGTTGAAGGTGGAGACCGGCTCGAAGATCGAGCTCCACACGGTGTTGTAGTTCACCGCGCTGGCCATGACGGCGACCAGGGCCTCGCCGGGGCCCAGCTCGGGCAGGGCGACGTCGTCGAGGTGGAGGGACTTGCGGGGGTCCTTGTCGCGGCTGTCGAGTCCCGCGAACATCTGCTCCTCGTCCTTGTGGAGCGTCACCGCTCGGTAGGACTCGGGGAGCTTGATGGCGGCGTAGTCCTCCGACGTGGCGTCGTTGCTGAGGATCGCGTCGAGGATTTGCTGCATGGCTCTGCCTCCGAAGGCGTACCTGTGTGAGGGCGCACAGGGCGTCTGGGGGAGCCGGGAGCGGACACCGGCTTCGCTGAGGTGGGTGGTGGGCGGGTCAGGCGGACGGCCCGGGTGGGCCGACGGGACTGGCTCTGCTCCCGGGGTGTGGGAACGCCGGACGACGGCGCGCCGAGGTGGGGAGCCGCGGCGCCGCTGACTGGTGGGTAACAAGTTACTGGCACCCTGTGCCACTCGTAAAGACACCGGGTGTCATGAATTCCGGCGAGTTCGAGTGCCGGTCGAGAGGTGTCGAAGGGGTACGAAAAGGGCCCGCGCCGATTCCTCGGCGCGGGCCCTCGATACCGCTTCGACCTGCGAAAATACGGCCGTCAGGCTGGTTGGGAGCCGCTCAGCGCGGCCCGGATGCTGTCCACCACCACGTCCAGCGGAGCGTCCGTCCGGGCGACTGTGATGAGCACCTCACCTCCGGGGGTGGCACTCAGTGCGCTCGCCGCCACAGCCTCATCGGTGCCCCCACTGGCACCGGGTGCCACCAGGGGCCCCCGGCGCCTGGCACCCGGCGCGCTGGACGCCCAGAACGTCCGCCGGATCACCTCGAAGGAGTGGTCCAGCTGCGCCTCCACGTCCCCCCGGCCACCGGCCCGCAGCCAGCGCCGCAGCACGTGGTTGTGCGCCGCCACCACGGCCGCCGCCGACACCTCGGCCAGCATCGAGTCGTCCTCGCTGCCGCGCTGCCAGCCCGAGGGGATCTCCTCGCCGGTGTCGAACCGGCCCAGCAGGTACCGGGTGAACAGCCGCTCGTACCGGGCCACCACGGCGATCTCCCGCTCGCGCAGCGCCGGGACCTGGCGGATCAGCTGGTACCGCGCGACCGACACCCCGGGGGTGGAGGCGTACATCCGCAGCACCTCCTTGATGCCCCGGCAGACCACGTCCAGCGGGTGCTCCTCGGGCTCGGCGCTGGCCAGCAGGTCGGCCACCCGGACGAGCGTGTCGTCGTGGTCCGGGAAGATCGCCTCCTCCTTCGACCGGAAGTACCGGAAGAAGGTGCGCCGGGCCACCCCGGCCGCCGCCGCGATCTGGTCGACCGTGGTCTCCTCGTAGCCCTGCGAGGCGAACAGGTCCATCGCGGCCGTGGCCAGGTCCTGGCGCATCTGCTGGCGCTGCGCCGCGGCCCGGCGGCTGCCCGGCCCGCCGTCCGGCCCGGTGCCCCCGGCCGACGCCGGCCGGTCGGCGCCGCGCGGTACGGCGGTGTGCTGCGGGGTGGCTGACTGAACCCGATCCATGTCCGGAACGCTACACGGCCCCGGCGGCGTGCCGGCCGCCCTTCCCCGGCGGACCGGCGCGACCGGGCCGGTCACGGCCGGTCTGGGCCAGTGGGCGGTCCCCGCCCCGGGGCTCCAGGCGGTCCTCGGCTGGCCTGCGGCGATCCCGGCCGGCGCCGCTCCACGCGGAGCGGCGCCCCCGGTCGGCGACGTGGTCACCGGCGCGCGTGGTCGCGGAACCCGCGGCCGGTCTTGCGGCCCAGGCAGCCGGCCGCGACGAGGTGCTCCAGCAGCGGCGCGGCGGCCAGGCCCGGCTCGCGGAACTCCTGGTGCAGCACCTGCTCGATGGTCAGCGAGACGTCCAGGCCGACCACGTCCAGCAGCTCGAACGGGCCCATCGGGTAGCCGCAGCCGAGCTTCATCGCGGTGTCGATGTCGTCCACCGTCGCGTAGTGCTCCTGGAGCATCCGCACCGCGTCGTTCAGGTAGGGGAAGAGCAGCGCGTTGACGATGAAGCCGGCCCGGTCGCCGCACTCCACCGGGTGCTTGCGCACCTTGGCGCACAGCTCCAGGACGGTCGCGGTGACGTCCGGCGCGGTCAGCACGGTGGAGACCACCTCGACCAGCTTCATGGCCGGCGCCGGGTTGAAGAAGTGCATGCCGACCACGTCCCGCGGCCGCGAGGTGGCGGTCGCACAGCTGATCACCGGCAGCGAGGAGGTGGTGGTGGCGAGCACCGCACCCGGCTTGACGATCTTGTCCAGGGTGGCGAACAGCTCCCGCTTGACCGCCAGGTCCTCGGCCACCGCCTCGACCACCAGGTCGACCTCGGCCAGCTCGGTGTACTGGCCGACCGGCGTCACCAGGGCCAGCGTGGCGTCCCGCTGCTCCTCGGACATCCGGCCCTTGGCGACCGAGCGATCCAGCGACTTCGCCAGCTGCGCCTTGGCCTTCTCCGCCTTCTCCTGGCTGCGGGCGGCCAGCAGCACCGGGTGGCCGGACTTGGCGAACACCTCGGCGATGCCGGTCGCCATCGTGCCCGAGCCGCAGACGCCGACCGTCCGCACCTCGCGGCCCGCCACCTTGGGCTGCGCCGGCCCGGTGGCCGCGTCGACGGCCTTGGACGAGCCGGGCGCCTCGTAGGTGTAGAAGCCGCGGCCGGACTTGCGGCCCAGCAGCCCGGCCGAGACCAGCTGGCCGAGGATCGGCGCGGGCGCGTGCAGCCGGTCCTTGGACTGCTCGTACATCGCCTCCAAGACGGTCCGCGCGGTGTCCACGCCGATCAGGTCGAGCAGCGCCAGCGGGCCCATCGGCAGGCCACAGCCGAGCCGCATCGCGGCGTCGATGTCCTCGCGGGAGGCGTACTTGGACTCGTACATCGCCGCGGCCTGGTTCAGGTACGCGAACAGCAGGCCGTTCACCACGAACCCGGCCCGGTCGCCGGCCGCGACCGGCTCCTTGCCGAGGTCCCGGGCGAGCGCGGCGGCGTCCACCGCCACCTGCGGGGCGGTCAGCACGGTGCGGACCACCTCGACCAGCTTCATGGTGTGCACCGGGTTGAAGAAGTGCAGGCCGAGCACGCGGTCCGGGCGGGCGGTGGCGGCGGCGATCCGGGTCACCGAGAGCGCGGTGGTGCCGGTGGCCAGCACCGTCTCCGGGGGGCAGATCCGGTCGAGCTCGGCGAAGATCTCCCGCTTCAGCTCCAGCTGCTCGGGCACCTCCTCGATCACCAGGTCGGCCCCGGCGGCGGCCGGCAGCTCGTGGCCGACCGAGATCAGCGCGAGCAGCGCGGCGCGCTCCTCGGCGGTGATCCGCTCCCGGTCGACGGCGTGCGCGGTGGCCTCCTCGATCCGGGCCAGCGCCCGGGCGGCCGAGTCCTCGGTGGCCTCGATGCCGATCACCCGGCGGCCGCTCTTGGCGACCGCCACGGCGACACCGGCACCCATCGTGCCGAGGCCGACCACGGCGACCGTGGGGAAGGGACGCTCCATCTGTCCTGACTCCTAGTCATGAGGGGCCGCGCGCGCTCCGGCGGGCACGCCGCCGCGCCCGTACGCATGCCGGGGGCGGCCGCCGCCGGAGGAGGGTCCGCGCGCGGGGGCTGGGGAGGTGACGGTTACGGCCCACCGGCGCAGCGGCCGGTCCGCTCCGGCCGAACTGCGGGTGTGCCGTGGTGCTCAGGCGCTCGAGGTGAAAGGAAGCGACGCTGATACGAGGAGAGAATCCGGCCGCCGCGGTTGGCGGCACCGGCCGGTGAAAGACGCACCCGGTACCCGTCGGTGCGGCTCCCGAAGCCCGACGGCGGTGCGTGCGGCCACTGTAGCGAAGCTACTGCCGAGTAGGAAGAGGGGCGGCCGCGAAGAGTGCGGCCGCCCCGAACGGGTGAACGGGGGCACGGGCGTCCGTTCCCATCACTCGATAGGGGAGTTACGCGGACCCGGCGCGCGGGGCAGCATGAAGACATGAGCATCGGAACCGTCACCGCCGACTCCGCCGCGGGCGCGTCCTCCTCCGGTCCCACCGGAGGCCTCGACGGCCACCTCGCCGCCGTCGCGCTGCCCCCGCGCGCCGAGCGCGCCGAACGAGCCGAGGCCGCCGCCGACCGGCTGCGCACGGCCGGCGTCGAGGCGGTGGCCGTCACCTGGGTGGACAACGCGGGCATCGCCCGGGTCAAGGCCGTCCCGCTGAGCGGCCTGGTGCGTGCGGCCCAGTGGGGCATCGGCGCCGCACCCTGCTTCGACGTGTTCCTCGCCGACGACGCGATGACCACCAGTCCGGTGATCGGCGGCCCCACCGGGGACCTGCGGCTCTACCCGGACGTCGACCGGGCCGTCCCGCTGGCCGCCCAGCCCGGCTGGGCCTGGGCCCCCGGGGACCGCCACACCCAGGAGGGCGCCCCGCACCCCGGCTGCCAGCGGCTGTTCGCCCGCCGCATGGCGGCCGCCGCGGCCGCGCGCGGGCTCGGCC
Organism: Streptomyces kaniharaensis; assembly: GCF_009569385.1. Lineage (NCBI taxonomy): Bacteria > Bacillati > Actinomycetota > Actinomycetes > Kitasatosporales > Streptomycetaceae > Streptomyces > Streptomyces kaniharaensis. The sequence continues at coordinate 4,565,121 of NZ_WBOF01000001.1, forward strand.
TCAAGGCCGGCATCGAGATCGAGTGGGTGGTCGCCCTCGCCGGGGCGCCGCAGGACGAACCGCAGTACCCCACGCACGGCCCGGCGTACGGGATGCACCGGCTCACCGACCTGTCCGACTACCTGCGGGACGTCCTGCGCGCCCTCGGCGAGCAGGGGCTGAACGTCCTGCAGATCCACCCCGAGTACTCCCCGGGCCAGTTCGAGGTCTCGCTCGCCCCCGAGGACCTGGTCGGCGCCGCCGACACCTCCGTCCTGGTCCGGCACACCATCCGGGCGGTCTCCGCCCGGTACGGCCTGCGGGTCTCGTTCGCCCCCGTGGTCGAGGCCGGCACGGTCGGCAACGGCGGCCACCTCCACCTGAGCCTCTGGCGGGACGGGCAGAACCTCGGCCGCGGCGGCTCCGGCCCGCACGGTCTGACCGCCGAGGCCGAGGGCTTCCTCTCCGGGGTGCTCGGCGCGATGCCCGAGCTGCTGGTGCTCGGCTGCTCCAGCCCGGCCGGCTACCTGCGGCTGGTGCCCTCGCGCTGGGCCGGCGCCTACCAGTGCTGGGGCCTGGAGAACCGGGAGGCGGCCCTGCGCCTGGTGACCGGCTCGACGGGAGAGCGGTCCGCCACCGCCAACGCCGAGATCAAGTGCTTCGACGCCAGTGCCAACCCCTACCTCGCGGTCGGCGCCGTGGTCGCCACCGGCCTCGCCGGGCTGGACCAACGGCTCGCCCTGCCACCGGAGTTCACCGGCGACCCGGCCGCCGCCGCACCCGGCACGGTGCCCCGGCTGCCGGCGGGCCCGGCCGAGGCGCTGGCCGCGTACGAGCACTCGGCGGTGCTCCGCGAGGCGCTCGGCGAGCCGCTGTACCAGGCGGTGCTGGCGGTCCGCCGGGCCGAGGCCGAGCAGTACGCCGACGCCACCCCCGAGCAGCTGGTCGCGGCCACCCGCTGGCGGTTCTGACCGGTGCCGCCGCTGGACGTTCCCGCGCTCGTCGACCACCACTGCCACAGCGTGGTCGCGGCCGACCTCGCGGACGACGCCCTGGCCGGGCTGCTCACCGAGTCCGACCGGCCGCCCGCGCCCGGCACCTCGCCGTTCGACAGCGCGCTCGGCCTGGCCGTCCGGCGCTGGTGCCCGCCCGCACTCGGCCTGCCGGTGCACGCCCCGGCCGCCGACTACCTGGCGCGGCGGCGCGAGCTGGGCGCCGCCGAGGCCACCCGCCGGCTGCTGGCCGCCGCCGCGCTGGACACCTGCCTGGTGGACACCGGGCTGACCGCCGCGGCGGGCCGTCCGCTGCTCCCGCTCACCGAGTTCGCCGAGGCCGCCGGGGCCCGGGTGCGCGAGGTGGTGCGGCTGGAGTCGGTCGCCGAGGCGGTGCCGGCGACGGCCGGGGACTGGCCGCGGGCCGTCCGCGAGGCGCTGGCGGGGGCCGCCGCCGGGGCCGTCGCGGTCAAGTCGGTGCTCGCCTACCGGCACGGCCTGGCCGTCCCGCCCGAACGGCCCGCGACGGCGGCCGTGGTGGCCGCGGCCGGGGCATGGCTGCGTTCCGGGCACGGCCGGCTGACCGACCCGGTCCTGCTGCACCACCTGCTCTGGACCGCCGTGGACGTGTGCGCCGAGCTGGGCCTGCCGCTCCAACTCCACACCGGTTTCGGCGATCCGGACCTCACCCTGCACCTGGCGGACCCGTCGCTGCTCACCGGCTTCGTCCGGGCGGCCGAGCCGAGCGTTGTCCCGCTGGTGCTGCTGCACGGCTACCCCTACCACCGGCAGGCCGCCTGGCTGGCGCAGGCCTTCCCGACCGTGTACACCGACCTCGGGCTGACCGCCTCCTACACCGGGCCCCGGGTGGCCGAGGTGCTCGGCGAGATGCTGGAGCTGGCGCCGTTCGGCAAACTCCTGTTCTCCACCGACGCGTACGGGCTGCCCGAGCTGTACCTGGTGGGCTCGGCTCAGTTCCGACACGGAATAGGCGAGTTGCTCACACGCTGGCGGGCGGTCGGCGCCTGTTCGGAGGCGGACGCCGAGCGGGTGGTGCGGCTGGTCGCCGCGGACAACGCACGTCGGCTGTACGCGCTTTAGAGTGCCCCTGCGGCGCCTGACGCCGTGCCAGTGCGACCCTGGCGCATGGCGGGCCATCACTTTTTAACAATATGACGTGCTGTTTGCCTTGTTAATCCGCAGTCGTCAGGCCTCTGTTGCCAATCTGGTTGTGACGATTGGATGACTACCTCTTGCGCATATCAACGCATATTCATTAGCGTCCCGATCATTCCATCGCACCTGCCAACGCAGCTGCATGACGACGCGGGAGGGCCAACCCCTATGAGTGTTTCCCGGATCAGCCGGACCCGGTACGCGGCGGTGGGCCTCGTGCTCGCCACCGCCGGCGCCCTCGCGCTGCCGGCGGGCACCGCCGTCGCGGCCCCGGCGGCCGATTCGACGACCGGTCCGCTGCTCAGCTACGTGGTCAACACCAAGGCCAACCACGGCCAGGTGCAGAAGGTCGAGAAGGCCGTCACCTCGCTGGGCGGCACGGTGGTGTACTCGTACGAGCAGATCGGCGTCGTCATCGCCCGCTCGAACGACACCAAGTTCGCCGAGAAGCTGCGCCTGGCCAAGGGTGTCGACTCCGTCGGCGCCAGCCGCACCAAGGGCATCACCGCCGCGGACTCGCAGAAGGCCGAGGTCGCCGACGCCCCCACCGCCGCGCCCGCTCCCGGTCAGGAGCCGTACGAGGCCAACCAGTGGGACATGCGCATGATCGGCGTCGACAAGGCGCACAAGATCTCGCTCGGCAGCCGCAACGTCACCGTCGGCGTGCTGGACTCCGGCATCGACGCCACGCACGAGGACCTGGCCGCCAACGTGGACGCCTCGCAGTCGGTCTCCTGCATCGACGGCGGCAAGCCGAACACCGACTGGAAGGCCTGGCAGCCGGGCCCCGACGGTGACCACGGCACCCACGTGGCCGGCACCATCGCCGCCGCCAAGAACGGCAAGGGCATCGTCGGCATCGCGCCGAACGTCAAGCTGGCCGCGGTCAAGGTCGTGGACAACGGCGGGTTCATCTACCCGGAGTACGCGATCTGCGGCTTCGTGTGGGCCGGTGAGCACCAGTTCAAGGTGACGAACAACAGCTACTACGTCGACCCGTGGATGTTCAACTGCCCGAACGACAAGGACCAGGCGGCCATCTCGGACGCCGTCCGCAAGGCCGTCGCGTTCTCGCAGCGCAAGGGCGTCCTCAACGTGGCCGCGGCCGGTAACGAGAACATCGACCTCGCCCACAAGACCACCGACGTCAGCAGCCCGGACGACACCACCCCGGGCACCCGCCCGGTCACCAACGACTGCCTGTCGCTGCCGACCGAGCTGCCGGGCGTCATCGCCGTCTCTTCGGTGGGCGTCAAGGGCGACAAGGCCTACTACTCCAGCTACGGCAAGGGCGTCGTGACCGTCGCCGCGCCGGGTGGCGACCGCCGCTTCCAGATCCCGGACACCCCGGACAAGAACGGCCGCATCCTGTCCACCATCCCCGGTGGCAAGTATGGCTACATGCAGGGCACCTCGATGGCCTCCCCGCACGCCACCGGTGTGCTCGCCCTGCTCGCCAGCACCTTCCCGTGGGCCAGCCCGGAGGAGCTGACCGAGATGCTGACCAGCCAGGCCGAGTCGCACCCGTGCCCGACCGGCGCGTTCAGCCCGGGCGGCACCGGCGAGTGGAAGGCCACCTGCGAGGGCGGCGAGAACGACAACGGCTTCTACGGCGCGGGCATCATCAACGCCGAGAAGGCGGTCCAGTGGTGGCGCTGACGCGCTGACCGCGGCGACACCTGAACACTGAGCCGGGGAGCGGGCCCTTTGGTCCCGCTCCCCGGCCGTTCTTTAGGCACCCGTGCCCACGGTCGGACAGACCCCGGCACTCACTCGAAACGGTGCTCCCACACCGTCTCGACGGACGGCTTGCCGTGCAGGTCCGGGACCTCCTGGAGCCAGGCAGGCCGTCCGGCCCTGGTCCGCGCCGCCCGCCGCCGCTCCGCCTCGCGCAGCTGCTCGGGCGTGGCGAAGCCCTCCGGCAGCCACTGGGACGAGAGCACCGCCCGCGCCGCCAGGTGGGTGACGTACGCGTGCCGCACCGCGTCCACCGAGTCGAAGCCGGGCTCGTCGGCCAGCCACTCGTCCGGGACCAGCGCCAGTACCTCCTCCAGCAGCCCGACGGTGGCCAGCGGGCCGAGCTCCTCGTCGGCCAGCCGGACGTCCGGGGCGCAGCCGCCCAGCGCGTGCGCGCTGAGGTCGTACCGCTTGCCGACGGCCGCCTCGGCGGTTGCCCAGCGGTGGTGGAAGATCAGCGCGGCGCCGTTGTCGATCAGCCAGAGCCGCCCGTGCCAGACCACCAGGTTGGGGTTGTGCACGGTGCGGTCGACGTTGCCGGTGAGGGCGTCCAGCCAGACCACCCGTCCGGCCTCGGCGGAGTCCACCGGGGCCAGGCCGGGCCGGTAGTCCCGCGCGCCGGGCAGCAGGTCCATCCCGAGGTTGAGGCCACCGCTGGCCTTGAGCATGTCCTGGATCTCGGTGTCCGGCTCGTCCGCGGCGACCGCCGGGTCGAAGTCCACCAGCCGCAGCTCCGGGACGCGCAGGCCGAGCCGTCGGGCGAGTTCGCCGACGATCACCTCGGCGACCAGCGCCTTGCGGCCCTGCGCGGCGCCGGTGAACTTCACGACGTACGTGCCGAGGTCGTCCGTCTCCACGACGCCGGGCACCGAGCCGCCGGCCCGCAGGGGGTCGACGTAGCGCACTGCTGTCACCTGTTCGAGCACACCGGCCACCCTACGGCCTGCCCGCCGGAGTGCGAGCCCCGGAAGGCCCGGAGCCGGGCGCTGTGGTTGGCTTGCCGCTGAGAACGGAACCACCACACGAGGAGAGCAAGGTCATGGGACAGGTGCTGGCCACCACCGAGCGGGTCTACGACGCCGCCCCCGAGCGGGTGTACGAGGCGCTGGCCGACTACCAGGTGACCCGCCCGAAGCTGCTGCCCGCGCAGTACAGCGAGTACGAGGTCCGGGCCGGCGGCACCGGCGCCGGCACCCAGGTGCACTGGAGGCTCCAGGCCACCGAGAAGCGGGTGCGGGACTGCCTGTTCACCGTCTCCGCCCCGAAGCCCGACCAGCTGGTGGAGACGGACGCCAACTCCAGCATGGTGATCACCTGGACCGTCGCCGCGGCCGGCGAGGGCCGGTCGAAGGTCACCGTCTCGGCGACCTGGCAGGGCGCGAGCGGCATCGGCGGTTTCTTCGAGCGCACCTTCGCCCCGAAGGGCCTGAACCGGATCCACGACCAGGTGCTCGCCAACCTGGCCGCCGAGGTTCGCTGAGCCCGCGGTACCGTCCGGAAGTTCCGCGGTGATCCGGCCCTTTGATCCGGCCGTTCCATCCGGCCGGAATCCAGCCGGTAATTCGCTTGGCGATTCGAGGAGTTCGCCCACCCGTACGAGCCACGAGCCGTACGGGTGGACGGGCCGCCACCTGTGGGTGACGGGGGCGGCCCGGTGCGGGGGAGCGAGCCTAGGCTCGCCGCCGTGCATATGACGATCCTTCACATTTCGCAGCCGGTGGACGGCGGAGTCGCCCGCGTCGTCGTCGATCTGGTCCGGGGCCAGCGGGAGGCCGGTCACCGGGTGCTGGTGGCCTGTCCGCGAGGCGGGCGGCTGGCCGAGGAGGCCGCCGCCGTGGGCGCGCTGGTCCGGGACTGGCCCGCCGAGCGCTCGCCCGGGCCGCGCACCGTCGCCGAGGCCTGGCGGCTTCGCCGGATCGTCCGGGCCGCCGCGCCCGACGTCGTCCATCTGCACAGCGCCAAGGCCGGGTTGGCGGGCCGGCTGGCCGTCCGCGGTGCGGTGCCGACCGTCTTCCAGCCGCACGCCTGGTCCTTCGCCGCCGTGGACGGCGCGCTCGCCACCGCCACCCTGCGCTGGGAGCGGTTCGCGACCCGCTGGGCGCACCGGGTGCTCTGCGTCAGCGTCCAGGAGCGGGCCGACGGCGTCGCCGCCGGGGTGCACGCCGACTGGGCAGTGGTGCCCAACGGTGTGGACGTCCGCCACTACGCGCCCGCCGACCGTCGGGCCGCCCGGATCGCGCTCGGCCTGGACCTGGACGCCCCGCTGGCGGTCTGCGTGGGGCGGCTGTGCCGGCAGAAGGGCCAGGACGTGCTGCTGGCCGCCTGGCCGGAGGTGCTGGGCCGGGTGCCGCAGGCCCGGCTGGCGCTGGTCGGCGGTGGGCCGGAGGAGCAGCGGCTGGCGGAGCTGGTGCGGGAGTCGGCCGAACCGTCCCGGGTCCGGCTGGTGGGGGACGTGCCGGATCCGCGGCCGTGGCTGGCGGCGGCCGATCTGGTGGTGCTGCCCTCGCGCTGGGAGGGGATGGCGCTGGCCCCGCTGGAGGCGATGGCGGCCGCCCGTCCGGTGCTGCTGACCGACGTGCCCGGGGCCCGCGAGTGCCTGCCCCCGGCCGAGCGCGAGCACGCGGTCGTCCCGGCCGGGGACGCGACGGCGCTGGCCGTCCGGATGGCCGAGGCGCTGTCCGACGCGATCGAGTGCGGGCGGCGCGGTGCCCGTCTGCGTGATCACGTGGTCGCCCGGCACGACGTCCGCACGGTGGTCGAACAGGTGGATGCTCTGTACCGGCACCTGCTGGGGGCCGGTCCGGCGGCCGGGCGTCGCCGCACCCGTGTCCCGGAGCGAATCTGATCGTTTCACATGCCGTGAATGCCCGCCGCTCAGGCGCTGTCGTATTCCACCCTCAGCCGGACAAGGGCGAGGCGTCACATCCGAATTGACCTATTCATGGGCGGCTGGCATGAAATGGCAAGTCGACTTCCGGCATGCAAGTCCCGATTCGGCACCGTCTGATTCTGCCTGCTTCGTGTCGATGTCATGTCGGAAGTTCGCGAGAGAACCGAGAGCCGCCGAAGGCAGCGAGTGCTGTCGGGACCGCGCCCGCCGGGCCGGGACGGCCGCTGCGCGCCAGCCGGAGCCGGGGCGTCGTCACCCCGGGCACACAGCAGGGGAGTTCGTGCGCTGATGACCATTGACCACGACAGCGTGCCGCGATCCGACCGGACCCTCTCCGGCCTGCGGCCGGGCACCGGGCTGCTCGACCGCCCGGCCCGATCGGCGCCCACGGAGGCGGTGCCGCCGCCACGCCGGCATCGCAGGGCGGTCCCCTCCCGGCTCGCCCTGCCGCTCGCGCTGGTCCAGGTCGACGCGATCGCGCTCTGCGCCGCCATCGGCATCGCCAACCGGGTGCTCGACCCGGCCCTGCGGGTCGCGCCCCTGGCCGGCGCCGCCGGCGTGCTCCCCCTGCTGCTGCTCCTCAACCTCGCCGGCGGCCTCTACCGCACCCGGCTCACCCTGTCCGTCCTCGACGAACTGCCCGCGCTGGCCGTCCGGGCCGTGGTCGCCACCGCGTTCGCCATCACCCTCACCGGCTGCCTGGACGGCCGCTGGCCCGACTCCGGCCCGGCCACCCCGGCCCGGCTCACCGCCCTGCTCGGCGCCCTGCTGCTGATCGCCGCCCTCGGCCGGGCCGTGCTCTACCACCTCGTCCGGCGGGTCCGCTGCAGCCGCCCCAGCCCGGTGCTGGTGCTCGGCGCCGGCCGGCTCGGCCGCCGGGTCGCCGCCGCCCTGCGCGAGCGCGGCGAGTACGGGATGCGCCCGGTCGGCTTCCTCGACGCCGACCCGCCACTGCTGGGTGGCGACACCGATCTGCCCGTGCTCGGCGGCCGCGAGGTCCTGGAGCGCGAGATCCGCCGCCACCGCGTCCAGCACGTCGTCGCCACCGGAGGCGCCGCCGACGAGGCCGAGACCGCCGCCGCCCTGCGCGACGCCGCCCGGCTCGGCTGCGAGGTCTGGCTGGTGCCAGCGCTGCGCGAGTACGGCTCGCTGCCCATCGGCGGGCCGGCCGGCGGCGACCACCTGTGGGGCTTCCCCTGCCTGCAGGTCGGCCGCCCGGCGATGCGCCGCCCCGGCTGGGCCGCCAAGCGCGCCCTGGACGTCACCGCCGCCGCGCTCGGCCTGCTGCTGCTCGCCCCCGTCCTGATCCTGTGCGCGCTCGCCGTCCGCTTCGACACCGGCCCCGGCGTGCTCTTCCGCCAGCAGCGCACCGGGCTGGACGGCCGGGTCTTCACCGTCCTCAAGTTCCGGACCCTGCGCCCCAGCAACGAGCACGAGTCGGCGACCCGCTGGAACATCGCCCAGGACCACCGGATGGGCGCCGTCGGCCGGCTGCTGCGCCGCAGCTCGCTGGACGAACTGCCGCAGCTGTGGAACGTCCTGCGCGGCGACATGAGCCTGGTCGGGCCTCGCCCCGAACGCCCCTACTTCGTCATGCGGTTCGGCCAGGCCTACCCCGAGTACGCGGACCGCCACCGCGTCCCGGTCGGCCTCACCGGCCTCGCCCAGGTCAACGGCCTGCGCGGGGACACCTCGATCGAGGACCGGGCCCGCTTCGACAACCGCTACATCGAGAGCTGGAGCCTCTGGCAGGACGTCAAGATCCTGTGCCGCACCGCGGCCCTGATGCTCCACCCGGACGGAAGCTGACCAGCGCGTGGCCCTCACCATCCCCACCGTCCTCGGGGCCTGCCGCGGGCCGGCCCTGCGGAAGGCGCTGCCCGCGCTCGCCGACCGGCCCAGCCTGCTCGCCGCCGCCACCGTGCTGCTGGTCTGCGTGCCCACCGGCGAGAAGGACGTCACCGCGGCCGTCCACGTCACCGCCGCCGACCTCGCCTCGCTGGCGCTGGTCGCGCTCACCGCGCTGAACCTGCTGCGCGGGCGGCTGCCCGCCGTCAGCACGGCCACCTGTGTAAAGTTCGCGGGGATTGTGGTCGCCGCCGCCGTCGCCACCGTCGGCTCGATCGACCCGGCCGCCAGCGTCACCGGCTTCGTCCGGCTCACCCAGGTGTTCGTCCTGGTGCCGGCCGCGGTGCTCTGCTCGCTGCGCGACCGCACCGACCAGCGGCTGGTCCTCGGCTCCTTCGTGGCCGCCGCGCTGATCCAGGGCGTGGTCGGCGCCCACCAGTACCTCACCCGGACCGGCGCCTCCTACACCGGCCAACCGATCCGGGCCGTCGGCACCTTCGGCGCCCTCGACATCATGGCGATGTCCACGGTCGTCGGCTACGGCCTGCTCGCCGCGCTGGCCGTCGCCCTCGGCGAGCGCCACCCCGGCGGGAACGCCCGGCTGCGCCGAGCGATGTTCGGCGCCGCCGCCTTCCTCGTCCTCCCGCTCGCCGTCTCGTTCAGCCGCGGCAGCTGGATCGCCACCGGCGTCGCCGCCACCGTCCTGCTGCTGCGCGCCGACGCCCGCCTCCTCGTCCGCGGCGCCGTCCTCGGCCTGGCCGCCGCGGTCGTCCTGATCGGCGGCCTCGGCCTCGACGCCTCCGGCGTCACCCGGCGGCTCAGCTCGATCGGCTCCGTCTCCGCCGCCCCCGACCAGTCCGTCTCCGATCGCTACGACCTGTGGGCCACCGCCGGACGGATCTGGCAGGACCACCCCGTCCACGGCGCCGGCCCCAAGGCCTTCCAGCAGCTGCGCGACAGCCACGCCCCGCTGCGGCTCTCCTCCGGGAGCGACGCCGCCGACTCCACCATCGGCTTCCAGCGCGAGCCGCTGCTCTCCCCGCACAACATGTACTTCCTGGTGCTCAGCGAGCAGGGCCTGATCGGCATCGTCGCCTACGGCGCGCTCTTCCTCGGCCTGCTGCTCGGCTGCCTGCGCCGCTCCCGCGGCCCGGGCCTGGCGGCGCAGGCCCTGCTCACCTGGGTGCTCGTCGACTTCCTGTACGCGGACATCGGCGGCACCACCACCGTGCTGACCTCGGTCGTCCTCGGCCTCGCCGCGCGTGCGGCCCGGCCCGCCGCGGAGCGGTCGGCCGACTCCACTCCCAAGTCCACCGGGGTGCAAGCGACATGACCACCGAACAACCCGCGGCAGTCGCGGCCGAACCCACCACGGGACCGGTCCCCGGGCCGCGTGCCGCGGCCGCCGCGGAGCCCCGGGCGGCCGCCCCCAGGCGCGGCTTCGTCGCCAGGGCCTTCGGCGTCACCGCCGTGCTCACCGCGGCCGGCTCCGTCCTCGGCATGCTCCGCGACCTGCTGCTCGCCAGCTTCTTCGGTGCCAACCAGGGCACCGACGCCTTCCTGGTCGCCTGGACGGTGCCGGAGACGGCGGCGCCGCTGCTGATCGAGGACTGCATGGCCTTCCTGATGGTGCCCGCCTTCAGCCTCGCCCTGGTGCTGCGCGACGAGCGGCCCGAAGGCCCCGACCCGGTACGGCAGTTGGCGCGCGTCACGCTGCCCGGTCTGCTGCTGGTGCTGTGCACCCTCACCCTCGGCGCCGCCCTCGGTGCCCCCCGGCTCGTCGAACTGCTCGCCCCCGGGCTCGCCGACCCGGGCCTCGCCGTCACCTGCACCCGGATCACCGCGCTCACCATCCTGCCGTTCGGCCTCGCCGGCTATCTCGGCTCCGCCCTGCGTGCGCACCACAGCTTCCTCGCACCGGCCGGCATCTACGTGGCGTACAACCTCACCATCCTCACCGCGCTGCTCAGCGGCCACGAGCTGCTCGGGGTGAAGTCGGCCGCGATCGGGGTGGCCGTGGGCGGCGTGCTGATGGCCGGCGTGGTGGCCGTGCCGATCGGCCGCCGGCTGCGCCAGGGGCGCCGCACCCGGGTACGGTCCTCGCTCGCCGACCAGGGCCTGGTACTGATCCCGCTGGCCGTCCTCCCGATGGTCGCCTTCACCCTGACCCGTCAGGCGCAGGTCTTCGTCGAGCGGTACCTGGGGTCGGCGCTGCCCCCGGGCAGCATCTCGCACCTCAACTACGCCGCCAAGATCTCCCAACTGGCCATGACCGTGGCCATCCTGCTGGTGACCGTGACCTTCCCGCTGGTCGCCCGCGCGCTCGCGGCCGGGGACATGGAAGCCGCCCGCGACCGGGTGGAGAAGGACCTCGGCCAGGGCGCCGCGCTCGTCCTGCTCGGCACCGCCTTCCTGATGGCCTGCGCGCCGTCGGTCGTCGCGATGGTCTTCGAGCACGGCCAGTTCGGTGCGCACGACACCGCCGCCACCGCCGCGGTCATGCGGGTCTACAGCTTCGGCCTGCCCGCCCAGGCCCTGATCGGCGTCATGATCCGGCCCTTCTTCTCGATGCGCCCGGTGGTGCGCCGGGCCGGCGACCCGGGGCCCGACGGCGGCGGGCGGCGCCTCCTCGACTGGTACCCGGTCGCCGCCATGGCGCTGGGCCTGGTGGTCACCGTCACCGTAGGCCTGCTCGCCACCCCCCGCTTCGGCGCCGTCGGGCTCGCCGCCGGGAACGCGGCGGGCATCACCGCGACCGCGGCGCTGTTGCTGCGCGGCCTGGTCCTGCGCGGCATCCCGCTGCGGCTGCACCGGGTGCTCGGCGGCCACGCCCGGCTGCTGGCCACCGCCGCCGGAGCCGCCGTCCTCGGCACGGCCGCCGCCGGGCTGTTCGCCGATCCTCTGCTCTCGACCCTGTTCGGGGGCCTCACCGTGGCGCTGGCCTTCGCCGCCCTCGGCACCGCGCTCGGTGCCCGCGAGGTGCGCGACCCGGTCCTCGCCGCCGTCCGGGCCCTGAAACCGCCAACTGCCGCCGATGAAGGGAAGCTTCCCCATGGACACTGAACGGGGAACCGTCCGTTCGGCCCGGGCGGGCGTACGCCGCGCCGCCGTGCCGGCCGCAGCAGCCGCCCCCCGCGAGGCCCGGAACCCTCAGGCGCGCCTGCCCGGAAGCCACCGTCCGCCTGGTGAACCGCCCGGCCACGGCTCCTCCTGGCCGTGGATCCTGATGTACCACTCGGTGGCGGTCGAGAAGGACGACCCGTACCGGCTCACCGTCAGCCCCGACCGGTTCGCCGAGCAGATCGCCTGGCTGCACCGGCGCGGCCGGCGCGGCGTCTCGGTCCGCGAGCTGATGCGGGCCCGCGCCGCCGGGCGGGACGACAAGCTGGTCGGGCTCACCTTCGACGACGGCTACGCCGACTTCGCCCGGCACGCCGCGCCGATCCTGCAGGCGTACGGCTTCACCGCCACCGCGTACGTCGTCGCCGACCTGCTCGGCCGGGCCAACGACTGGGACACGGAAGGGCCGCGCAAGAAGCTCCTCACCGTCCAGGAGGTCACCGAACTCGCCGCCGCCGGCTGGGAGATCGGCTCGCACGGCCTCGGCCACCGGTCGCTGCCCGGCCTGCCGGCCCGCGTGCTCGCCGTCCAGACCCGGGAGAGCCGCCGGGTCCTGGAGGAGGTCGTCGGCGGACCGGTCACCGGCTTCTGCTACCCGTACGGCCACGTCGACCTGCCCGCCACCCTGGCCGTCCGGGACGCCGGCTACGACTACGCCGTCGCGATCGCCCACTCCCAGCTGACCGGCCGCTACGCGCTGCCCCGCTGCTACGTCGGGGACCGCGACGGCGCCTGGCGGCTGCGCGCCAAACGCGGCCGGCACCAGCTGCGCGAGACCGTCACCGAGCTGCGCCGCAGCCGCCTCGCCGCCCGCCGGAGGGCCGCGTGGTGAGAGTCCTGCACATCGTCACCGGCCTCGCCTCCGGCGGCGCCGAGCGCCAACTCCACCTGCTGATCCGGCACCTGCCGCCGCACCAGCAGTGCGAGGTGCTGGCGCTGACCAACCCCGGCACGGTCGCCGCCGCGCTGCGCGCCGACGGCGTCACCGTCCACCACCTGGGCATGCGCGGCAACCGCGACCTCGGTGCGCTGCCCCGGCTGGTCCGGCTGGTCCGCACCGGCCGCTACGACCTGGTGCACACCCACCTCTACCGGGCGCAGCTGTACGGCCGGCTCGCGGCGCGCCTGGCCGGGGTCCGCGCGGTGGTCGCGACCGAGCACTCGCTGCACGCCGGGGTGATCGAGGGCCGCCCGGTCACCCGCGGCGTCAAGGGCCTCTACCTGGCCGCCGAACGCCTCGGCACCACGACCGTCGCGGTCTCCCGGCAGGTCGCCCAGACGCTGCACTCCTGGGGCGTCCCGCCGGCCCGGGTCGAGCTGATCCCGAACGGCATCGACGCCGCCCGCTACCGCCGCCCGGACGCCGACCGAGTCGCCGCCCGGCACCGGGTGCGGGCCGAACTCGGCCTGCCGCAGGGGAGTTGGGCGGTGGGCGGGATCGGCCGGCTGGTGCCCGGCAAGCGCTTCCACGTCCTGCTGGAGGCGCTCGCCGAACTCGACCCGGCCACCCGGCTGGTGCTGATCGGCGAGGGCCCGGAACGCGCCGCCCTGGAGCGACGAGCCACCGAACTCGGCGTCCGGGACCGCCTGGTGCTCACCGGCGAGCGCGACGACGTGCCCGACCTGCTCGCCGCGCTGGACGTGCTCGCCGCCCCCTCCACCGAGGAGACCTTCGGCCTCGGCGTCCTGGAGGGCCTCGCGGCGGGCCTGCCGGTGCGGCACAGCGCCTGCCCGGCGCTCGACGAACTGCCGCCCAGCGCCGCCCCGCAGGCCCGCCGCGTCCCGTCCGAGGCCGCCGCGTACGTCACCGCGCTGCGCGAGCTGCGGCACCTCAACGACCACACCGCCGACCCCCTGCCGCACCCGCCCGCGGTCGGCCACTACGACATCGCCCGGGTCGCCGCCGACCTGGGCGCCCTGTACGACCGCCTGGCGCGCGCCTGACCGGCCGGTCGCCGGCCCTCATCTCCAAGGAGTCACACCCATGACCACACCGCACGGAAGCGCGCGCCGCCTGGCCCGCCGCTGGTGGCCGGTGGCGCTCGCGGTGCCGCTGGGCGCCGTGGCCGGCGGCGGGTACGCCGCCGTCTCGCACCCCTCGTACGCCGCCAGCTCCTACGTGCTCGTGGTGCCGCAGAGCCCGGGCGAGGCCGCCACCGCGACCAGCTTCGCCCAGGCGTACGGGCGGCTGGCCGGGCAGCCGCAGGTGCTCGCCGCGGCGGCCGCCGAGACCGGCCACACCCGGGCCGAGCTGGCGTCCGTGGTGCACGGGACGACCTCGCCGGACGCCCCGATGATCGAGATCACCGGCACCGGCGCGCGGCCGCAGGAGGCCGCCAGGACCGCGGATGCGGTGGCCCGGTCGCTGGTGGCTTTCGCCAACACCAGCAGCAGGGACACCAACGTCCGGCTGGTGTCGCTGGCCCCGGCCGCCGAACCGGACAAGCCGACCACGCCGTCCGCCCAGCTGGACGTCGCGGTCGGCGGCGCGGCCGGACTGCTGCTGGGCGCACTGGTGATGATGGCCCGCCGCCGCGGCGAGGCCGGCGCCGCGGACGTGCCCGAGACGCTCGCCGCCACCGCTGCCCCGGCCGCCCCGAGCACCCCGCGCCCGCGGACGGCGGCCGTACCCGTCGCCAGGGCCGCCGCCGCAGCCGAGGACGAGGCCGCCGCCGGGAGCGGGCGATGAACACCGGGGCACGGCCCGCCGCCCTGCCCGCCCCGGCCGGCGAGCCGGCGCGCGGGGCCCGCTGGACCACCGAGCTGCGCCGCGAGGACGACGCCCTCGAGACCCTCGCCGAGGAGTGGGACGCCCTGGCCGCCCGCTGCCGGACGGCCACCTTCTTCCAGTCCACGCACTGGCAGCGCTCCTGGTGGCGCCACTACGGCACCCCGGGCGGCCTGCTGGTGGTGCTGGTCCGCCGGGGCGGCCTGCTGGTCGGCGCGGGCGCCTTCCGGCGGCTCGGCGGCCCGCTCGGCGGGCTGACCGGCCTCGGCGACGGGCTGATCGACTTCACCGACGTCCTGCTCGACGACGACTGCGCCGACCGGGCCGCCGCCGAGTTCGCCGCCGCCCTCCCGCTCACCCGTCCCTGGCACACCCTGGAACTGCGCGAGGTCCACCCCGAGGCGGCGGTGCAGCGGGTGTTCGAGCACTGGCGGGGCCGGCGCCGCCGGTTCCAGGACTCGCTCTGCCAGTACCTGCCGGCCGTCCCGATGGAGCAGTTGCTCAAGCGGCTGCCCGGCAAGACCGCCCAGCGCAACCGGGTCAAGCTGCGCAAGATCGCCGAGGCCGGGGTCGAGGTCCGCTCGACGCCGGTGGAAGAGGTGCCGGCGGCGGTGGAGAGCCTGCTGCGGCTGCACTTCCTGCAGTGGCGGGAGCGCGGCGTGACACCGGAGCACCGGACCGAGCGCTTCGCCCGGCACCTGGCCGAGTCCACCACCGCACTGGTCGCCTCCGGCGGCGCCGCCGTCCACCAGTTCCGGCTGGACGGCGAGCTGATGGCGGTGACCCTGCTGCTGCTCTGCCCGTCCTTCGGCGGCCTGTACCTCTACGGTGTGCACCCGGCGCTGCGCGAGCGGCTGGACATCGCCGGGCTGCTCTTCGGCGCGGCGCTGGACGCGACGGTCGGCGCCGGCATTCCGGTGCTCAGCCTGCTGCGCGGCCAGGAGCCGTACAAGCAGCGCTGGCGGCCGGAGCAACTGTCCAACCAGCGGCTGCTGTTCGGGCCCGCCGGGCCGGCCCCGGCAACCACCGCCCGGGCCGCCACGGTACGGGCCCGGCAGTCGGCGGTGCACGTCCTGCGGACCCGCTTCCCGCGGCTCAAGGAGGCGCTGGTGGCCCACCGCCTCAGCTGACGGCCCGCTACGGGCGGGCCGGCTTCGCCGTCTCCGGGCCGGTCGAGGACGCGCCCTTCGAGCCCGACATCAGCTCCCGGAAGCGGGCGCTGGAGCGCGGATTGCGGTCGCACTGGAAGAACCCGTGCGGGCAGTAGTCGGTGACGGTCTGGTAGGCGGTGTCGTGGGTGCGCATCCACTCGACCATCCGCTGCACGTACTCCGGGTTGTCCCCGTTCCGGAACAGTCCCCACTCGGGGTACGAGACGGGCTTGCCGTGCCTGGCGGCGAACTCCACCTGGTCCTGCAACCCGTAGGGTTCGCGCACGTAGTCGTCGAAGGTGCCCCCGGCCGGCTGGTCGTAGCTGTCCATGCCGATGATGTCGACCACGTCGTCGCCGGGGTAGCACCTGGTCCACGGGATGGCGTCCAGCCCCCGGTTCGGGGTGAAGTCGAAGCGGAAGCGCTGCCCGGGCACCGAGCGCATCACCGTGACGATCCGCCGCCAGTACGCCTTCCAGGCGGCCGGGTCGGGCTTGCAGCGGTGGGTGTAGGTGACGCCGTTCATCTCCCAGCCGAGGGTGAGCACGGTGTCCGCGCCGCCGAGCGCGACCAGCCGGTAGGCGAGCTTGAGGAAGTGCCGGTCGAAGTCGCCGCGCGCGCCCTGGCCGAGCAGCCTGGCGACCTCGCCGTCCGGCACGTTCGCCTCGCTGGGCACCAGCATCGGCACGCCGAGGACGAGCACCCGGAACGGGTCGGCCAGCCGCCACTGCGACCACATGCCGAGCACCACCGGCTCGCCCTCGACGTCCGCCCAGCTGTTGCCCGCCAGATAGGTGTGGCCGACCTGGAGGTTGGCGTCGCCCAGCCACTGCGCGTACTGGCCGATCTGCGGGATGTGGTCGTCCCAGGAGCCGACGAAGGCGCCGAACGGCGGCTCGTGGTGGGGCCGTTGGACGGCCGGGCGGGGCGCGGCGCCGCGCGGCTCGAAGGCGTCCGAGGAGAGGGCTTGCCCTTCCGTCCGGCTGAGCGGCGTCCCGGCCGGGACGCTGGCGGTGGCCATCAGCAACAGCAGGGCGGCGGCGGCCAGCGTCAGGCGGCCGAATCGCATGGTCTCTCCTCGGGCGGAGCGGAGCGGGGCTGGGCGGGCGGGGCCGGTCGAGGGGTGGACGGACCGTGGCGCCCCGCTCGCCGACAGTAGGCCCGGCGGGCGTCCGAATGGCCGAATGTCACCCTAAAGTGGGCGATATATTCGAACGGCTGCTGATGTGACGGCGGCCGGTCGCCCGTCGTGTATCACCTCGGTAACAGTCCGGACCGGCTTCAGCCCCTACACCCGGCGGGCCGTACCGGCCGGCGCCGGACCCGGGCGGTCCCGACGGCGCAGGTCGGCGGGCGGGTGCGCGCGGCGGGCGCGAGCGCCGGGACGTGCGGTCCGTACGACGGACCGGTGGCGTTTCCCGGCTGACTGGCGTGCCCGCCGAAAGGTAACCTCCGCACGTGTCCTGGAAGCCGCTGCGTGTACTGACCCCCCGCTCGATCCTGCCCGCCCTGGCGGTGATGCTGGTCCTTGCGGCCGGAGCGGCGGCGCACGCCAACAAGCCGGTGCCGTTCGGCGACCGGGTGGCGGGGCCGGGCGACGCGGAGGCCACCCCGGTGAACTCCCAGTCGCTGAACGCGGCGGACCTGGACCTGAAGGTCGGCCCCGGCCTGGAGGCCTACCACAAGCAGAGCGGCGAGCAGGCGTGGTCGTACCGCCGCGAGGGCGCCACCGCGCTGTACCTGGCGATGGCCGGGGAGAACGCCATCGTGCTCTGGGACGACGGCCTGGTCACGTCCGTGCGCCCGGGCGACCACGAGGTGCGCTGGCACCGGGCGGTGCCCGGCCTCGCGGACTGGCTGCGCAGTGACGGCGAGCCGGGCGCCGAGAAGCGGACCGAGGAGCAGCGCAGGCAGCTCGCCCAGGCGCGGGCCGCGGCGGCGCTGCACACCGTCCAGAAGAACTCCCCGTGGGTGGCCGTCGTCACCCCCAACCTGACCATGGGTCTGCGCGACGCCGACGGCGACCTGCGCTACAACTCCAAGCCGCCGGGCAGTTGCGTCTACGACCCGCTGCGTACGGTGGGCACCGACTACGCGGTGCTGATCCCGCGCAGCTGCCCGGGCAGCAACGGGCAGCCCGTCTCCGGCGGCATCAGCGGCTACCGGCTGGACAGCACCGGCTGGCAGCTGAACGCCGGCCCGGCCGTGCAGATCAAGGCGGTGGACGGTAGCCGGGTGCTGATCACGGACGGTCCGATCGTCCCGCCCAAGGTGTTCGACACCAAGGCCGCGGCCCCCGAGGTCGCCTGCGGCAGCCCGGCCGCGCCGTTCGCCGCCGTCCGTCCGCGGGGCGCCTGCGCGGACCCGGGGACGACCCCGACGGCGGACGCGACGCCGACGCCGGCCCCACCGGCGGACCAGCCCACCGTGCAGCCGTCGGCTCCGGCCACCGACCAGCCCAGCGCGCAGTCGACGGACCAGCCGCAGTAGCGCCGGAGCTTCTGCCGGGCCGCCGGTACCCCGGGACGGTAATCCTCCGGGGGTCGCCGCGCGGCCCGGTAGACTTGCCGCCATGGCTGTTCTCTCCGGGCAATAGCGGGCGAGCGGCGCCGCCCCGTGCGCTGTGCCGACCGCCGACGAGCCCACCAACCCGCCGCCCGGCCCTGTGCTCCGCCCAGGCGCCCGCCCACGTCCCAGGAGTAGTACCCGGCCATGATTTCCACCAACGCCCTAGAGCTGCGCGCCGGTGCCCGCATTCTGATCGAGTCCGCGAGCTTCAAGGTCGCCGCCGGTGACCGGATCGGCCTGGTCGGGCGCAACGGCGCCGGCAAGACCACCCTCACCAAGGTGCTGGCCGGCGAGGGCCTGCCCGCCGCCGGCACGGTGACCCGCTCGGGCGAGGTCGGCTACCTCCCGCAGGACCCGCGCACCGGCGACCTCGACGTCCTCGCCAAGGACCGCATCCTCTCCGCGCGCGGCCTCGACACCGTGCTGAAGAAGATGCGCGAGAACGAGGACCGGATGGCCAACGGCAAGGGCGCCACCCGGGACCAGGCGATGAAGAAGTACGCCCGCCTGGAGACCGAGTTCCTCACCAAGGGCGGCTACGCCGCCGAGGCCGAGGCCGCCACCATCGCCGCCGCCCTCGGCCTGCCGGACCGCATCCTCGCCCAGCCGCTGCACACCCTCTCCGGTGGTCAGCGCCGCCGCGTCGAGCTCGCCCGGATCCTGTTCTCCGACTCCGACGTGCTGCTGCTCGACGAGCCCACCAACCACCTGGACGCCGACTCGATCGCCTGGCTGCGGGACTTCCTGAAGACCTACAAGGGTGGCTTCATCGTCATCTCGCACGACGTCGACCTGGTCGAGACGGTCGTCAACAAGGTCTTCTACCTGGACGCCAACCGCTCCCGCATCGACGTCTACAACATGGGCTGGAAGCAGTACCAGCAGCAGCGCGAGGACGACGAGAAGCGCCGCAAGCGCGAGCGGGCCAACGCCGAGAAGAAGGCCGCGACCCTCAACGCCCAGGCCGACAAGATGCGTGCCAAGGCGACCAAGACGGTGGCCGCGCAGAACATGGCCCGCCGCGCCGAGAAGCTGCTCTCCGGGCTGGAGCAGGCGCGCCAGAGCGACAGGGTCGCCAAGCTGCGCTTCCCGGACCCGGCCCCCTGCGGCAAGACCCCGCTCACCGCGAGCGACCTGTCCAAGTCCTACGGCTCGCTGGAGATCTTCGCGGGCGTCGACCTGGCGATCGACCGCGGCTCGCGCGTCGTCGTCCTCGGCCTCAACGGCGCCGGCAAGACCACCCTGCTGCGGATGCTCGCCGGGGTGGAGCAGCCGGACACCGGCGAGGTCATCCCGGGCCACGGCCTCAAGATCGGCTACTACGCCCAGGAGCACGAGACGCTCGACCCGGACCGCACGGTCCTGGAGAACATGCGCTCGGCCGCGCCGGACACCGACCTGGTCCAGATCCGCAAGATCCTGGGCTCGTTCCTGTTCTCCGGCGATGACGTGGAGAAGCCGGCAGGGGTGCTCTCCGGCGGTGAGAAGACCCGGCTCGCGCTGGCCACCCTGGTGGTCTCCAGCGCCAACGTGCTGCTGCTCGACGAGCCCACCAACAACCTGGACCCGGCCAGCCGCGAGGAGATCCTCGGTGCGCTGCGCGAGTTCGCCGGTGCGGTCGTGCTGGTCACCCACGACGAGGGCGCGGTCGACGCGCTCCAGCCGGAGCGGATCATCCTGCTGCCGGACGGCGTGGAGGACCTGTGGAGTCCGGCCTACGCCGACCTGGTCTCTCTCGCCTGATCGGGAGTAGACGCCACATCCGCTTTCCGGACCAGAAAATCTAGTCCTTACGGCGTGTCCGGGAATGAAGCAGTCCCGGATTCCGTTTAAGGAGCTTCCGTCGGCCCGCCACTCGATCGTGGTCGGGCCGACGCTGCTGATCAGCCCTTTCTCGGCGGACGGTGGAAGCGCCCCGGGGGCGTGCACTCTGAGTGAGCGCCCTGGCGCGCTCTGATCACCACCGAAGGACTGCGCATTCCCGACATCGACCTTGTCGAATGGGTGGCCAGGACGCGGTGGATGGGTGATCATGGGAATCTGACCGAGCAACGCTACGAGGAGGCACGGGTGGCCGAGACTCTGAAAAAGGGCAGCCGGGTGACCGGTGCCGCGCGTGAGAAGCTCGCGGCCGATCTCAAGAAGAAGTACGACTCCGGGGCGAGCATTCGCGCTCTCGCGGAGGAGACCGGTCGCTCGTACGGCTTCGTGCACCGGATGCTGAGCGAGTCCGGAGTGATCCTCCGGGGCCGCGGCGGTGCCACGCGGGGCAAGAACAAGGCGACTGCCGGGGCCGGTTCCTGACGGTCCGTCAGTTTACGGCTGGATGACGCGGCGGCAGGGCGCCGGTCGAGGAGACGTCAGTTGATCGTCAGCTGATCGTCCGCCCTCGGGTCGAGTGGACCGGCCGCCGATCGTCATGTCCGGACCGCTTCTCGTTTCCGCCGGGTTCCTTTCGTATTCCTTCCGCATTCATTTCGTCGGTTCTTTCCGCCCAGTGGTCTGCCACTGCGCGCCCAGGTTTGTTACTCTCCGGTAGCCAAGCCCCTCGCCACCGGAGGTCCCCGCATGACCGCCCCCGCCACCGACCCGCAGACCCCGAGCGGGGAGCAGGACGGCGTCCGCCTGGAGATCGACGGCGAGCTCGCCGTCGTCACCCTGTGTCAGCCCAAGCGGCGCAACGCCCAGTCGCCCGCGATGTGGCGCGCCCTCGCCGCCGCCGGCCGCGAACTGCCCGGCACCGTCCGCGTCGTGCTGCTGCGCGCCGAGGGTGTCTCCTTCTCCGCCGGGCTGGACCGGGCCATGTTCACCGCGGAGGGCATCCCCGGCGAGCCCAACTTCCTCCAGCTCGCCGCGGCCGAGGACAAGGACCTCGACGACACCATCGCCTCCTACCAGGAGGCCTTCACCTGGTGGCGCCGCCCCGACCTCATCTCCGTGGCCGCCGTCCAGGGCCACGCCGTCGGCGCCGGCTTCCAGCTCGCCCTCGGCTGCGACCTGCGGGTCGTCGCCGACGACGTCCAGTTCGCCATGAAGGAGACGTCCCTGGGGCTCGTCCCCGACCTCGCCGGCACCAAGCCGCTCACCGACCTCGTCGGCTACGCCCGGGCGCTGGAGATCTGCGTGACCGGCCGCTGGGTCGGCGCCGAGGAGTCCGTCGCCATCGGCCTGGCCAACCTGGCCGTCCCCGGCGCGGAGCTCGACGCCGCCGCCCGCGACCTCGCGGCCGCCCTGCTCGCCGCGCCGCGGGGCGCCGCCATCGAGACCAAGGCCCTGCTCCAGGGTGCCTCCGGACGCTCCTTCGAGGAGCAGCGCTCCGCCGAACGGGTGGCCCAGGCCCGCCGCCTGCGGGACCTCGCCGGGATCGGCGACTGACCTCCCGCCTTTCGGGCACGTCCGTCGAAGGCCCGGCCCCGGGGATCCACCCCGGAGCCGGGCCTTCGGCCTTCCCGGCAGGCGCGAAACGTGGCGAAATGTCAGAGTTGTGGGGATCTGCGATATAGCTGGAGCCGTACGACGGGAGACCCGCCCCATGCCTGACACTCCGACGCCCGCGAGCATCCACAAGAACCCCGCCAACGCCCCGGCCCACGCCGCCTCGTCCCCGTCGGACGGAGGCAAGCCGCTGGCCGAGCGAGGCCGGACGGCGATGGCCGTCGGCGTGGTCGAGAAGATCGCCGGCATGGCCGCCCGCGAGGTCGCCGGCATCCACGCCCTCGGCTCCGGCCTCGCCCGCACCTTCGGCGCGATGCGGGACCGGGTGCCCGGCGGCAAGTCCAGCATCGGACGCGGCATCAAGGCCGAGGTCGGCGAGAAGCAGACCGCCATCGACATCGCCCTCGTCGTCGAGTACGGCGTGGTCATCCCCGAACTAGCCCGCCAGGTACGGGAGAACATCATCGACGCGGTCGAGCGGATGACCGGTCTCGAAGTCGTCGAGGTCAACATCGCGGTCAACGACGTCCACCTCCCCGACGAGCCGGAGTTCGAGGAGGAGGAGCAGGTGCTCGCCCCCGGGCAGCGGCCCAAGCTCAAGTAGCGCGTAGCGCGGATCCCATCGGATCACAGCGGCAGACAAGCGGCAGACTGCGCAGGACGAGGAGTAGCGGATGAACCTGGCCATCGTCGGCCTGGTAGCGGGCATGGCCCTCGGCTTCGCCGGGTATTTCGGCGGGTTCGCCGCCTTCCTGCTGGTGGCCGCGCTCGGGCTGGCCGGCTTCGTGCTCGGACGCCTGCTGGAGGGCGACATCGACATCAGCGAGCTCGGCGACCTGTTCCGCGGCCGCGACCGGCGCCGCTGATGGCGGCCCTCACCGCCCCGCGCCGCGAGTCCGCCATCCGCGGCCGCCTCCGGCTCGCCGACCGCGTCTACGCCCGCATCGCCGCCCGCGCCGCCCGGGAGGCCCTCGCCGGCGCCTGGATCGGCCGCACGGCCAGGGGCAAGCCGCCCACGGTCTCCGTCGCCGTCCCCGGCAGCACGGTGACCGTCCGGGTGGCCGTCGAACTGCCCTTCCCCGCCGACGTCGCCGGCCTCGCCCGTGCCGTCCGGGACCGCGTCGTCACGCAGGTCAACGGGCTGACGGGGACGCGGGTGTCGGAGGTGGTGGTGGTCGTGGAGCGGCTGGTGACGGGAGGTCGGGCGTGAGCACACCGGCAGGAGGAGAGGAGCCGGAGGCGGAGCCCGAGGGCGGTGGAGCCGGGCCCGACGCCGACGTGGTGGCGGTGAAGGTGCACCGGCCTCGGGCGGCGCGGACCGTGGTGGCGGCGATGGTGGCCACCGCCGTCCTCGTGGTCGCGGGGGCGCTGCTCTACGACGTGATCGCCGTCCGGACCGGGCACCCGGCTCGCCGGTGGCGCGCCGAGATCGCCGATGAGCTGGCCACCCGTCACCTGGACGACCTGTGGGTACTGGTCGGTGCGGGGGCGGCCACGCTGCTCGGCGGCTGGCTGCTCTGGCTGGCGTTCGCGCCCGGCATGCGGCGCTGGCTGCCGCTGCGCCCGCACGGCGGCACCGGCGCCACCATCGAGCGGGCCGGGATCGGCCATCTGCTCGCCGACCGCGCAGCCGGGCTCACCGGCATCGAGCACCTCAAGATCCGGATCGGCCGCCGCCGCGTCCGCGTCACGCTGATCGGGCCGGCCGACCCGGCGGCCTTGGAGCGGCAACTGCGGGACGAGCTGGCGCGGGTGACGCTGGCCCGGCCGATCCCGCTGGACGTCCGGTCGTCGCGTAGGACGGCAAGGGCGGCGGGATGAGGCGGGGGATCGTCAACCGGGTGCTGCTCGGGATCGTCGGCGCGGCGCTGCTGGCGGCCGGGGTGCTGGTGCTGGCCGGGGGGCTCGACCTGTACGGGCGGCTCGGGGCGGACCCGCCCGGTTGGTGGCCGCTGACCTCGCCGGATCAGCCGGTGGTCAGCGCGACGTCGCGCACGCGCTGGGTGGAGTCGTCCTGGTGGTGGCCGACCGTGATCGGCGGCCTGTCCGTGCTGGTCGTGGTCATGGTCTCGTGGCTGGTGGTGCAGCTGCGCCGCACAGGCCTTTCGAGCATCGCCGTTCCGACGTCCGGCGTGACCGGGCTTCGGGTGCGGGTCAGCGCCCGGACTCTGGAGGAGGCGCTGGAGACCGGTACCGCCGTGCTCCCCGAGGTCGAGCGCGCTGGCGTCCGCCTGGTACGGGCGCCGGGGCATCCGCGCCTGCGGGGCGCCGTCCGGCTCACCCCCGGCGGGGACCCGGCCGCGCTGGTGGAGCACTTCGAGACCGGGCCGAGGGCCGATGCCCTCGGCAGCCTCGGCGTGCCGGAGCTTCCCGCCGACCTGCGGATCCGGGTGCTCCAGGCCGCCCCCGCCGAGCCGCGGCACTGGCTGCCGCGACGGCGGCGGAGGCATCCGAGGGTCGAGTGAGGCAGACGGGTCAGAGGCTGCGGAGGGCGCCGCCGTCGACCGGGATCATCACGCCCGTCACGTAGGACGCCGCGGGGGAGAGCACGAAGGCCGCGACCCTGCCGAACTCCTCCGCGGCGCCGTAGCGGCCGAGCGGGATGGTGGCGCTGGCCCGGACGCGGGCGCCGTCCGGGTCGCCGCCGAGGGCGTCGAGCTCGCGGAGCCGGTCGGTGTCGATCCGGCCCGGGAGCAGGCCGACCACCCGGATGCCGCGCGGGCCGAGCTCGTCGGCGAGCGACTTGGCGGCCATCGCCAGGCCGGGGCGCAGGCCGTTGGAGATGCCAAGGCCGGGGATCGGCTGGCGGACCGAGCCGGAGAGGACGAAGCCGATCACGCCGCCCTCGCCCAGGGCCGCGGCGGCGGCGCGGGCGATCCGCAGGGCGCCGAGGAAGACCGATTCGAAGGCGCTGCGCCAGGCCTCCTCGGGGACGGTCTCAACCGGGCCGGCCTGCGGGCCGCCGACGCTGATCAGCACGCCGTCGAGCCGGCCGAAGTGCGCGGTCGCCTCCGCGACGAGCCGTTCGGCGGTCTGCGGGTCCGCGTTGTCGGCGACCAGGCCGTGCACGGTGCCGGGGAGGGCGCCGAGTTCGGTGACGGCGGCGTCCACGGACTCCTTGGTCCGGCCGGTCACCAGTACGCGGGCGCCGTCGGCGGCCAGCTCCCGGGCGGTGGCGAGGCCGAGCCCGCGGGTGGCGCCGGTGACGATGTACGCCTTGTCCTTCAGTCCTAGATCCATGAGGGACATCTTGCCTGGCGGCCGGAGTGGCAGGGGTGGACGTGGACGAAAGTTGGCAGGCACGCTGCACCCCAAGCTCGCGGCCTACGGTGAACTCCGTCCGCCGGCACGGCTGCTGACCCGCGGGGCGGTGTCCGCGCTGGTCCCGCAGGGCGGTTGGTGGGGCGCCGTGCTGATCGGCTTCTACAACTCGCGGCACTGAGGCGTGCCGGCCGCTGGCGTTGACGTCCGCGTCAAGGTCTACCGTCGGTTCCGGCGGCGCGCGCAGGCGAGCCGGGAGGAGCGGTGCATGCGGATCGGGGAGTTGGCGCAGCGGGCGGGGACGACCACGCGGGCGTTGCGGTACTACGAGCAGCTCGGGTTGCTGCCGGCCCGGCGCGCGGGCAACGGGTACCGGTCGTACGGCGAGGACGACGTGCGGCTGTTGCGGCAGATCCGGACGCTGCAGGACTTCGGCTTCGAACTGGAGGAGACCCGGCCGTTCGTGGAGTGCCTGCAGGCGGGGCACCCCGAAGGGGACTCCTGCCCGGCCTCGTTGGAGGTGTACCGGCGCAAGCTGGCCGAGCTGGACGAGTGCATTGCGCGACTCCAGGACGTCCGGGCGCAGGTGGCCGGGCAGTTCGACCGGGCCGTGCGGGCGCGGGACGAGCTGGCGGCCGGGGCCTCCGCGCAGCCGCCGCTGTGCGAGTTGGCGACCGAGTGGGCGAAGGAGTAGGCGATGGCGGGGATTCCGGGAGTGCCGGCGGTGACGGACGACACGTTCGCCGCGCAGGTGCTGGCGGCCGAGGGGCCGGTGCTGGTGGACTTCACGGCGGACTGGTGCCCGCCGTGCCGGATGATGGCGCCGGTGCTGGCGGACATCGCCCGGGAGGAGGCGCACCGGCTGACGGTGGTGAGCCTGGACGTGGACCGCAACCCGCAGACGCAGGCCGCGTACGGGGTGCTGTCGATGCCGACGCTGATGGTGTTCCGCGGCGGGGAGCCGGTGCGGTCGGTGGTGGGCGCGCGGGCCAAGGCGCGGCTGCTGCGGGAGTTGGACGACGTCCTTTAGGTGCCTTCGGGCGGTCCTGGGCGTCCTGCGGGCGAGCGTCAGGCGGGGACGGGCTCCGGGGACGCCTCGGCCTCGGCGGCCTGCTTGGCCCGGTCCTTGACCTCGCGGCGGACGAGGATCCAGACGCCGACCGGGATCATCGCGGTGAACAGCCACCACTGGATCGCGTACGCCATGTGCGGGCCGATGTCGGAGTGGTTGGGCTCGGGCAGCAGTTCGGGCTGGTCGGCCGGGGCCGGGGTGGTGGCGGCGAGCTCCAGGTAGCCGCCGAGCAGGGCGGCGCCGGTCTCCTTGGCCTGCTGGTCGGTGTTGATCAGGTTGAACTGCCGGTCGGGCAGGCCGCCCCTGTCCTTGATGCCGCTGCCGGCCGAGGTCTCGTCGGCGCGCAGCCGGCCGGTGACGGTGACCTCGCCGGTGGGGGCGGCCGGGACCGGCGGGTAGACGGTGGCGGTGTCGCCGGAGGCCACCCAGCCGCGGTTGACCAGGACGGTGCCCTTGCCGTCGGAGAGCTTCAGCGGGGTGACGACGAAGTAGCCGATCTTGTCGCCGCTGGAGTCGGTCCGTTTGCGGACCACGAACTCGTGGGCCGGGTCGTACTGTCCGGTGGCCGTCACCGCGTGCCAGGTGAGGTCCTTGGGTACCGCGAAGCCGGGGGCGGTCGACAGGCTGTCGAACGGCGTCGGCGCGGCGGTGAGCGCCTTGCCGATCAGCTCGTTGCGGGCCACCCGCGCCTCGTGGCGGTGCAGCTGCCAGAATCCCAGCTTGATCGTTGCGGGGATCAGCAGCAGCGCGATCAGCATGGTGATCAGCCACTGTCGGGTCAGCAGAAAACGGTACACATGGGAACGGTACGCCGACCTCACAAGCGGCTCACGCACCGGGGTGCGGGGCGACCTCGCGCAGGAGCTGGAGGAAGGCGTCCTCGCCGACCACGGGGGTGCCGACCTCGCGGGCCCTGCGGGCCTTGCCGCTCCAGCTGTTCGGCTCGTTGGTGACGAGCAGGCTGGTGAGCCGGCTCACGGAGGTGGCGATGTGCAGGCCGGCCTCGACGGCGCGGTCCTCCAGCAGCTCGCGGTCGGTGGCGGTGTCGCCGGTGAAGGCCACCCGCATGCCCTGCACCAGCGGCTTGCCGTCCTGCCAGCGCCCCGGGTTGGGGTACGGGCACGGCGGGCGCTTCCTGGCCTGGCGGTAGTTGGCGCCGGTCCAGGTGCTGCGGCCGGGGGCGGCGGGTTCGTCCTCGCCGAGGTCGGTGACCGCGACGCAGGCCTGCAACGGCAGCGGGACGCCGCCCAGGCGGGCGAGGTGCAGGCTGGGGCGGAACGCCTCGGCGAGCACCCGGGCGTCGTCCAGGGCGTTGTGCGCGTGGCGCTGCTGCACGCCGAAGTGGGCGGCGAGCGAGGCGAGCTTGCCGTTGGGCAGCGGCAGCCGCAGGTCGCGGGAGAGCACCATGGTGCAGAGCCGGTGTTCGACCGGGGCGCGGCGGCCGGCCCGGGAGAACTCGCGGGAGATCATGTTCCAGTCGAAGAGCGCGTTGTGGGCGACCATGACCCGGCCGTCGAGGCGCTCGGCGAACTCGTCGGCGATCTGCGGGAAGGTAGGGGCGCCGGAGAGCAGCTCGGCGGTGAGGCCGTGGATCCAGACCGGGCCCGGGTCGCGCTCGGGGTTGACCAGGGTGTACCAGTAGTCGGTGATCTCGCCGTCGTGGTCCAGCTGGTAGACGCCCGCCGAGATGACGCGGTCGGAGCGGCCGAGGCCGGTGGTCTCGACGTCGACCACGGCGAAGCCCTCGGCGGGGGCGGCGGTGCGCTGGGCGGGGACCGGGGCGGTCCGCGGCGCGCCGTACGTCTCGGGCTGGATCGGTTGCATGGTCCAACAGGATAAGCGCCGTTCGGGGCGCCGCCGGTCGACATGTTCCGTCCGACCGGCCGGAATAGAGTGGTCCGCATCGGCGTCGTACATCCGGTCGACAACATCCACCGGCCGCCGGGACGCCCCGGAGGCCGTCTCCGTAAGGACGAAGATCCCATGCGTGCCACCGTGATCCACGGCCCCAACGACATCCGGATCGAAGAGGTGCCGGACCCGGTGATCCAGCATCCGACGGACGTGGTGGTCCGGGTGGTGAACGCCTGCATCTGCGGCAGCGACCTGTGGGCGTACCGCGGGGTGGCGCAGCGGGTGGCCGGGCAGCGGATCGGGCACGAGTTCCTGGGGGTCGTCGAGGAGGTCGGCTCCGAGGTGCGCGGCTTCGCGAAGGGCGACCTGGTCGTCGCGCCGTTCGTCTGGTCGGACGGCACGTGCGAGTTCTGCCGCGAGGGTCTGCAGACCTCCTGCGCGCACGGCGGCTTCTGGGGCCAGGTGGGCTCGGACGGCGGCCAGGGCGAGGCGGTGCGGGTGCCGTTCGCGGACGGGACGCTGGTGAAGCTGCCGAAGGAGGCGGCGGGGGACGAGAAGCTGCTGCCCGGCCTGCTCGCGCTGTCCGACGTGATGGCCACCGGGCACCATGCCGCGGTCTCGGCGCGGGTGCGTCCGGGGGCGACGGTCGCGGTGGTGGGCGACGGCGCGGTGGGCCTGTGCGGCGTGCTGGCGGCGCACCGGCTGGGCGCGGGTCGGATCATCGCGCTGGGCCGGCACACCGCCCGCACCGAGCTGGCCCGGCGCTTCGGTGCGACCGACGTGGTGGCCGAGCGCGGGGAGGCCGCGATCGAGGCGGTGAAGGAGCTGACCGGCGGGCAGGGCGCGCACGCGGTGCTGGAGGCGGTCGGGACGGAGGAGTCGATGCGGACGGCCGTCTCGATCGCGCGGGACGGCGGCGCGGTGGGGTACGTCGGGGTGCCGCACGGCGGGAGCGCCGGGGTCGACATCGGCCAGATGTTCGGTCGTAACGTCTCGCTGAACGGCGGGGTGGCGCCGGCCCGCGCGTACATCCCCGAGCTGTTGCCGGACGTTCTCTCGGGCGCCATCGAGCCGGGCCTCGTGTTCGACCGGACGGTGGATCTGGACGGCGTTCCGGACGGTTACCGGGCGATGGACGACCGTTCGGCGTTGAAGGTCCGTATCGCCTTCTGATCGACCGTGATCGGATATCTCCGAAACTGATAGTTCGTCATGAGGGGTGTCACCGCTGAGCGGTGGCGCCCCTCACGCATGGGATGGAGGTCTTTCGATGTGACGCCAGTGGTGATTTTCGGCCAATTGGATAGTGGGATGGGGTGAACACCCGACTGATCGCTCCCGACCCCTTCCGGGGCGGGCGTGACGCTCCTAGCATTGCGCGGCGCGCATACGGATTGTGACGGCCCTCACTTCCGATCGTCACCCTCGACCGTCCCCCTTGTGCGACCCGCCGTGCCGAAGGAGTGAGGAGTACAGAGTGGAACCGCCGCCGATCACCACACCCCCCATGGATGCCCAACTCATCGACGAGAGCCAGGAGTTCCGGACGCTGCGGCGCTCGTTCCGGAGCTTCGCCTTCCCGGTCACCATCGGCTTCGTGCTCTGGTACCTGCTGTACGTCCTGCTCTCCGGCTACGCGCCCGGCCTGATGGGCACCAAGGTCGTCGGCCACGTCAACGTCGCACTGGTGCTGGGGCTGCTGCAGTTCGTCTCCACCTTCGCCATCGCGGCGTGGTACGCCCGGTACGCGGACCGGCGGATCGATCCGCCCGCCGCCGCGATCCGCGAGTCCCACGGCGCCGCCGTCCACGCTCCCCGGGAGTCCGCCGAATGATCCTGCTCGCCAGCTCCGCCACCGAGCACCGCGGCCTCACGATGACCCTGTTCGGGTTCTTCGTGCTGGCCACCCTCGGCATCACCGTCTGGGCCGGGCGGCAGACCAAGGACGCCGCCGACTTCTACGCCGGCGGTCGCGGGTTCACCGGCTTCCAGAACGGCCTGGCCATCTCCGGCGACTACATGTCCGCCGCCTCGTTCCTCGGCATCGCCGGCGCCATCGCCCTCTCCGGCTACGACGGCTTCCTGTACTCGATCGGCTTCCTGGTCGCCTGGCTGGTCGCGCTGCTCCTGGTCGCCGAGCCGCTGCGCAACTCCGGCCGCTACACCATGGCGGACGTGCTGGCGTTCCGGATGAGGCAGCGCCCGGTGCGCACCGCCGCGGGCGTGTCCACCATCGTGGTGTCGATCTTCTACCTGCTCGCCCAGATGGTCGGTGCCGGGACGCTCGTCGCCCTGCTGCTGGGCGTCAGCGGGGACGCAGCCAAGCGCTGGACCATCGTCGCGGTCGGCGCCCTGATGGTCGTCTACGTCGTGATCGGGGGGATGAAGGGCACCACCTGGGTGCAGATCGTCAAGGCGGTGCTGCTGATCGCCGGCACCGCGCTGATGACCGTCCTGGTACTGGCCAAGTACCACTTCAACCCGTCCGAGCTGCTGGGCGCCGCCGCGGACGCGAGCGGCAAAGGCGCGGCCTTCCTCGAACCGGGGCTGAAGTACGGCGTCAGCAACACCAGCAAGCTCGACTTCATCAGCCTCGGGATCGCGCTGGTGCTCGGCACCGCCGGCCTGCCGCACATCCTGGTCCGCTTCTACACCGTGCCCACCGCCAAGGCGGCCCGGAAGTCGGTGCTCTGGGCGATCGGCATCATAGGCGGCTTCTACCTGATGACCCTGGCGCTCGGCTTCGGCGCGGCGGCACTGGTCGGCCCCAAGGCGATCAAGGCGGCCAACGCCGCCGGCAACACCGCCGCCCCGCAGCTGGCCGAGGAACTCGGCGGCGGCGCGGGCTCCACCGGCGGCGCGATCCTGCTCGCCGTGATCTCCGCGGTCGCCTTCGCCACCATCCTCGCCGTGGTCGCCGGACTCACCTTGGCCTCCTCGGCCTCCTTCGCGCACGACCTGTACGCCAACGTGATCCGGCGCGGCAGGGCCACCGAGAAGGAGGAGGTGCTCTCGGCGAAGTGGGCCGCTGTGGCGATCGGCGCGGTCGCCATCGTGCTCAGCCTCTTCGCGGGCAAGCTCAACACCGCGGCCCTGGTCGCCCTGGCCTTCGCGGTGGCCGCCTCGGCCAACCTGCCCACCCTGCTCTACTCGCTGTTCTGGAAGCGCTTCACCACCACCGGCGCGGTCAGCTCGGTCTACGCCGGCCTGATCAGCTCGGTGGTGCTGGTGGTCTTCTCCCCGGTGGTCTCCGGCGGGAAGACCTCGCTCTTCCCGGACGCCGACTTCCACTGGTTCCCGCTGGAGAACCCCGGTCTGGTCTCCATCCCGATCGGCTTCCTGGCCGGGTGGATCGCCACCCTGCTGTCGAAGGACCGCCCCGACCCGGCGAAGTACGCTGAACTGGAGGTCCGCTCACTCACCGGACTGGGCGCCCACTGATCATCCGGCGATGACTATGCTGGCCCGGCCCCGCCGTGACGGTGGGCCGGGCCGGCCGCATTTCTGGTGAAGGGACCGCCGTGCTGCTCGACACGTTCGGACGACAGGCCGTCGACCTGCGCGTCTCCCTCACGGACCGGTGCAACCTGCGCTGCACCTACTGCATGCCGGAGGAGGGGCTGCAGTGGCTCGGCAAGCCCGACCTGCTCACCGACGAGGAGATCGTCCGGCTGGTCACCGTCGCGGTGCGCGACCTGGGCGTGCGCGAGGTGCGCTTCACCGGCGGTGAGCCGCTGCTGCGCCCCGGGCTGGTCGCGATCGTCGCCGCCTGCGCCGAGCTCGAACCGCGCCCCGAGCTGTCCCTCACCACCAACGGCATAGGCCTGGCCCGGACGGCGACGGCGCTGCGCGAGGCCGGGCTCGACCGGGTCAACGTCTCCCTGGACACCCTCGACCCCGAGGTGTTCCACACCCTCACCCGCCGGCGGCGCCACCAGGACGTCCTGGACGGGCTGGCCGCCGCCGAGGCCGCCGGGCTGGCGCCGGTGAAGCTGAACGCGGTGCTGATGCGCGGGGTCAACGACCACGAGGCGCCCGACCTGCTCGCCTGGTGCCTGGAGCACGGCTACGAGCTGCGGTTCATCGAGCAGATGCCGCTGGACGCCCAGCACGGCTGGGACCGCTCCGAGATGATCACCGCCGGTGAGATCCTGGAGCGGCTCGCCACGCGCTTCACGCTCACCCCGGAGCCGTCCGCCCGCCGGGGCGCGGCGCCCGCGGAGCGCTGGCTGGTGGACGGCGGGCCGGCCCGGGTCGGCGTGATCGCCTCCGTCACCCGGCCGTTCTGCCGGGCCTGCGACCGCACCCGGCTGACCGCCGACGGGCAGGTGCGCAACTGCCTGTTCGCGACCGGCGAGACGGACCTGCGCAGCGCCCTGCGCTCGGGCGCGGACGACGCCGAGATCGGCGCACTGTGGCGCGCGGCGATGTGGGGCAAGAAGGCCGGGGCCGGGATCGACGATCCGGCGTTCCACCAGCCCGAGCGGCCGATGTCGGCGATCGGCGGTTAGGCCTCGGCGGTCTGCGGGGTCCAGTCGGCGAAGGCGACGACCTCCTTGAGGAAGCCGCGCACGCCCAGGAACTGGGACAGGTGCTCGCGGTGCTCGTCGCAGGCGAGCCAGGTCTTGCGGCGGTCCGGGGTGTGCAGCTTGGGGTTGTTCCACACCAGCACCCAGCGGGCGTCCGCCCGGCAGCCCTTGGCGGAGCAGATCGGCGTCTGCGGGGTGTCCATCGGGCCGTCCTCAGCGATTGGCGGGTGGTCTGCACCGCCAGTCTTTCACGCGCGGTACGTCACGCCGCGGTCGCCCGCCGCTTCTCCGGCCGTCCGGATCCGGGCATGGCGACGCCGGGCAGCCACGGGGGGAGCCGCCCGGCGTCGGTCCGTCGCTCCGACGGGGGATGCGGAGCGCGTACGCAGTATGTCACGCCCGGACCCTCGGATGGGGAGGTCTTGCATGATTAATCTGAGCTTGTTTTGAGCTTTCCCCCGGTCAAATCGCCATGAAGGCGGGCAATCCAGGCAGTCAGTTCGGGCTCTGTGAAGAATCGGTGTTGGCGGTCTTCGTCCCTGCCGCACCAGCAGCCGCGCCCGCCCCACCCGTACCACCGGGGCCGAGCATCAGCGGGGTGTCGAGCGGGATGTCGAAGGTGCTCGGCAGGCCCGGCGCCCGCTCCCGGCCCGCGTTGGCGATCAGCACCGCGAAGTACGGCAACAGCACGCCGGCCGCCAGTGCCGCTATGGCGAGCCAGCGCTGCACGTCCCACAGCACCACCGCGAGCAGCACGCAGACCGTCCGCAGCAGCATCGAGATCACATAGCGGCGCTGCCGTCCGCGGACGTCCTCGGTGAGGCTGCTCCGCGCTCCCGTGATCCGGAAGACCTGTTCATCGCCGGCGCTCTTGCGCATGTCCTACCGCCCTCGTCCCAGCACCCCGCGCGTCTCACGGCGCGGCCAGTTCACCGTACGCCGCGGCCCGGCCCGCGACGAGACCGGGGCGGGAGGACGCGTGCAGACGGGGGACGGCAGCCGGCCTCAGGGCCGCCGAGAGAGGTACTGCGGAGGGACGGCCTCGGTGAGCCAGACGCCGTTCTCGCTGATCCGGAACTCGTGGCCGGCCGCTGCCATCGCGGCGGCGTTCACGGTCAGCACGACCGGGCGGCCGTGCCGGGCACCCACCCGCACCGCGGTCTCGGTGTCCGCCGAGAGGTGGACGTCCTGGCGGGCCATCGGGAGCAGACCCTCGCGGAAGATCGACGCCAGGTGGCGGTCGGCGGTGCCGTGGTAGAGCACCGGGGGCGGCACGGTGGCGGTCAGGCCGAGGTCGACCGCCACCGTGTGGCCCTGGTTGGCGCGGATCGAGAGACCGTCCGCGGAGTAGCCGAAGCGGCGCTTGTTGTTGGTGGCCACCACGTGGTCCAGATCGGCCCTGGTCAGCCGGTTGCCCTTCGCCGCGAGCGCGGCGAGGAGCGCGTCGATCCGGACCCAGCCGGCCCCGTCGAGGGTGATCCCCACCCGCTCGGGCTCGTGCCGCAGGATGCGCGACAGCATCTTGCTGGTCTTGACCAGCCGCTTCTCGTCCATCATGTCTCTCGTATCCCCCGTAGGTCAGCGGCTATGAGGCCTGGCTGACCGAACTCATGTTGAAGTCCGCGACACGCACGGGTGGCATCGCGGTGCGGGTGAAGTAGTCGCTCCACTCGCGCGGCAGGCAGCGTTCGGTGCGGCCCGCCTCGGTGATCCGGCCGAGCAGGTCGACCGGGGACTCGTTGAACCGGAAGTTGTTCACCGCGCCGACCACCTCGCCGTTCTCGACCAGGTAGACGCCGTCCCGGGTGAGGCCGGTGAGCAGCAGCGTCGCCGGGTCCACCTCACGGATGTACCAGAGGCAGGTCAGCAGCAGGCCGCGCTCGGTGCGGGCGATCATCTCGTCCAGGGTCGGCGCGGACTCCTGGTCGGCCGTCTCCAGCACCAGGTTGTCGACGGCCGGGCGCAGCGGCAGGCCGGTGAGGCCGGCGGCGTGGCGGCTGGTGACCAGGTTGGTGAGCACGCCCTCGCGGATCCACTCGGTGGCGGTGATCGGCAGGCCGTTGTCGAACACCGAGAGGTCCCCGCCGGTGGCGTGCGCGAGGACGAACGGCGCGGCCTCCAGGCCGGGTTCGCGCGGGTCGGCGCGCAGCGTCAGCGGCAGCCCGCCGAGCTTGTCGCCGACGCGGGTGCCCCCGCCCGGCTTGGAGAAGACGGTACGGCCCTCGTGGGCGTCCCGGCCGCCGGAGGACCAGTGCAGGTAGACCATGAGGTCGGCGATGGCGGAGGGCGGCAGCAGAGTCTCGTACCGGCCGGCAGGCAGGTCCACCTTGCGGGCGCCCCAGCCGAGCCGCTTGGTCAGCTCGGCGTGCAGGGCGGCGACGTCCACGTCGGAGAAGTCCCGGGTGGCGGCACCGACCCAGGCGGAGCCGGACAGGTCGGCGGTCTTGGCGTTGATCTCGACCATGCCGGTCGACTGGTCGTGGCGCAGCCGCAGGCCGGTGGAGGTGCCCAGGTAGCTGCAGACGAGCTCGTGCCGGGCGAAGCCGTACAGCAGCTCGTTCTGCGCGGCGGCCCGTGCGAAGGCCTCGCCGAGGGCGGGGCCGAAGTCGTCGAAGACCTCGATGGAGGTCTCGGCGGGCGGCTGCGTGAAGTGCGGCGAGGACGGCTGCCCGGCGACCAGGGGCTGGGCGTCCTCGGCCGGGCCGGCCGCGCGGGCGGCCTCCTCGGCGGCCCGGACGAGACCCTCCACCTCGTTCGGGGTGACGGCCTCGCGGGAGACCACGCCGGAGGCGGTGCCCTCTGCGCCGTCCAGGGTGGCGATCACGGTGAGGCGGCGGCCGCGGGTGACGCCGTTGGTGGTCAGCGAGTTGCCGGCCCAGCGCAGGTTGGCGGTGGACTCCTCGTCGGCGATCACCACGCAGCCGTCGGCGCGGGAGAGGCCGAGCGCCAGCTCGACGAGTTCGTGGGGCTGCATCCCGGTCATCAGTGACCCGCCTCCTGCTGGGTGTTGAGCACGTTGACGTTGCGGAACAGCGCCGACGGGCAGCCGTGGCTGACCGCCGCGACCTGGCCGGGCTGCGCCTTGCCGCAGTTGAAGGCGCCGCCGAGGACGTAGGTCTGCGGGCCGCCGACCGCCGCCATCGAGCCCCAGAAGTCGGTGGTGGTCGCCTGGTAGGCGAAGTCCTTGACCTGGCCCGCGAGTTCGCCGTTCCTGATGGCGTAGGCGCGCTGGCCGGTGAACTGGAAGTTGTACCTCTGCATGTCGATCGACCACGAACGGTCGCCGACGATGTACAGGCCGTTCTCCACCCCGGCGAACAGGCCCTCGGTGTCGGGGCCGCCGGCGACCGGCTGGAGCGAGACGTTGGCCATCCGCTGCACCGGGACGTGCGCGGGGGAGTCCGCGAAGGCGCAGCCGTTGGAACGGTCGAAGCCCTTCAGCTTCGCCATGCCGCGGTCGAGCTGGTAGCCGACCAGCACGCCGTCCCTGACCAGGTCCCAGGACTGGGTGGCGACGCCCTCGTCGTCGTACCCGATGGTGGACAGGCCGTGCTCGGCGGTGCGGTCGCCGGTGACGTTCATCAGCCCGGAGCCGTACTTCAGCGAGCCGAGCTTGTCGAAGGTGGCGAAGGAGGTGCCGGCGTAGGCGGCCTCGTAGCCGAGCGCGCGGTCCAGCTCGGTGGCGTGCCCGATCGACTCGTGGATGGTCAGCCAGAGGTTGGACGGGTCGATGACCAGGTCGTAGCGGCCGGCCTCGACGCTCGGCGCCTGCATCTTCTCGGCCAGCAGGACGGGCAGTTCGGCGAGTTCGGCGTCCCAGTCCCAGCCAGTGCCGCGCACGTACTCGAAGCCGCGGCCGACCGGCGGGGCCAGGGTGCGCATCGAGTCGAAGGCGCCCGTGCGCTCGTCGACCGAGGTGGCCTCCAGATCCGAGTGCAGCCGGATCCGCTGCTGGGTGGTGACGGTGCCCGCGGTGTCCGCGTAGAACTTGTTCTCCTGGACGGTCATCAGGCTCGCCAGGACGTGCGAGACGCCCTCGGCGGCGAGCAGCCGCGAGCTCCGGTCGGCGAGCAGGGCGGTCTTCTCGGCGTCCGGCACCTCGAAGGGGTTCACGTCGTACGAGGAGACCCAGGTGACGTCCCGGTGGACCGGCTCGTCGGCCAGCTCGACCCGCTCGGTGGAGCCGGCGGCCCGGCTGATCCCGCCGGCCAGGCGGGCCACCGCGACGGCCTGCTCGGCGACCCTCGCCGCGGCCTCGGTGGTCAGGTCGACTCCGGCGGCGAAGCCCCAGGCGCCGTCCAGCAGGACCCGGACGGCGAAGCCGAGCTGCACGCTGTCGGAGGTGCCGGCCGGGCGGGCGTCGCGCAGCCGCCACGAGGCGCTGCGGACCCGCTCCAGGCGGAAGTCGGCGTGGCTGAC
This sequence comes from Streptomyces kaniharaensis, assembly GCF_009569385.1. NCBI lineage: Bacteria > Bacillati > Actinomycetota > Actinomycetes > Kitasatosporales > Streptomycetaceae > Streptomyces > Streptomyces kaniharaensis. The sequence goes on from NZ_WBOF01000001.1 coordinate 4,601,880, forward strand.
GCCGAGTTCACGGGCCCGGGTGAGGGCGGCGTCGGCGAGGGTGCGCAGCGGGAGGGCGAGGAACAGCGGGTCGACGGCGTGGGCGGGCTCGGCGCCGTCGGCCGGAGGGATCGGAGGCAAGCGAGCTCCCTGGTCGCGGGGGGTGGCGGTGCGGCGCCGCACAGGGGCGCCCGCACCGCATCATTGCCCGTCCACGCACTTTCGGCCAGCTCATTTCGGCCGGTGCGCCGCCGTTTTGACGCGGCGTTCAGGCGATGGTCTCCCACCAGCCGTCCAGCTCCGGCGGGTTGTCGACGTCGACCCGCTCGCCGGGGCGCGGCACCGCCAGCGGGACGGCCTGCACCTTGGCCTCCTTCAGCAGACGCTCGACCGGCTCGGCCCACGGGTGCAGGCCCAGGTTGAAGGTGCACCAGTGCACCGGCACCAGCAGGCCTGCCTTGAGGTCCCGGTGGGCGAGGACGGCGTCCTCGGGGGTCATGTGGATGTCGGCCCAGGCCGCGTCGTACGCGCCGATCTGGACGAGGGCGGCGTCGAACGGGCCGTGCTGCTCGCCGATCCTGGTGTAGCCCTCGAAGTAGCCGGAGTCGCCGGTGTAGAAGACCTTGCGGGTGGGGCCGGCTATCACCCAGGAGCCCCAGAGGGTGGTGTTGCGGGCCAGGCCGCGGCCGGAGAAGTGGTGCGCCGACGTCAGCGTGAGCACCAGCTCGCCGAGCGTGCAGGTCTCGTCCCAGTCCAGCTCGATGATCCGGTGCTCGGGGACGCCCCAGCGGCGCAGGTGGCCGCCGATGCCGAGCGGCACCGCGAACGGCGCGGACTGGGTGCGCACCAGGCGCTTGACCGTCGCCATGTCCAGGTGGTCGTAGTGGTCGTGCGAGATCAGCACCGCGTCGACCTGCGGCAGCTCCTCCAGCTCCACCGGCACCGGGTGCAGCCGCTTGGGGCCGACGTGCGCGGCGGGGGAGCAGCGCTCGCTCCAGATCGGGTCCAGCAGGACGCGCGAGCCCTCGATCTCCACCAGCGCGGAGGCGTGCCCGTACCAGGTGATCTCGACGCCCTCGGCGGCCGGGCGCGGACCGCCGGCCGGGCGGACGGTGGGCACCGGGTGCGCGGGGACGCGGCCCTCACGCTGGAAGAGCATCCGGCGGACGGTGTCGCGGTCGAAGTCCGGGGTGGTCGTGGCCCGGGCGAGGGTGGAGGGCGCGTTGTGGAAGACGCCGTCGCGGTACTGCGGCGAGTTGCGCACCCGCTCCTCGCGCTCGCCGTCCGGCCGCCGCCCGAACGCGGCGGGCAGGTCGCGCAGCGACCAGGCGGCGGCTCCCGCGGCGGCCGCCAGGGCGGTCAGGGCCAGCAGTCGTCCGCGCCGGTGGGTGCTCCCGGGCCGTGCCTTGGTCATGCGCCCTGCCTTCGTTCCTCGCCGGGACTGTTCGGGGAAGAGGGTACGGCCGGCCCCGGGTCGGCCCGCACCACGGGGGCAACGGGCGCACCGGCCCGGGTGTTCCCGTCCGGGGTGCTCCGGGTGCCGAGGGCCTGCCTCCGGTGCGGTGCGCAGCGAGCTACGGGGCAGGCCAGGGTAAGGATTGTCGGATTGCCACAGAACCTTCGGTGAGGCGCTGTGGGAGAACGATTCGTCGACACCGCCGACCGACCGATACCGTCACACTGCGTGCGCATCCCGCCGTACGCGCACCCCAACGGAGAGAGGTGGATCGTTGAGCCGCTCGGTTCTCGTCACCGGAGGAAACCGGGGCATCGGCCTCGCGATCGCCCTGGCCTTCGCCGAGGCGGGTGACAAGGTCGCCATCACCAGCCGCTCGGGCGAGCTGCCCGAGGCCCTGGCGAAGTATGACGCCCTCGCGGTGCGCTGCGACATCACCGACGCCGCGCAGGTGGACGCCGCCTTCACCGAGATCGAGGCCAAGCACGGCGGGGTCGAGGTGCTGGTCGCGAACGCGGGCATCACCAACGACACCCTGCTGCTGCGCATGTCCGAGGAGGACTTCACCTCCGTCCTGGACACCAACCTGACCGGCACCTTCCGGGTGGTCAAGCGCGCCTCCAAGCTGATGATGCGCGCGCGCAAGGGTCGCGTGATCCTGATCTCGTCCGTGGTCGGCCTCTCCGGCTCGCCGGGCCAGGCCAACTACGCGGCGTCCAAGGCGGGCCTGGTCGGCTTCGCCCGGTCGCTGGCGCGCGAGCTCGGCCCGCGCAACATCACCGTCAACGTGGTGGCCCCCGGCTTCGTCGACACCGACATGACCGCGGTGCTCAGCGACGAGCGCCGTGCGGAGATCGTCTCGGGCGTGCCGCTGGGCCGCTACGCAGCGCCCGCCGAGGTCGCCTCCACCGTGCGGTTCCTCGGTTCGGACGAGGCCGCGTACATCACCGGAGCCGTCATTCCCGTCGACGGCGGATTGGGCATGGGTCACTGATCATGAGTGGAATCCTTGAGGGCAAGCGGATCCTGATCACCGGTGTGCTGATGGAGTCCTCCATCGCCTTCCACACCGCCAAGCTCGCCCAGGAGCAGGGCGCGGAGATCATCCTCACCGCCTTCCCGCGGCCGAGCCTGACCGAGCGCATCGCCAAGAAGCTGCCGAAGCCGGTCAAGGTGCTGGAGCTGGACGTCTCCAGCGAGGAGCAGCTGGCCGGCATCGCCGACCAGGTCCGCGAGCACCTGCCGACGCTGGACGGCATCGTCCACTCGATCGGCTTCGCCCCGCAGGACGCCCTGGGCGGCAACTTCCTGGACACCCCGTGGGAGTCCGTGGCCACCGCGATGCAGGTCTCGGCGTTCTCGCTGAAGTCGCTGACCATGGCGCTGCTGCCGCTGATGCAGGACGGCGGCTCGGTCGTCGGCCTGACCTTCGACGCGCAGTTCGCCTGGCCGCAGTACGACTGGATGGGCCCGGCCAAGGCCGCCCTGGAGTCGACCAACCGCTACCTGGCGCGCTACCTGGGCGAGCGGAATATCCGCTGCAACCTGATCTCGGCGGGCCCGATCGGCTCGATGGCCGCCAAGTCCATCCCGGGCTTCCCGGACCTCGCCGCCACCTGGGACAGCCGCTCCCCGCTGAAGTGGGACCTGAGCGACCCGGAGCCGGCCGGCCGCGGCGTCGTCGCTCTGCTGTCGGACTGGTTCCCGAAGACGACCGGCGAGATCGTCCACGTCGACGGCGGTCTGCACGCCATCGGCGCCTGATCAGCCCGACGCCGCTGCCCGGCACTCCCTCGAAGGGGGTGCCGGGCAGCGGCGTTTTGCGGGGTCAGGCCTCGGTCGGGGAGCAGGCGCCGATCGCGCGGCCGGCCTCGACGGAGGCGCGTGCGGCGTCGCCGGCCCGGATGGCGTCCACGATGGTGTCGTGGCCGAGGTAGCGCTCGGCGATCAGCTCGGGGCCGACGTCGTGCCGCAGGTGGGCGCGGGTCACCTCGCCGAGGTCGGCGTAGACGGCGGCGAGGACGTCGTTGTGCGCGGCGGCGACCACGGCCTGGTGGAACGCGGCGTCCGCCTGGACGAAGTCCTCGGTGTCGCCGGACTGCCAGGCGGCCTCGCGACGGGCCAGCGCGGCGTCCAGCAGGTCGAGGTCGCGGCGGGTGCGGCGGACGGCGGCCAGACCGGCGGCGGAGCTCTCCAGGGCCGCCCGCAGCTCGGCGACCTGCGCGTGGTCGGCGTCGGCGAAGCGGCGGTGCATGACGCCGGCCAGCTCGCTGGTGGCGAGGACGTAGGTGCCGGAACCCTGCCGGATGTCGAGCAGTCCGTTGTGGGCCAGGGCGCGGACGGCCTCGCGGACGGTGTTGCGCGCGACGCCGAGCTGTTCGACCAGCGCGGCCTCGGTCGGGATGCGCGAGCCGACGGGCCACTCGCCGGAGGTGATCTGGGCGCGCAGCTGCGCGATCACCTGGTCGGACAGCGGGGTGCGCCTCGGCGAGGACAGCGCCACGGGGACTCCTTGCGGCTACGGGTCGGCGGGCAGCGGGCTCCGGGATGGAAGCGGCCGGTGGATGAACGGTCGGCCCATCATGCCAATTTCGAGGTGCGTCAATTCATCCCATCATTCTATGATGGCGCCCATGCCTCCCGCAGCAGACACCACCGCCTCCCCACGAACCGGGGCCCGGTCGCAGACCGAGCGGCCCTCCCCGGCGTCCGGCACGTACTCCGGATGGCTGTTCGCCGTCACGATCGCCGTCGCCGCGTTCAACCTGCGCCCCGTCGTAACCAGCCTCGGGCCGCTGCTCGACCAGGTCCGCGCCGGCCTCGGGATGAACCCGACCGTGGCCGGGCTGCTCACCGCCGTCCCCTCGCTGTGCTTCGGCCTGTTCGGATTCGCCGCGCCCGCGATGGCCCGGCGGGTCGGCCCGATCGCGGTGGTCACCGCGGGAATGGGTGCGATCACCGCGGGCGTGCTGGCCCGGTCCTTCGCCGGCGGCACCGCGGTGTTCCTGCTGCTCACCGCGCTCGCACTGGCCGGGGTGGCGGTCTCCAACGTGCTGATCCCGGTGGTGATCAAGCGCTACTTCCCGGACCGGGTCGGTCCGATGATCGGCCTGTACTCCATGGCCCTGTCGGCCGGCACCTCGCTGGCCGCCGCCGTCACCGTGCCGCTGACCGGCGCGCTCGGCGGCGACTGGCGCTACGGCCTGGGCATCTGGGCCGCTCTCGGCGCGCTGGCGCTGGTGCTCTGGGTGATGATCGCGCTGGTCAAGCGCGAGCGCGGGGACCGGGCCGGCGGCCCCGCCGCCGACCGGCTGCCGATCACCCGCAGCCGCACGGCCTGGGCCATGGCCTGCTTCTTCGGCCTCCAGGCCACCGGGGCCTACGTGGCGATGGGCTGGCTGCCGAAGATCTTCCAGGACTCCGGCGTCGACAAGGGCACCTCCGGGGTGCTGCTCGCGCTGACCATGGTGATCGGCGTGCCGGTCTCCTTCGTGCTGCCCAACCTGGCCGCCCGCCGCGGGGACCAGCGGCTGTTCGTCCTCGTGCTGGGCTCCTGCGGCATCGCCGGGTACGCGGGCCTCGCGCTGGCCCCCGCCACGCTGTCGTGGGTCTGGGCCATCCTGGTCGGCCTGTCCAACTGCGCCTTCCCGCTGGTGCTGACGATGATCGGGCTGCGCGCCCGGACGGCGGGCGGGGTGGTGCAGCTGTCCGCCTTCGCCCAGGGCGTCGGCTACCTGATCTCCATCCCCGGGCCGATCCTGATCGGCCGGATCTACCAGGTGACGGGCGAGTGGTACGGGCCGCTCGGGTTCCTCGCCCTGCTGCTGGTGCCGCAGATGCTGTTCGGCCTGCGGGCCGCGATGGCCCGGCACATCGAGGACGAGGCCGTGCGCCCGAAGCCGGCCGAGGTCGAGGCCTGAGCGGTCGGTCTTGGTCAAGGGCTCGCCAAGCACGCGGGGCCGGACGCAAACGGGCGTGTTCGGGATGGGAGAATTCCGGACATGCCCGTTCTCGAACCGAACCCCACCGACGGCCGCAAGCAGCTCGGCCGGATCGCCCTGGCGATCGCCGCCATCGTGGTGCTGGTGGCGATCATCGCCTCCGCCGCCTCGGCCATGGGCTGACCCGGCCCCGCTCACTCCGCACTGACGCCGTACACACTGACGCCGTACACCGGGTGAAGCCCGGGTGAACGGCGCATGATGGCACCCGCCACCCCTGGGGGTGGCGGCGACCGGGAGCGTCGCGCCCCGCAGCGGCTTTTCTGCCAAGCTTGCTGGATATGAGCGCCGACACGCCCCGCAGGATCATCGTTCTCCGTCATGCCAAGGCCGACTGGCCGAACGGCGTCGACGACCATGATCGGCCGCTGGCCGACCGGGGCCGTCACCAGGCCCCGGACGCCGGCCGCTGGCTCGCCGACTCCGGCATCAACCCCGACTACGTGCTCTGCTCCACAGCCCTGCGCGCCCGCGAGACGTGGAAGCTGGCCGCGCACGAGCTGCCCAAGCGCGCCCGCAGGACCGTCTACGAGGACCGGATCTACGAGGCCAGCCCGGGGGAGATCATCGCCGTCCTCCAGGAGACCTCGGAGGAGTACGCGGACGTGGTGGTGGTCGGGCACAACCCCGGCGTGCTGGGCCTGACGCAGATCCTCGCCGGGGACGCGGGCGACCGGGACGCGCTGGAGCGGCTGCGCCTCGGCGGCTTCCCGACCGCGGCGATCGCGGTGCTCAGCTTCAGCGGCTCGTGGAAGGGCGTCGAGCCGGGCGCGGCCGAGCTGGTCTCGTACCACACGCCGCAGGACTGACGACGGACGTGACGGCAGACGTGAGGGGCGTGTGGACCAGGTCCGCGCGCCCCTCGCGTAGGTCGGTGGGCCCTACTCGGTCACGCTGCCGTCCAGGGCGTCCGCCGCCTCGACCTCCTCGCGGGTGATGCCCAGCAGGTACAGCACGGTGTCCAGGAACGGCACGTTCACCGCGGTGTCGGCGGCCTCGCGGACCACCGGCTTGGCGTTGAACGCCACCCCGAGCCCGGCCGCGTTCAGCATGTCCAGGTCGTTGGCGCCGTCGCCGATCGCCACCGTCTGCTCCAGCGGCACCCTGGCCTGCTCGGCGAACCGGGCCAGCCAGCGGGCCTTGCCCGCCCGGTCCACGATCTCGCCGACCACCCGGCCGGTGAACCGGCCGTCCACCACCTCCAGGGTGTTGGCCGCCGCGAAGTCCAGCCCCAGCTGCTCCACCAGATGGTCGGTGACCTGGGTGAACCCGCCCGACACCACCGCCACCTGGAAGCCCAGCCGCTGGAGCGTACGGATCAGGGTCCGCGCTCCCGGCGTGAAACGGACCTCCTCACGCACCTTGTCGGTCACGGAGGCGTCCAGCCCGGCCAGCAGCGCCACCCGGGCGCGCAGCGACTCGGCGAAGTCCAGCTCGCCGCGCATCGCCGCGGCCGTCACCTCGGCGACCTCCTCCTCGCAGCCCGCGTGGGCCGCGAACAGCTCGATCACCTCGTCCTGGATGAGCGTGGAGTCCACGTCCATCACCACCAGGCGCTTGGCCCGGCGCTCCAGCCCGGCCGCCACCACCGCGACGTCCACCCGCTGGGCGGCCGCCTCCTGGGCCAGCTCGCCCCGCAGCTCCTCGGTGGCCACACCCGACACGGCCAGCTCGACCGCCGTCACCGGGTACTTGGCGAGCCGGAACACACGGTCGATGTTGCCGCCCGCGGCGGTGATCCGGGAGGTCAGCGCGGACACCGCGGCGGCGGTCAGCGGGTGGCCGAGCACCGTGACGTGCGAACGGCCCTCCCGGCGCGGCCGGTTGTCGCCGATGCCGGAGATGACCTCGGCCTGGAGCTTCTGCTCCTCCGCCCAGCGGTGCACGGTGACCCGCAGACCGCCCTCGGCGCCGGGCTCGGTGGGCGGGGTGACCAGGGCGCACAGCGTGATCCGGCCCCGGGTCACGACCTGCTCGATGTCGATCACGTCGACGCCGAAGCCGGCCAGGGTGGCGAAGAGGCCGGCGGTGATGCCGGGGCGGTCCTTGCCGAACACCTTGACGAGCAGGGTGCGCTCGTCCTCGGTCCGGGGCTGCGAGGCGGGGAGAGGCTCAGCGGCCAAGGGCGATGCGTTCATGGTGTCTCCCACGCTACCCGTCGGGCGGCGAACGCAGGGCACCCGTCCCACCTCGCGGACGCGCGGGGCCGGAACGAGCTGGACGCCCGGACGGTGTGTGCGGAAACCGGCTGACGTGCAGGTGGCGGGGAGGCGCCGTGGCGGTGCGGCGAACCCCGGTCATCGGGTGGTCGGCGAATCGTTGCCGCCTGGTCACAGTCCCCGGGCCCGACTTTCGTCAGCGGTCGGCGGGCTGGAATGATTCCCCCCGTCAGTTAGCAGGAACAGAGCACCCCGGCCGGGGGCCACAATCGGGGGACCGAGAGAGCGGGGCAGGCGAGCAGTGCCGCAACTCGTCATTGAGATCAACGGACAACAGCGGACTCTGGAGCCGGGGCTGTCCTACACCATCGGGCGCAACCCGCAGTCGGACTTCCCGTTCGACGACGCACGCGTCTCCTGGCACCACGGGACCATGTCCTTCAACGGGTCCGGCTGGCAGCTGGACGACCACGGCAGCACCAACGGCACCTACGTCGCCGGTGCCCGTACCCAGCAGGCCCAGCTGTTCCCGGGGGCCGTCGTCAACCTCGGCAACCCGGAGAACGGCCCCAGGCTCGCCTTCTCCGCACCCGCCCAGGCCGCCGCCCCGCAGGCGCCCGCCTGGCACGAGGCCGCCACCAGCCGCAGCGCCACCCCGGCTCCGCAGCAGCCGGGCCCGCAGCAGGACTGGACGCCGCAGGCCGCCTACCAGCAGCAGCCCGACGCGTGGGCGGGCCAGCCGAACGCCTTCCCGCACCAGCAGGGCGGTCCCCAGGACTTCCCGCAGCAACAGGGCTTCTCGCAGGCTCCGCAGCACGGCGGTGGCGGTGCGCAGCCGACGATGATCCGCAGCCTGGCCGAGATGACCCGCACGCTGCGCATCGGCCGTGCGCTCGACAACGACATCGTGGTCTCCGACCTCCAGGTCTCCCGCCACCACGCCGAGCTGCGCCAGCTGCCCGACGGCCGCTGGGAGATCGTCGACCTCGGCAGCCACAACGGAATCTTCCTCAACGGCCAGCGGGTGCAGCGCCAGCTGATGGGCGCGCAGGACCGGCTGACCGTCGGTCACTCCACGTTCGTCCTGGTCGGCGACCAGCTGCAGGAGTTCGTCGACACCGGCGCGGTCTCCTTCTCCGCCCGCCACCTGACCGTCGAGGTCGAGCACAAGGGCGCCAAGAAGGTCCTGCTCAACGACGTCAGCTTCAGCGTGCCGGAGAAGTCCCTGGTCGCCGTCATCGGCCCGTCCGGCTCCGGCAAGTCGACGCTGCTGCGCGCCCTCACCGGCTACCGCCCCGCCGACCGCGGCGAGGTCCTCTACGACGGCCGCAACCTCTACAAGCAGTTCGCCGAACTCCGTTCGCGCATCGGCCTGGTGCCGCAGTCCGAGATCCTGCACAAGGAACTCACCGTCCGCACCGGCCTCAAGTACGCGGCCCGGCTGCGCTTCCCCGGCGACACCGAGGCCCGCGAGCGCGAGGCGCGGATCGACGAGGTGCTGTACGAGCTGCGCCTGGACAAGCGCGCCGACAACAAGATCACCGCACTCTCGGGCGGCCAGCAGAAGCGCGTCTCGGTCGCCCTGGAACTGCTCACCAAGCCGTCGCTGATCTTCCTGGACGAGCCCACCTCCGGCCTCGACCCGGGCATGGACCGCGAGGTCATGCAGATGCTGCGCGGCCTCGCCGACGACGGCCGCACCATCCTGGTCGTCACCCACTCGGTGGCCGAACTCGCGCTCTGCGACCGGCTGCTGGTGATGGCGCCGGGCGGCTCGGTGGCCTACTTCGGCCCGCCGGACGAGGCGCTGCACTTCTTCGGTTACGAGACCTGGGCGGACGTCTTCCAGGCCTTTGAGAACTACCCCGACCACGACTGGGCCGGCCGCTACCGCGGCTCGGTGCACTACCAGCAGTACTCCGCGGCCGACGTGGAGGCGGGCGACGTCCAGCACGCCCAGATCAACCAGGAGGCGATCAGGCCGCCGAAGCCGCAGAGCTGGGGCTCGCAGCTGTGGACGCTGATCCGCCGCTACATGTCCGTCATCGCCTCGGACAAGGGCTTCCTGGCGCTGTCGGTGCTCCTGCCCGCCGTCATCGGCGCGGTGAGTGTCCTGGTGCCGAACGCGCCAGGGCTCGCACCGAATCCGAAGTCGCAACTGGGTCTCAACAACGGGGCCGCGACGATCATCATGCTCATGGCGATCGGCGCCTGCTTCTCCGGTGCGGCCAACTCCGTCCGCGAGTTGATCAAGGAACGGGCGATCTACGAACGGGAACGGGCCACCGGCCTCTCCCGCTCGGCGTACATGATGTCCAAGATCATCGTGCTGGGCTTCTTCAGCGTGATCCAGGGCGCGGTCATCTCCGCCGTCGGCTTCCTGCCGCGCAAGCTCCCCGAGCACGGCGGCCTGCTGGTGAAGAACCTGCCGGTCATCGAGATGGCCATCGGCATGATCCTGCTGAGCTTCGCCGCGATGATGTTCGGTCTGATGATCTCCGCGCTGGTGAAGACCGCCGAGAAGACCATGCCGCTGCTGGTCATGTTCGCGATCGTCCAGGTCGTCTTCACCGGCTGCCTCTTCCAGATCTTCAGCAAGCCCGGCCTGGAGCAGCTCGCCTGGCTGATGCCCGCCCGCTGGGGCACCGGCATCGTCGCCACCACGCTCGACCTGTCGCACCTCCTGGGTCCCTGGAACAAGGACTTCCAGAACCCGAACTACGACCCGCTGTGGAAGCACAGCGTCGCCCAGTGGTCCATCGACGCGGGCGTGCTGATCGTGATCTCGGTCGTCATCGGCATCCTCGTGACGCGGCTCCAGCGCCGGCACGAGCCCGAGGTCATGCAGAAGGGCTGAGGCCTTCGACCGTCCGTCCCAGGGGCGGCCCTCCCACACGCGGGAGGGCCGCCCCTCGGCGTGTCCGGGGCCCTCGGACCTAGGTCCCCGGACCTGCGTCCCGCGCGGCTGCGGACGGACGCGGAGGCGGGCGGGGCGGCGGTAGGTTGGCGGTATGCCCAGCGCGCCCATGGACCACCGCCCGCCGGTCGGTCCCGTCACCGACGGCCGGATCCCGGACGGCCGGATCTCCGACGGACGGATACCGGTCGGCCAACCTGCCGCCCGGCCCGACGTCCATCCGCACACCGGCCCGCTGCCCGCCTGTGAACCCTGCCTGGCCGGCATCGAGGCGGTCAGCCAGGCGCTGCTCGCGATGAGCCGGCACCTTGAGGTCCGCGAGGTGCTGCGCCGGATCACCGCCTCCGCCCGCGACCTCCTCGGCGCCGAGTACGCGGCCCTCGGCGTCCCCGACGACCACGGCGGCTTCGCCCAGTTCGTCGTCGACGGCATCACCGACGAGCAGTGGCACGCCATCGGCCCGCTGCCCCGACAGCACGGCGTCCTCGCCAAGATGCTCCACGAGACCGGGCCCACCCGGCTCGCCGACGTCCGCAAGGCCCCCGCGTTCGGCGGCTGGCCCGCCGCCCACCCCGAGATGGGCGCCTTCCTCGGCATGCCCATCCTCGACACCGACGCCGCCGAGGACGAACCGCAGGTGATGGGCGTCATCTTCCTCGCCAACAAGCGCGGTGGCGGCCTGTTCACCGACCACGACGAGGAACTGCTGCGGATACTCGCCGCGCACGCCGCCCTCGCCCTGTCCAACGCCCGCCTGTACGAGCGCAGCCGCGAGCTCACCCTCGCCGGCGAACGGGCCCGGATCGCCCACGACCTGCACGACGCCGTCTCGCAGAAGCTCTTCTCGTTGCGGCTCACCGCCAAGGCCGCCGCCAAACTCGTCGACCGCGACCCCGCCCGGGCCCGCGCCGAACTCGCCGAAGTCGCCCGGCTCGCCGCCGAGGCCGCCGACGAACTGCGCGCCGTCGTCGTCGAACTGCGGCCCGCCGCCCTGGAGGAGGACGGGCTCAGCGCCACCCTCGCCTCCCAGGTCCAGGTCCTCGACCGAGCCCACACCGCCGACGTCGCGTTCGCCGCCGACGGCGTCCGCGCCCTCCCGCCAGCCCAGGAGGCCGCGCTGCTGCGGGTCGCCCAGGAGGCCCTGCACAACGCGCTGCGCCACTCCGGCGCCCGTCGCGTCACCGTCACCCTCCTCGGGACGCCCGCGCGCGGGGCCGTCCTGCGGGTGCACGACGACGGGCGCGGCTTCGACCCGGAGTCCGTCCGCCGGGCCGGCAAGCACCTCGGCCTCGCCTCGATGCGCGACCGCGCCGCGGCCGTCGGCGGCACGCTCACCCTGGAATCCGCCCCCGGCCGGGGGACGCTTGTCGAGATGGAGGTCCCCGGTGCCTGACAGCACGCCACCGATCCGCGTCCTGCTGGTCGACGACCACCAGGTCGTCCGGCGCGGTCTGCGCACCTTCCTGGAGGTGCAGGACGACATCGAGGTGGTCGGCGAGGCCGCCGACGGGGCGGAGGGCGTCGACCGCGCCCGGGAGCTCGACCCCGACGTCGTCCTGATGGACCTCAAGATGCCCGGCGTCGACGGCATCGAGGCGCTGCGCACCCTCAAGGGGGAGGGCAGCCGGGCCAGGATCCTGATCGTCACCAGCTTCACCGAGCACCGCACGATGGTCCCCGCCCTGCGGGCCGGTGCCGCCGGGTACGTGTACAAGGACGTCGATCCCGAGGCCCTGGCCGGTGCCATCCGCTCGGTCCACGCCGGACACGTCCTGCTCCAGCCCGAACTCGCGGAGGCCCTGCTCTCCGAAGACGGCCCCCGCGCCCCCCAGGGCCGCGGCGGCACCCTGACCGAGCGCGAGCGCGAGGTGCTCGGGCACATCGCCGACGGCCGCTCGAACCGGGAGATCGCGCGGAGCCTGAACCTGTCGGAGAAGACGGTGAAGACGCACGTGTCGAACATCCTGATGAAGCTGGACCTGGCGGACCGTACGCAAGCCGCCCTCTGGGCCGTCCGGCACGGCGAGGCCCGGGAGAGGTAGCGCGCTCGGGGCGTACGTGGCTCTCGCGGGCGCTGTGCCGTTCGGCAGGTATTCGGGCGGGGCGGGCGTCAGGCGGGGTCTGTGCGTGGGTCGTTCGGCAGGGGTCGGGCCGCACGGAGGTGACGGGCCGTCAGGGCGGTGTGCCAGGCTGAGCGCCGACATCGATCTTCGGGGAGGCCGGATGAACGCGCCACGCAGTGAGTACGGGCCCGTCGTGCTCGCCAACGGGCTGGAGTTGACGTACCGCCTGTTCGAGCGGGCCAGGCACCTGGGCCTGGTGCCGCCACCGGACGTCGAGGACCGGCGGTGGTCCCGGGCGGTGGTGGAGCCGCTGCTGGAGCGCCGTGCGGAGATCGGCGCCGCCCTGGCGGCTGACGCCGCCGAGCGGGCCGCGAAGCTGGCGCGGGAGACCGCCCGGGAGCGGGAGGCCTACGGCCCGGAAGTGCTGCGCCGCCGGCTCGGGCTGGTGCGCTGGCAGTTCGACGAGGCCAGGGAGCGCGGGCTGATCCCCGAGCCCGACACCGACGGCCACGCCTGGTCGGCCGCCGTCGAGGCCGAGCTGCGGGCCCGTGCCGCCGAGATCACGGCCGCGCTGGGCGCCGTCCCCCGGGTCGGGGCGAGCAAGGCGGCCCTCGTCCTGGGCCACGCCACCGGCCTGCCGGTCGCGGCCGAGGACGTCCGGCGGCTCGCCGAGGCGGGCATACTCCGGGCCTCCGGCGAGTTCCGGGGCCATCCCACGTACAGCCGGGAGACCCTGGCGGCGGTGCCGGAGGCCGCGGTCGAGGAGGTCGTCACCGACCGTCTGCGCCGGGCCGAGGCGGAGGCGGAGGCCGCCGCCGAGGCCCTGCGGCACCGGCTGGCCGAGAGCCTGTCGGCGGAGGAGGCGGCCGAGGAGCTGGGCTGGTCCGTCCGCCGCCTGGCGGCGGTCACGGAGAAGGGCGGCCTGACCCGCGGGCCTGACGGCCGGTACGAGCGTGCGGAGGTGATGGCGCTGGCCGCGGCCGACCCATGGCGGTAGGCGGCCCGGGCACCGCATGACGCCGGGCCCGCCGGGTGCGCCCGGCCGCATCCGCAGGGTGCTCGTCCCGGCGGAGCGGCCGGAGGGCCACCGGGCGTCAGCGGTCCTCGCGTTCGTCGACGAGCGCGTTGTAGGCGGCCACCTGGGCGCGGCGGGCGGTGCGCCACAGCGGGGCGAGGACGGACTGACGTGCGGCCATCTCCGAGGCGCTGACGGCGGCGCCGTGGCCGCCGGAGGCGATCGACAGGAGGGCGGACACCTGGCGGGCCGACTCCAGCACGCGGACGGCGCGGGGCGGGTAACCGGGGGCGAGCAGTTCGGCGTGGCCCCGCCGGCGGTACGCGTCCAGCGAGCGCAGCGCCTCCGGTCCGGCGCCGGCCACGTCGAGCCGGGTGAGCAGGACGGTCGCCTCGCGCAGCCCGTCGGCGAGCTCGCGTTCGGCCTCGTGCAGCGACGGCACGTCCGCCGGCGGTGCGTCCTCGATCGCCGAGCAGCGCCACAGCACCGTCGCCGAACGGTCCCCGGCCGGGCCGAACACCTCGACCTCCGGCACCAGCCCGAGTGGCACGCCCACCGCGAGGACGGCCTCGCCCGCGCCCATCGCGCGCTCGTTGAAGGGCGCCGGGCCGGTCAGCCCGAGGGGGTGTCCGGCGGAGGGCAGCGCCAGGCGCAGGCCCTGCACGCCGAGCACCCGAAGCCGACCCAGGGCCCAAGTGAGCCCGTGCTGCTCGCCCGGTGCGTCCCCGGGCAGGCCGGTCACGCGATGGCTCTCGTCGTCGCCGAGGACGGCCGCGGCGGCGTTGTCGGGCGGGACCAGTCCGGCGAGCAGGGCGTTGCCCCACGCGGTCAGCCGCCCCGAGCGGGGCTCTTCGTACGGATTGTCGGCAGGAGTCGGGAGCATCCGGCCAGCCTACGGAATCGGCGGTCATCCGCGTGGCGTAGGTTTGCCCATGCGTGTGCGGCGCACCCACCCGTGCCCACCGGCTGCCGGAGTAGGCTCGCCGCCCGCACCCGACGGCCGAGATTTTGTATTGGGGAAGGCGTAGGCATGAGCGACGTGCTGGAGCTGGTGGACGTATCCGTGGTCCGGGAAGGGCGCGCGCTGGTCGACCAGGTCTCGTGGTCCATCTCCGAGGGCGAGCGTTGGGTCATCCTGGGCCCCAACGGCGCCGGGAAGACCACCCTGCTGCAGATCGCCGCCACCTACCTGTTCCCGACCGCGGGCAAGGTCTCGGTGCTCGGCGAGAAGCTGGGCGAGGTCGACGTCTTCGAACTGCGCTCCCGGATCGGCCTGGCCGGCGCCGCGATGTTCGACAAGCTGCCGGCCGAGCAGACGGTGCTGCAGACCGTGCTGACCGCCGCCTACGGCATGACGGTCAGCTGGCAGGAGACCTACGAGCAGTCGGACGAGTCCCGCGCGCTCGCGCTGCTGGACCGCCTCGGCATGGCCAAGCTCACCGCCCGCAAGTTCGGCACCCTGTCCGAGGGCGAGCGCAAGCGCACCCTGATCGCCCGCGCCCTGATGACCGACCCGGAGCTGCTGCTGCTGGACGAGCCGGCCGCCGGTCTGGACCTCGGCGGCCGCGAGGACCTGGTCCGCCGCCTCGGCGCGCTGGCCCAGGACGAGTTCGCGCCGGCGATGGCGATGGTGACCCACCACGTCGAGGAGATCGCCCCCGGCTTCACCCACGTCCTGATGATCCGCCAGGGCAAGGTGCTGGCCGCCGGCCCGATCGACACCGAGCTGACCGCCCGGAACCTGTCGAAGTGCTTCGGCCTGCCGCTGACCCTGGAGCGCCACGGTGACCGCTGGTCGGCGCAGGGTCTGCCGCTGGGCTGAGCCCCCGTCAGGCCGCCGTCCCGCACGCCGCCGGAACCGGTCGCACGCGCGACCGGTTTCCGCCCCTCGACCTGCGGGAACTGTCCGCCACGAAGGCCCTTCGTCCCTAGGATGGACTCGTGGACAGCTGGATGTGGTGGCTCCTGGCCGCCGTCGGGCTCGGCATACCGCTGGTGCTCACCGCGATGCCGGAGTTCGCCATGTTCGCCGTCGGCGCGCTGGCCGCGGCCGGGGTGGCCGGGCTCGGGGCGGGGGTGGTCTGGCAGACCCTGACCTTCGTCGTGGTCTCGGTCGCCCAGTTGGTCGTCCTGCGCCCGATCGCCTACCGGGAACTCAAAAAGGGCCCGCACATCAAGATGGGCATCGAGGCGCTCCAGGGCGCCACCGCGGTCGTCGCGGAAACCGTCGACGGGGAGGGCGGACGGATCAAGCTGAACGGCGAGATCTGGTCGGCCCGCGCGCTCAACCCGGGCAGCGTGTACCAGCCGGGGCAGCAGGTCGACGTCGTCGAAATCCAGGGCGCGACCGCCCTGGTCGTCTAGGGGAGAGTCCGTGGAACCCGTCCTTATCGTTTTGGTCGTCCTGGTCGTGGTGGCCTTCATCGCGCTGATCAAGACGATCCAGGTCATCCCGCAAGCCAGCGCCGCGATCGTGGAGCGCTTCGGCCGCTACACCCGGACGCTCAACGCAGGCCTGAACATCGTCGTCCCGTTCATCGACCGGGTGCGCAACCGGATCGACCTGCGCGAGCAGGTCGTGCCGTTCCCGCCCCAGCCGGTGATCACCCAGGACAACCTGGTCGTCAACATCGACACCGTCATCTACTACCAGGTCACCGACCCCCGCGCGGCCACCTACGAGGTCGCCAGCTACATCCAGGCGATCGAGCAGCTGACCGTCACCACGCTGCGCAACATCATCGGCTCGATGGACCTCGAATCCACCCTGACCTCGCGCGAGGTCATCAACGCCGGCCTGCGCGGCGTCCTGGACGAGGCCACCGGCAAGTGGGGCATCCGGGTCAACCGCGTCGAGCTGAAGGCGATCGAGCCGCCGACCTCCATCCAGGACTCGATGGAGAAGCAGATGCGCGCCGACCGTGACAAGCGCGCCGCGATCCTCACCGCCGAGGGCCAGCGCCAGGCGCAGATCCTCAAGGCCGAGGGTGAGAAGCAGGCCGAGGTGCTCAAGGCCGAGGGTGAGGCCCAGGCCGCGGTGCTGCGCGCCGACGGTGAGGCGGCGGCGATCCGGACGGTCTTCGAGGCGATCCACGACGGCGACGCCGACCAGAAGCTGCTCGCCTACCAGTACCTGCAGACCCTGCCCGAGCTGGCCAAGGGTGACTCCAACAAGCTGTGGATCATCCCGAGCGAGGTCGGCGACGCGCTCAAGGGCCTCGGCGGCGCGTTCAACGGCCTGACCGGCAACGGCGGGGTGAACGGCGGCGCGGTCGCGGCCCCGAGCATTCCGGCGCCGGCTTCTTCGGCCCCGTCGGCCACCCAGGTGCCGCTCGACCCGGCGGCCGGCCCGCGCCCGGTGGACACCGAGAAGGGCGCCGCCCGCCCCCGGGCGGACCAGGGCCGCGAGTACCGCGAGATCGACCCGGAGTGACCGGCTGAACGTTCCGGCCCAGGGGCCCGCCGCCGTACGCGAGACGTACGCCGGCGGGCCCCCTGCGTCCGGGACGAACGTTTCGCATCGTGGTCGGCCCTGGTCCGGTCGGCGGACCGTCCGGCATGATCCTCTCGGACGGGACGGACAGGACCGAGAGGAGAGGTGACCCATGACGCTCTGGGAGGCGATCGCCGTCCTGGTGGCGGGCGTCGGTGCCGGGATGATCAACGTGATCGTCGGCTCCGGCACCCTGATCACCTTCCCGGTGCTGCTCGCCGTCGGCATCCCGCCGGTCACCGCCAACGTCTCCAACTCCTTCGGCCTGGTGCCGGGTTCGCTCAGCGGCGTGATCGGCTACCGCCGCGAGCTGGCCGGCCAGCGCCGCCGCCTGCTGCGCCTGGGCAGTGCCTCGCTGCTCGGCGGTCTGGTCGGCGCGATGCTGCTGATCACCCTGCCGAGCGGCGCCTTCGACGCGATCGTCCCGGTGCTGATCCTGCTGGCCCTCGTCCTCGTGGTGATCCAGCCGAAGGTGGCCAGGGCCGTCGCCGCCCGCCGGCACCCCGACGGGGACCCGGACGGCAGCCTGGTGCTGCTCGGCGGCGTCTTCCTCACCGGCGTCTACGGCGGGTACTTCGGCGCCGCGCAGGGCGTCCTGCTGATGGCGCTGATGGGCATGCTGCTCCAGGAGGACCTCCAGCGGATCAACGCCGTGAAGAACGCGCTCGCCATGACCGTCAACGCCGTCGCCGCGCTCTTCTTCCTGTTCACCGCGACGGTGAACTGGGCCGCAGCCGGGCTGATCGCGGCGGGCTCGCTGGTAGGCGGTCTGCTCGGCGCCAAGGTCGGCCGCCGCCTTCCGCCGGCCGTGCTGCGCGGGGTCATCGTGGTGGTGGGCCTGGCGGCCGTCACCAAGCTGTTGATGAGTTGAACGTCTGTCAGAAGATCCGAGTGGAGGAGCGCGTCATGGCCCTGGAGATGCGCGAGACCTGCGAGCGCTGCGAGGTGTCGCTCACCGCGGACGGCCCCGCCTCGATATGTTCCTACGAGTGCACCTTCTGCCCGGACTGCACCGATGCCATGGCGGCCACCTGCCCCAACCGCGGTGGCGAGCTGGTGACCCGCCCGCGCCGGAAGGCCGCCTGACCCGCACCCCGACCCGACGACGCACCGGGAGCGCTTCGATGAGCAGCAGAGCACGGCTGAGCGAGGACGAGATCACGGCGGCCCTGGCCGCGCTTCCGCAGTGGTCCCGGGAGGGCGACAGCATCGCCCGCACCGCCGATGCCCCCGACTTCCCGGCAGCCGTCCGGGTGGTCGTCGCCGTCGCCGAACAGGCCGAGGCGCTGGACCACCACCCCGACATCGACATCCGCTGGCGCACCCTGCGCTTCGTCCTCTCCACCCACAGCGCCGGCGGGCTCACCGGCCTGGACTTCACCATGGCCGCCCGGATCGACGAGGCCCTGCGCGCCGAGTCCGCCGCCTGACGGAGGCCGGAGCAGGGCACTCCGGCGAGCGTGAGATGCTGACTGCCGCAGTGCAGGCGGCGCGGGAGGACGGAACGGATGGCGCAGGAGCCCTTCGAAGACGCCCAGCAGCCGTGGTACCACCAGGCGCAGCAGCAGGACTGGCAGAACGGTGGGTACCACGAGCCCCAGCAGGTGCCGCAGTCGCACCAGCCGTATCAGGAGCAGTGGCAGACGACCGCCGGCTACGGCCAGGCCCAGGCCGAGTACGGGCAGACCGGGTACGGGCAGTCCGAGTACGGCCAGACCGGGTACGCGCAGGGCGAGTACACGCAAGGCGGCTACGCCCAGGGCGGCTACGCCGAGGAGCAGCACCAGCCGTACTACCAGTACACGGACCCCGGGCAGCAGCAGTACGCGCAGTACGCCGTCCCGCAGCAGCCCGCGGGGGACGGCCTGTACGTCCCGGCGGGCGCGGAGTACTCGGCCGACGGGTACGTGCAGGCCGAGCCGGCCGAACCGGAGCCCGTCGTACCGCAGGAGCCGGAGGCACCGACCGCCCCCGAGCCCGCCACTTCGTCCCGCGGCGGCGCCCGCCGGGGTGCCGGTGACGGCAACGGGAGTTCCTCGCTCGCGGCCAAGGCCCGGGCCGCGGCCGACGCGGTCGTCTCCGGTGAGCACGTGCCCAGCCGGCGCGCGCTGCTGGTGCGCACCGGGGCCGGAGTCGCCGCGCTCGGTGTGCTCGTCGTGGCCGCTCTGACGGTGGGCGTCGAGGGAAGCGGCAGCGCGTCCACGGAGGCCGGCGGGGGCGGCGAGCCCGGCTTCACCGTCGCCCACACCAAGGCGTGGGCCGCGCAGCCCGCGGCGGCCGGGCAGCCGGGGGGCGATGACACGCTGGTCGGCAGCTGGCTGCTGGCCGACGCGGTGGTTCGGGCCGACGCCACCGGCGTGCGCGCGTACGACCTCGCGGCCGGCAAGCCCGTCTGGTCCGTCGAGCCGCCGGCCGCCGGGGCCGTGCCGTGCGGCCTGTCGACGGGCGTGAACCCGTCCGGCCTGGGCGCGGCGCTGTTCCGGCCGCAGGCCGACCCGAAGAGCCCGTGCACGCTGGTCGCGGCCGTGGACACCAAGACCGGCAAGACCGCCTGGACGAAGAGCGTCTCGGACGCCAAGGGCGCCTACACCGCGCGGATCGGCGTCACCGAGGACAAGGTCATAGCCGTCGGCGACGACCGCGCGATCGCCTGGGGGGCCGCCGACGGCAAGGACGTCTGGCAGTACACCGGACAGGGCAAGTTCTGCACGCTCTCCGGCGGCGTCACCGGCAAGACCGTGCTGGTCGCCTCCTCCTGCGCCGACTCGACCCCCGCCGACCAGGCCGTCGCGCTGAACACCGCGGACGGCAAGGTCAGCTGGTGGCGCGGCCTGAACAACAAGCCGAAGACGGTGACGGTGCTCTCCGCCGAGCCCGCCGTCGTCCTCACCACCGGCGAGAAGCCGGCCAACGACCGGGTCTTCGCGTGGGGCGCGGGCGGCGACCCGGCCGCGGAGATCCCGGTCGTGGGCGACGGCGGCCGGCTGGACGTCGCCCACGGCACGTTTTCGGCCACACCCGGGGTGTTCTTCCAGGACCGGACGATGGTCACCACGCTCGTCCCGTCGAACGGCGGCGGAGCGGTCGCCGCGGTCGGCTACGACCTCGACAGCGGCAAGCAGAGCTGGAAGGCCCCGGCCACCGAGAAGGGCGCGGTCCGGGCGGTCGCGGTCGACGGCGGCTCCCTGGTGCTCGCCGCCGACGAACGCCGCGACCAGCCCGCCCACCTCAGCCGCTTCTCGCTGACCGGCGGCCACGAGTCGACCGGCGGCAACTTCCCGCAGGGCACCGGCTCGCTGCTGATCTCCGGCCGGGTGCTGATCGGCGCCGGCAAGGTCCTCGTGATACCCGAGCACTCGGCCAACTTCGGCACGGCGGCCGGCTACCAGGCGAAGGGCTGACCGAGGCGAAGGGCCGACCGAGGCGAGGGGCAGGCCGGCCGCCGATCCGGTTCGAGGCACCCTCAGGCCGCGGGCACGGCCGGCAGCCAGTCGGCGAGCTCTCGGGCCTCCGAGTCGCGCAGGCCGAGCGCCAGCATCAGGGTCGCCTGCGGAGTCGGCACGAAGGGCCGGCGCAGCAGGTTCATCCCGGCCTGCTCCGGCGTCCGGTCCGCCTTGTGCTGGTTGTCCTCGGCGCACGCGGCGACCGTGTTCAGCCAGCTGTCCTCGCCTCCGCGCGACCGGGGCTGCAGGTGGTCCACCGTGGTGGCCCGCCGCCCGCAGTAGGCGCACAGGTGCTGGTCCCGGGCCAGGACTCCCCGCCGCGACCACGGCGCCTGTTGTCGGAACGGCACCCGTACGTACCGCTGCAGTCTGATCACCCGGGGCACCGGGACGGTGATGCCCGTACCGCGGACCGTGCGTAGCGGGTGCGCCTGCTCCACCACGGCCTTGTCTTGGAGCACCAGGACGACGGCGCGCTGGAGCGACACCGTTGTCAAAGGCTCGTAGCTCGCGTTCAGAACCAGCGTGTTGCGCACCTCGGCACACCCTTTCCCCGGGCGTGCCACGGCGGCACGACCGTCTCCACACACGTCACTGCCGCCGCACGGCGGTGGGACCACTCTGAATGGGCCCATAGCCGACGAACAACGGAATTTCCGGTGTCGGCGCGGGGCCCGAGGACGGGCGGGCGCGGGGCCGACGCGGAACCTCGGGGAAAACTCGCTGGCCGGGACCGCGTAGGCTCTATCAGGCTGGAGTCGTACCGACCCGGGCCCGACCGAACCGGGCCAGCACCGGGGCGGGCGCCCGATCGAAGGAGAAGCGTGACCGTGACGGACATCGTCGACGAGCTGCGGTGGCGTGGGCTGATCGCCCTGTCCACCGACGAGGACGCACTGCGCAAGGCGTTCGCGGACGGCCCGGTCACGTTCTATTGCGGCTTCGACCCGACGGCCCCCAGCCTGCACCTCGGCAACCTGGTGCAGATCCTCACCATGCGCCGCATCCAGCAGGCGGGGAACCTCCCGCTCGGCCTGGTCGGCGGCGCGACGGGCCTGATCGGCGACCCGAAGCCCACCGCCGAGCGCGTTCTCAACGACCCGGAGACGGTGGCCGGCTGGGTCGAGCGCCTGCGGGGCCAGATCTCCCGCTTCCTCGACTTCGAGGGCCCCTACGCGGCACGGATGGTCAACAACCTGGACTGGACGTCCGGGATGTCCGCCATCAGCCTGCTGCGCGACGTGGGCAAGTACTTCCGCGTCAACAACATGATCGCCAAGGAGGCTGTCTCCCGGCGGCTCAACTCCGACGCGGGCATCAGCTACACCGAGTTCAGCTACCAGATCCTCCAGGGCATGGACTACCTGGAGCTGAACCGCCGCTACGGCTGCACCCTGCAGACCGGCGGCAGCGACCAGTGGGGCAACCTCACCGCCGGCACGGACCTGATCCGTAAGGCCGAGGCCAAGTCCGTGCACGCGCTGGCCACGCCGCTGATCGTCAAGGCCGACGGCACCAAGTTCGGCAAGACCGAGTCCGGCACGGTCTGGCTCGACCCCGAGCTGACCACCCCGTACGCCTTCTACCAGTTCTGGCTGAACGCGGACGACCGGGACGTCTCCAACTTCCTGCGGATCTTCAGCTTCCGCTCGAAGGAGGAGATCGACGAGCTGGAGCGCGAGACCGCCGAGCGCCCCGCCGCCCGCCTCGCCCAGCGCGCCCTCGCCGAGGAGCTCACCACCCTCGTCCACGGCGCCGACCAGTACGAGCGTGCGGTCGCCGCGTCGAAGGCGCTGTTCGGCCAGGGTGACCTCGCCGACCTCGAGGCCCCGACCCTGGCCGCCGCGCTGGCCGAGGTCCCGAAGGCCGAGGTCGCCGAACTCCAGCCGGTGGTCGACCTGTTGGTCGCCGTCGGCCTGGCGCCGAGCCGTTCGGCCGCCCGCCGGACGATCAAGGAGGGCGGCGCCTACCTCAACAACGTCAAGGTGACGGATGAGGAGGCGGTCCCGACCGAGGCCGACCTGCTGCACGGCCGCTGGCTCGTGCTGCGCCGCGGCAAGCGCAACCTGGCGGCGGCGGAGCTGGCCCCGGCCGGCGCGTGACCGCAGGTATGACCGACGGTGTGACCGAAACCCGACGCCGCTGACCTGCGGCTTTGTCGACCAAGGGCGGGATCCAGCCGGATCCCGCCCTTGATGTTTCCCGACGTTTGACGATGACGTCCGAGTGGCCTAGTGTTGAACGAGTCGCTGAAGCGGCCACCTACTCGGCAAGTCCCACTCTCACCCTCAACGCCCATTCGGTTGGGTTCGTTGGCGTTCCCGTCGACGGTTGGTGGGAGTGAATTTCAGGTGACAGCCTGAATACGCTAATGTAGGAGCCGCCGCAGAAAGTGGGCCCGACCAGTTCGGGAAAGTCGGATGAATGAAACTCCGGAAAAACGGAGCGGAAAACATCTGATAAGCTGGAAACACGAAAGAACGAAGCGCCCGGAGGGCCCGCTGGAAGGCGGCCTGAAGGAAGTGTCCGTTCCTTGAGAACTCAACAGCGTGCCAAAAGTCAACGCCAGATATGTTGACATCCCCGGCCTCGGTC